>NZ_JBNNJJ010000020.1:0-44219 GCF_050269995.1 Hyphomonas sp. NPDC076881 | reverse complement strand
CCCACCGCGATGAACACCGCATCGGCGCCCTTGATCGCTTCGCGGGCATCGGTCGTGAAGAACAACCGCTCTTCCTTGACATTGCTCGCCACCAGGGCGTCGAGGCCGGGCTCATAGATCGGCATGACGCCCGCCTTCAGCTTCTCGATCTTGCCGGCATCCTTGTCCACGCAGGTCACCGTATGCCCGAAATCAGCAAAACAGGCCCCAGACACAAGCCCTACATAGCCCGTACCAATAATCGCAACACGCATGGGAAACCATAATCAGGCCAGATCTCGTTCGCTGTTGCCTTGCGTCTGCCGCAGGACAAAATCGGAAGGAGGACTGGCGTAAGAGGGGGCTCCAAAGCTACCGCACTCCCTGGTGCGCGGGGCAGTATTCCGGAGCGTCGGCAGTGTTATATTTCAGATTCCAGCTGGTCAACATTTGCCGGATGAAAACTGAAAAAAATCAGCCTGCTGCACAAATTTGAATCCAAAGTGCATGATATCATGCAGGAATTCTGAATCGTCCAGACGGCTTAGTTAATAAGCATACGGATTAATTTATCATGAACTCAGGGCTTGCTGGCAGGCTATTTTGCGCCGTGTCCGGTGAGAACCACGCGCACAGTCAGCACCGCAATTAGAATATCAAGCCAGAGCGAGAGGTGTTTCACATAAAAGAAATCGTATTCCAGTTTGGTTGACACGTCCTCAACGCTGACCACGTGCCCCTGGCGAACCTGGGCCCAGCCTGTGATGCCGGGGCGAACCATATGCCGGTAGCGGTAATGAGGGATGTTGCGTTCATAGTGGCGCGAAAGATTCACGGTTTCGGGTCTTGGGCCGATCCAGCTCATCTCACCTTTCAGGATGTTGATTATCTGCGGCAGTTCATCGACCCGGACCTTCCGGATAATCCGGCCGATGGGCGTTATGCGATCATCATCTGTCTGCGTCATATCGCGTGACAGTGCGTCACCCGTTTCCCTGGCAGCCCGCATGGATCGGAACTTGTAGACCGTAAACTCTCGCCCCCGATACCCCATCCGCTTCTGCCGGAAGATCGCGGGACCCGGACTTTCCATCCGGATGATCACCGCAAGAAGCAGCATGACGGGGCAGAGCAACACGAGGGCAATGAGCGATGTCAAAACATCGACATAACGCTTCGCCCTCGGGTAGATGGCGTCATGACCGGGCGACCGGGCGATGTCCTGGGCGTATCCACCCGATATTCTCAGACGGCCGGCGCTTGCTTCCATGAGCTGATCGGGGGTGAGAACGGTCCTGCCATTGATGGCTGCCTCACACAGGAAGCTGGGCCAGTCCGTATCCGCAGTGATTGCGCTCGCGTCTGATATGACGGGAATGTTCCCGAAACCCGCCGCTTCGGAAACTTCCTTGACGTTGATCCAGGTGGCATTCGGAACGGCGTCAAGCTTTCTCAGATCAGTTCCAGGGGGCACAATATAAATGCCCGGCCGCCGGTAAGCGATGGCGGCTGAAACGAACCAGAACCACACGACTGTCAGTGCCCAGCTGATGCTGAGAAAAATCGGGGAGGGGGGAATATCCAACAGCCACAATGCCGACGCCACGCTTGCAAAGCTCGCGGTGAAGCTGGCGATGCTGATCAGGCCGTGGCACGAGGTGCCATACGAAGACAGTTTACGGAATATCGTGAAGCCCGCTGTCAGGCCGGCAAGCGCAGCACCGAAAGAGATCAGCACATCGATGGCATATACGCCATCGGGAAACAGGAGGCGAAGGATGACTGCTGGCAGCGCTATGGCGACTATGAGCCCCCCCGACAGCTGAACGCGCATACGTTCCAGAACTGCGGCTGCAGTCTGGAGGAGACGGCCTCCATGCGTCTGGGTGAGGCTTCGGGTATCCGCGTGGGAAAAGCCCAGGGAATGAGGCAGGTTCGGATGGGGCTGGGTCATGCAACTCTTGAAATCTGGTGGCGGAAAACGGTGACGGGGACCTTGCGGGACAGCAGGTCGAGGAGAATCACAGCGCGATCCCGGTCCGGAAGCTGGCAGATTTCACCGACCCAGGTATCAAAGGCGCCGGAGTCGATCCGCACCCTTGCGCCACAGGGGATATCATCAGGCGGCAAGGGGGCGTCGGAAAATGCCAGTAGCGCGTTCATGACGGCAGCCGGCACAGGACTGGGGCGCCCATCAAAGGCAATCAGCCGGGACACACCATAGGTTCCGTTTACGGAGTGCCAGTTATCCCGCGAAGGGTCCAGCTGTACGAATACATATCCGGGAAAGAGAGGTTTGTGCCGGATGGAAGTCTTCCGGGCATGACGAACCTTGCGTGAGATCATGGGGCAGAATGTGCGGTATTTCTGCCGGTTCAGATGGGTGATGGCCACGCTTTCCTGCGCAGAAAGTGTCTGAACGGCATACCAATAGCCACGTTCAGCCACAGAATCGGTATGATCCGATGGCGGATTTATCTGGCTCATTGTGCCCCCTTATTCCCAAGCCGGCGCCGCCTAAGGTTCCGCTTGCGGCGCAAGCGGCCCGTGACAGATCCTAGCCCCTCATCTTGATGACGCTCAGGATCGCAGGAACTAGAGGTGGCGGGCACTCCCCTCATTGGCATCTTCACGGGGCCCCCAAATGGGGAGGGTTACCCGGCGCCGATCAGGGGGCATCATGGGATAAAGGTGTGTCTGACATGCGGTGTGGGATCGGATTAGATCGGTGTCCTTGGTTCATCTTGCGGACGGGCGGCCCATGATGGCTGAAAGGATCTTCCGCCGGCTGCGTGGGGAGCGGGAGCGGCCATCTGGCCCCCCGGGCAAACGGGCTTATGTCATCGGTGATGTCCATGGTTGCCTGGACCTGCTTGAGCAGATGATCGAGCAGATTTCAGCGCATAACCATACGCAGCCCACAAAGGAGGTGGTTCTCGTCTTTCTGGGAGACGTCATTGATCGCGGTCCGGATTCCCGCGGTGTTATTGATTTTCTCAGGCATGGACTTCCCCCCTTTGTCTGGCCCTACTTCGTGATGGGAAATCATGAAGAGAGCCTTCTGAGAGGGATGCGGGAAGATGTGTCCCAGCTCAGGGCCTGGCTTCTGCACGGCGGCGAAGAATGTGCTGCCAGCTATGGTGTTCGCCCAAAGGATCTTGCTGGAAAGTCTGATGCCCAGATGCTCCGGGTGCTGCAGGAACACATTCCGCCTGAAGATCTCAGCTTCCTTGCATCGTTTCATGACTATGTGGTGTTCGGAGATTACCTGTTCGTGCATGCGGGCGTCCGGCCGGGGCGATCCCTAAGCGATCAGACACCACGCGACTTGCGATGGATCCGGGAGCCGTTCCTGAGCAGCCCGGAACGTTTCGGTCATGTCGTGGTGCATGGTCACTCTGTATGTGCTGAGCCCGTCATCCGCAGGAACAGGATCTGCGTGGATACCGGTGCTTATCGTAGCGGGGTGTTGAGCGCTTTGATGATAGACGGCGCGAACCGGGCGACCCTTCAGGCAGTAGGTGCCGGGGCAGCTGGTCCCGGCCGGGATGAGGCCGCCTCTTCCGGTGGCCGTTTTGGCAGATCCAGGTTCGGTGCCTGGTATAGAGGCGCTGCGTGAGCAGCCCGCAAGAACAGGAAAGTGAATTATGCTGAAATACAGAAGCACCATGACTGCAATGCTTGCGGTTATCCTGTCAGGACCGTTTCCTGCCGGGGCGGAGCAGACGCCAGACACCCCGTCCGGCGGTGCCGTCCGTGTCGGACAGGCATCACTTGTGGAAGGTGAAGTCGGTTCCGTGATCGTCCAGCGCGACGGGGCGACTTATTCCCTCGGATCGGGTGATCCCGTCTTCCTGGGAGACAGGATTTCAACGAGCGGGGTTGGCCGCGTTGTTCTTAATGTGACGGACTGCCGGCGTGTTGTTGAGCCGATGAGCACGATAGTCCTGACGGGGGATTTATGTGTGGTGCCCATCACACAGATCGACTCGCCGGGAATACTCAGTGGTGGGACAATATCAACGTCCGCAGTTGTCGCTACCGGTGCGGGCGCACTGGGGTTATATGTCGCCACGCGCGACAATGATGATGGTGGCGAGGACCCTGTCAGCCGCTGATCGGTGCGCTTGGCTCGGCGTCCAAATCATCTGGAAGCATGGCAGGCGCTGTTCGGGATAGACGCAGAAAATATAGGTGTGCGGCCCATGCTGGTTGTGCGCGCGGAGCAGTAAAACAACATTACGCAGGGGACAGAAGAATGGATCATGCAGGAATCCGGGGAAGCGTTCGGCAATGGCACGGTGATGCAAACAAGGCCGAGGATATCCTGAACACTGTCGTGCAGGCGGGTGAAGCCGGGTTGCAGCAAGCCCCTGGCGTATATGGACTGCATAACTGGACGGTTCTTCCGGGCGCCACTCCGGGAGAGCGGCGCCCCTATCTTCTTCTTATGGCGGATGCCGCACTGGGGCATGATGCGTCAGATCAGGTTGTGGAAGCCGTATTCAATCGCCGGCTTGAGCAGGCGCTTATCTATGTAAGCCGCATTAACCCAGCAGCCGAAGGCGTGCTGATCTTTCTTGCCCGATCGCATTACTCCTGGGGCGGTGGACACCGCGCCCCGGCGCATCTGTCCTGGTGCCGGGCGTGGGCGCGTTTCCGGCGGACGATTGCCTTCTCGAGGCCCGATCTGCACCTGCGTGTCTCCTTCCTCAACAGGGTCAGGGAGGGGCGGCGTGCCTGTCATTTTGATCACTTGGGCGCGCCGGTGGGCGGGCGGCTGCTGATGGACTGGTGGGCAAATGCTTCGCCTGAGACGCAGAGCCTTTTCCGGAACCGTATTTCGCTCATCCGCCAGATCGGTATCGACCCAGATATTGATGCGCGGTTTTACGAGCCGATGGGCAGCGATCAGCCAGATGGCTGCAATTTCACACCGATCATGGACTTTGGAATACTCCCTTCCGCGCGCCATCTCGACGAGGGCGGCGGCGCGCGGATGTATCTTTCGCCGGATTTGGAACTGCCGCTTGGATTCTCGTCCATGCAGTTCAATCAGGAGGGCGGTATGCCCGCCATCGATGGAGCCCGGCACCCGAGGTCCGGCCAACATTTCTGGCGGCCTCGGGATATGAGCCTCTTTGAGCGGTCCCCTGAACGCTGGCTCCGGCGGAAGCGGCCGCAGGAGCATGGTGAGTCCAGCCCCGAGCAAGGGATCGCCTGACAGCTGGATCAGCTGTCGAGGTTCTGAATCAAGCCGGTTTCCAAAGCGCGCACAATCAGGTCCGTCCGGTTGCGCGCGCTCAGCTTGTCACCAATGGATTTGACATAAATCTTCACCGTTTCAGGAGAGATGCCAATCTCCTTGGCCATTTCCTTGTTTGTCATTCCCCGGTGGAGCAGGCTGAGAACATTGTGCTCTCTCTCGGTAAGGCGCAGTTTCGTCCGGTCGCTGTGTTCTTTTATGCCAAAGGTTACGTCTTCCAGAGACGATGAGGAGCTATTGTAGATCAATTTGACGGCCCTGACGATTTCGTGCCCGAGAACTGTCTTTGAAATGAATCCCTGGGCACCGCTGGCAATGCAGGATTCGATTTCCTGGCGCGAAGCGGAGCCGGACAGCGCAATGACGCAGAGCGCCGGAAACCATTCCTTGATCCGGCTAATGCCGTTGGGGATTTCCATGCCGGGCATGCGCAGGTCCAGCAGGAGCAGATCTACGCCCTCGGTAGCCGAAAGCATACGTATTGTGCTCGCATAGTCAGATGATTTGTGGATGACAGAAATTTCCGGATGTGCCCCCAGAAGGCACGAAAGAGCATCTGCAAACAGGTTGTGGTCGTCGGCGACAAGAATATTCATTTTTCCCAGCACGTTACAGGAACGGCCTCTCACTATGGTTTTGCGAAACCTCCAACTTCTGGTGTAGGTTTCGTAAATATTGCCAAGTTTTCCGGGCGCTATTTCGCAACCCCCGCGAGTATAGGTGTAGGTTACCGGAGAAGACTAGATAGAAAGGGTGTGTTATATCGGTAACCCAAATGGGGAGGGTAAATTATACTATCCTCCGGTGTGACAATAAGTTCGAATTAGCGACGCGGTTTCGACTTTTTTGAACGACACTGACGCGCCCAAGGCAGCGTTTTTGATGCGTAACAATTTCGGCTGATCTTACCGCATACGGCAGATTAAAAGCCTTCTCCCGTGAATAAGGGAAAGGGGCTGCATCTTCAGGTTTAACTGAACAAAATGTGAGCGCAATTGCCCGGCCGGCGACCACTTCGGTGGGTGGGGGACTTGGAAGCGGTCGCCTACCACTCAAGCTGCAGCCTGAACAGTAAGAGACGCATGTGAAAGGGGCACACAGATCTCTGCAACTATCCATAGTCAGATCGCAGACCCCTGCTCAACCTATCCAAACGGGTACCCCTTATGACTTGTTTGTTGTGGGAGGGCGAGAGGGAGCCGCGATCTCACCAGAAGTAATTCTGTGAAAAATCAAACTGTTCCTTGGGCAGAATATTCGATTCCCGCAGCGGGAGCGCACTATCCATTCGGGTAAATGGACGCATCGAGCGCCGCTGCTTAACGGCTTGATAGAGAAGGGAAAGGCTGGCGCAGAGCCGGCTTGGGGCAGAAGGGGGAGGTTTCACGCCTTCCTGCGTCTGACGAGACAAGAGCTGGCGCGCGGAGGACAAAGTCCGGCGTGCGCAAATTGGGATGGGGAAAAATTGCCAAGGCTCAGTCCCCAAGGATCCTTTCCTTGCGGGGGTGTGCCGAACTCAGGAGAGAGCCCTATGAAGGCGCCGAGAAAGCACGGCTCAGGCTCGCGCTTACCAACAGATGTTGACCGCCTTGTCGGAGACAATGTGCGCCGCCTGCGAACGCAGAGGGGGAAATCCCTGACCGGGCTGTCCGTTGAGCTCGGCATCAGTCATCAGCAGCTCCAGAAATACGAAACCGGCTCCAATCGCTTGAGCGCTGGGGTGATTGCGCGTTTGTCCGATATATTCGGCGTGCCGGTGGCGGTGCTGTTCCAGAAACCGGAAACCAAGCTTGAGGGGCGCGCAAGCCAGCACCCCGGAAGGATGGATGCCTTGCGGAGAGAGGCTGCTTTTCTCATTGAACGTATGCATACAGAGGAGTCTCTGAAGCTGATGGTTGATGTCTTGCGCGCGCTTTCCGGGAAATGCTGAGGGGGCATGTCGCGCAATGCGCTGAAACGGATGTCCGGGGGGATCAGATATGCCGGGTGGGCAGGCCCGGCGAGAGCTTTACCGTCTCCATCGAGATATAGGCGGACATGTCGTACATCTCCATCCGCTTCAGGAGCTGTTTGTAGACCGTGTCGTAATATTCGACGTTGGGCAGCACGAGCTTCAGGATGTAGTCGAAATTCCCGGTAAGGCGGTGAACCTCGACGATTTCCGGGATCGCATTTACAGCGTTGTGGAATTGGTCGAGCCAGTCCTTGGAGTGCCGCCCGGTACGCACCAGCAGAAAGATCGTGGTCGGCAGGTTGATCTTCTTCCGGTCGAGCATTGCCATCGCGCCGGTGATGTAGCCTTCGGCGCGCAGCCGGGCGATCCGGCGTGAGCAGGCCGATGGGGAAAGCGAAAGGGCTTCGGCCAAATCGGCCACATGCGTCTCAGCGTTTTCCTGAAGCAGGGCGAGAAGTTTGCGGTCGCGATCATCCAGCATGAAGAACACATAGCGCTATACGCATGATGCGCGCAATCCAAATGCGTATAGATCCAAAACAGCGCTTCAAACTTGCGCATTCATAGATAAATGGCTCCGGAATTGCGCGCGGGATCTCGGCGGGGTGGGGTATGCATATGGAGTGGTCGTATAACCGGAGCAGACAGAATGAAAACGATTGGACTGATTGGCGGCATGAGCTGGGAGTCCACGGCGACTTACTATCGCTACATCAATGAAGCGGTTCGCGATCAGCGGGGCGGCCTCGCATCTGCGGATGTCATCCTCAACTCGCTCGACTTTTCAAATGTGGTGGCCCTTCAGACGGCAGATCGCTGGGATGAGGCCGGCGCGTTGCTTGGGAGGGCGGGCGCCGGGCTGGCGCGGGCCGGGGCCGACTGTGTCCTGATCTGCACCAATACGATGCATCTGGTTGCCGATAAGGTGGCGCGCATGTCGGGGGTGCCTCTGATAGATATCATTGATGAAACAGCTGCCGCTCTGAAGACTGATGGCCGGAGCCGGCCGCTGCTGCTGGCGACGCGCTATACGATGGAGCAGGGCTTCTACACCCAGCGGATGGCAGCCCATGGCATCGAGGTCATCATTCCCGAGGCAGAGGACCGGGCCAAGGTTCATGGGATCATTTTCGATGAACTTTGTCAGGGCATCATCCAGGAGCAGTCCCGCCGCCTGCTGCACGAGATTATCGCGGCCGCAGCGAAACGGGGCGCAGATTCGGTCATTCTCGGATGTACCGAGATCCAGCTGCTGATTGATGCCGGCGGGCTTGCGCTGCCGGGATACGACTCTACCGCCATTCATGCCGCCGCCGCCGTGCGCTTTGCGCTTTCCGGCGGGCAGGCCGCGTCCGGCCGGGCCGCTTCAGAAAGTGTTTAGCGGGGCTGATTGTAAGCCGCTGCGCCGGGCGTTACTTGCGGGAACTGCTCAAGAACTACGCAGACCCCGCACAAAGCTGGCCGGTTTGCGCCTCCAGGGGCGCGCAGCCGGCGGGTGGCAGGGCAGGGAGTGTTGAATTTGGCGGCGGCAATGAAGGGAGGGATCCCTTGCCGATTGCGGTGGTCAAATCTGAAGATTGGAACGGTTTGAATGGTGTCAGATGCGAACCACCCGAGAAGGGATGCCCAGGGTGGCATTTTTTCGGTATTTCGCGAACAGGAAGCGGCCATACGCCGCTTCGTGCGCCGTATCTCTCCTTCCAACTCGGACATCGACGATATTGCCCAGGAGACCATTCTGAGGGCGCTGCAGGCCGAGCGGGAGCGCGATATCCTGCAACCCAAAGCCTATCTTTACACCATCGCCCGCAATGTGGTGCGCGATGCTCTCGAAAAAAAATCACGCTCCGTGATAGATTTCATTGAGGATTTTGCCCCGGAGTCCGTCTCATCCCATGAGCCTCTGATCGAGGATCAGGTTGAGGGACGCCAACGCATGCTGTTGTTCTGGGAGGCAGTGGCGACGTTGCCGGAACAATGCCAGCAGGTGTTTGTGTTAAAGAAGGTCTACGGCTATTCTCATGCGGAAATTTCCAGGAAGCTGGGAATCTCGGTCAGCACCACCGAGAAGCATGTGGCGGCGGGTTTGAGACGTTGCTGCGATTTCCTGGATCGCCGGCTTGAAGAAAGCGGTCCGGGTGAAGCGCGGCGCTGGTGGGCCGGTACGGGAGATTAAGCCGGCCTGAAAATGGCAGCGATAGAAACGGTGTGAGATGACAAAAAAAGATGTGCTCTCGCCCGATGCGCCGGACCTGGTGTCGGAAGCGACGGCCTGGCTGGCGCAGCTTGAGACTGGGAAGCTCTCAAAGGAAGATCTGGCCGCGTTCCGGGAATGGGTCCAGCGCAGCCCGCGGCATTATGTGGAAATCCGCCGGCTCGCCGAACTCTCCCGCGAGGTCAACGTGCTGGCCGGTATGGCAGCCCCCCTGCGGGAGGCAGCCAAACGCCAACGGATTGTCCGCCGGGCTACCCCTTCGCGCCGCGCCGCTCCCATGCTGGGCTGGGGCGCGCTTGGGATGGTTGCCACATGCGCGCTGGCCTTCGCCATATTTACCGGAACGCCGGGTTCCCAGCCTGTAGAGCCTGAACCGGTTTATCTGGTGACGCCTGTGGGGGAAACCCGCGAGGTCGCGCTGGAAGACGGCTCAAAGGTCAAGTTGAATACAGATAGCCGTGTTGAGGTGGCGTTCGCGAAAGGGCGGCGCAACGTTTATCTCGAGAAGGGAGAGGCCTTCTTCGAAGTTGCGCATGACACGGCGCGGCCTTTCACGGTTTATGCCGGAGACCGCTCTGTCACGGCGGTCGGCACCGCATTTTCCGTACGCTGGACGGATGAGGAGCTTGTCGTCACGGTCTCTGAAGGCAGGGTGGCCTATGGCGAGGCTCCCGTACGGGCAGCGAAGCCTTCTGCGCCGGGGGTTGTGGAGACACTCCCCGCAGCGGCCCCGTCGCAGCCTGCGGCCCGGAAGATGCTGGGCGCCGGTCAGCGGCTGGAGGTTTCTCCGCTCAGCCGCGCCGAGCTGATAGAGCGCCTTCCCGAAAACGTCCTGTCGCGTGAACTCGCCTGGCGATCCGGCTTCCTTGACTTTCAGGATGCGCCGCTGCGAGAGGTGGTGAGCGAGATGCAGCGATACACATCGCAGGAGATTGTGATCGATGACGAGGAACTCGCCGAACTCCGTTTCGGCGGGGTGTTCCGTATCGGGCAGACGGAAGCTTTCTTTGAGGCGCTTGAGCTGTCCTTCGGGGTGGATGTCGAGCAGGCCGAAGACAACAAGCTGATCCTGAGATCCGCAGACTGATGATCTGGATCCTTTTGCGCAGGATCGGCGGTATCCGGGACTTGCAAAGAGTGATCCAGATTCAACATCCCGTTACGCCATGACAAAAAACATCATAAAAGAACAAAACTTCATGGGGGTTTTTCAAAGCTCCGCCGTCTTACCCTTGAGACGGCCAACAGGGGCGTTCGACGTTCGGGGTAATCAGGAGGAAAGGGAACCATTCGATGCCAAATGAGGCTGTTCGCTTGGCGTTCGGTCTCGCGACGCTCGCGGTTGTTGCCGCGGGCCCCGCCTTTGCGCAGGAAGAGTACGAGATCAATATTCCGGCAGTTTCGGCTGCCGATGCGATCCGTTCCCTTTCCTTTCAGACGGGGCATTCGGTTCTCTTTCAGACAGAAGATGTCGGTGCTGTTACCACCAACGCGATCAAGGGGCAGATGACCCTTCGGGAAGCCATGAATGCGCTTTTCGAAGGGACGACTCTCTCAGGCGGTCTCACGGACAGCGGGATCATTACGATCTCGCCGGCCGTAGGTCGAAACCGATATGGTCTGGAGAGCGATGTGACCAATTCAATTTCTAAGCGTACCCTTATGGCGACAGTGTCGGCCATTGTGTTCGGCGCCGCGGGTGCTCAGGCGCAGGCGGTGGATGCCGCTGATGAGACAAAACGAGAGCAGGTCATCGTAGTCGTCGGTAGCCGGATTGCCGGCGCCGATGTGGGCGGCGCGCTTCCGGTGACCGTCGTTGGAACGCAGGAAATCGAGGCAATTGCGGCCGTTTCCGGTGAAGATCTCTTCAGGTCCATTCCGCAGTTTGGCGATGTGAGTTTCAACCAGACGTCCGGTCAGGTCAGCAGTAACTTCGCGCGGGGCGATGTCGGGTCGGTTGATCTGCGCAATCTGGGTGTAGGCAGCACGCTGGTGCTGATCAACGGCCGGCGCGGCGTGAACTATCCGAGCAGTCAGGCAAGCGGCACGCTTGCGCCAGTCCTCACATTCAACTCCAACACCGTTCCGGTGAACGGCGTCCGGCGCGTCGAAGTCCTGCGCGATGGCGCGGGCGCCATTTACGGCTCGGATGCTGTGGCCGGCGTCGTCAATATGGTGCTGCAGGATGATTATGATGGGGCACGGGTTGATGCCCAATATGGCGGCGCTCCCGGTACAAACCTTGAAGAGTGGAACGTAAACGGACTGTTCGGCAAGAACTTTGCCGAAGGCCGCGGTAATATCACTCTCTTCGCCAATTATACGGATCGCACGGATCTGCTTGCTACGGATCAGGAATTCAGTGCCGCCGGCGACCTGCGGCCATTGTTTGCTGGCACCGCATTTGAAGGCAACGCTTCCCTGCTCAACGACAGCACGACCATCCCCTGGGGTTCTTTCCAGACGGTGGGCAGCGTCCGTGTGCGCCAGAACGGCACCTCGCTGACAAGTGCGGCGGGCGCCTTTCACGTTCAGCCATCGACCAATGCCGGCTGTCTTGCTGCCTTGTCTGACGGTATCTGTATTGACGATGCCGCACCCGCCACCGGCGCTACCGGGGCGGACGCCAATCTGCGCTGGGAACCGCGAAACAGCTTTCCCATCTCCCTCAATCCCTCGCTTCAGCGCCTGAACCTCTTCTCGATGGGCAAGTATGAGCTCGAGAATGGAATGGAACTGTTCGGAGAGGCGGGATACTATCTGGCCGAGACCGAAAGCGTTCAGGATTCGGTATTCACAATCGGCTCCATACGGATGACGATCCCGGCGTCCAACTACTGGAACCCCTTTGGTCCGGTAACCTTTGCGGATGGCAGCGTTAACCCCAATCGGCTGCCGGGAATTGATGCGCCTGCGGAAGGTCTTCCGATCGTTCTCACCGGCCTGCGGTTCTCGGATCTCGGGCCGACGACGGTGCGTGTGAAGGCGGAGCAGTATCGCGCCCTTACGGGCCTGCGCGGTGATTTTGCCGAGTGGGACTGGGAAACCGCGCTCCTCTACAGCGAAGCGACAGTGGACGACCGGCAAGAAGGCGTGAGCGCTTCTGCCCTGCAGGCAAATCTTGCCCTTTCCACGCCGGACGCCTTCAATCCCTTCAATGGCGGGGATCCCCTCAATCCGGGGCAGGACAACACCTTCAGTTCCCAGGCAGCGATCGACGCCATCATGATCGAGGCAAACCGCGTCAGCAAGACGACCCTCTTCCAGTGGGATGCCAATATTTCGCGGTCTGATCTCTTCTCCATCTGGGCAGGGGATGTCGGTGTGGCGGCAGGTGTGGAATACCGCCGCGAAACCCAGCTCGACGACCGCGACGAAAACGTCGACGGCACTGTGACCTGGTACGATACGGTTCTGGGCGTTACACAGGAAAGCAATCTATTCGGCGTAAGTCCGACCCCGGACAATAAAGGCTCGCGCAATGTGGCCTCTGCCTATGTCGAATTTGCCGTGCCGCTCGTTTCTCCGGAGATGAATATCCCGCTGATGCAGTCTCTACGGTTGCAGCTGGCTGGGCGCTACGAAGACTACAGTGATTTCGGGAGTGTCGCCAAACCCAAGCTGGCGTTGGCCTGGGATGTCATAGACGGGCTTCGCATCCGCGGCGCCTATTCGGAAGGCTTCCGCGCGCCCAACCTCGAACAGGTGAACGCAACCCTGGTCACACGCGGTAACACCAGGGTCGACTATGTGATGTGTGAGGCAGACCTTCGGGCGGGCCGGATTTCGTCCTTCAATGAGTGCAATGCCAGCGTGGTTGCAACCGGCCGCCGGGCCGGCAACCCGGATCTCCAACCTGAAGAATCGACGAACTGGACGACAGGATTTGTTATCCAGCCGCAATCCCTGCCGGATTTCCTGGGACGAATGACGTTCACGGCGGATTACTGGTCGATCGAGCAGACGGGCATCGTCGGCGTGTTCGGAGAAGGCAATGCGTTGATCGTTGACTATCTTAATCGGGTCCAGGGCAGCAGCAACCCGAACGTAATCCGGCTTGATCCGACAGCAGATGATATTGCCCGCTTTGCAGGCACGGGGCTCGATCCTGTCGGTCAGGTTCTGTATGTCGATGACATCTATCAGAACCTTCAACCGCAGAAAGTCGAAGGCGTTGATCTCGGCTTCCTCTGGAACCTGTCTGGCACACGTATCGGGGATTTCGATTTCAGCTTGAATGCGTCGCGCCTGCTCACCTATGAGCGGGGTGTTTCGCCCGCCGTTGCAGCGCTATTCGAGGCACGCGAAGCCGGACTGATCAATGAACTTACCGAACTGCCAGAAACCGAGAGCCTGATCGAGCAGAATGGCAACCCGAAGTGGCGCCTGTCGTCGTCTCTTACCTGGAGCTACAACCAGTTCCGCGTCGGCATGAACACCACCTATGTCGGCGGTGTGGATGACACCTCAATTCGCGATGGGGACGGCAACTTCATGCGGGTCGATGACCACACGCTGGTCAATCTTTACGGCCAGTACAGCTTCGACGGGGAAGGCCCCTTCAGCAATACCCGCCTTAGGATCGGCGCGCGTAACCTGTTCGACAATGATCCACCGCTTGCGGATGAAACCTACGGGTATATGGGCTCGCTCTATTCGCCAACCCCCAGATATCTCTATGTGAGCGTCCAGAAGGAATTCTGATCTCAAGGCGGGATGCCCGGCGCTGGAGGACAGCGCCGGGCACTCGTATTTTTTGCGCAAACCTACAGAAAAACAGGATCCTGAGACGATGAATGTTCGTGCCTGCCTGCTGGGGGCTTCACTGCTGATTGGCGCGTGGCTGCCCGCCGCGGCGCAGCCGGAAGGTCCTTACCCATCCACCTATGTTCCCGATCCTGCGCCGCCCACCGCGATTGTAGGCGCTACGGTTCTGACAGCGGAAGGGCCCGCGATACAGGGGGCAACCATTCTGTTCCGGGATGGAAAGATCGCCGCCATCGGTAAGGATCTTGATCTGCCATCGGACGTTCAGGTGATTGAGGGCGCAGGCAAGTGGGTGACCCCGGGCATCATCGATATCCATTCCCACCTGGGCGTCTTTTCCTCCCCCGGCGTGCCCTCGATGCGCAATGGCAATGAAAAGACCGGCAAGAACACAGCAGAAGTCTGGGCGGAGCATTCGATCTGGCCCCAGGATCCGGGCTTTGAAATGGCGCGCCGGGGCGGGGTCACCACACTGGCAATCCTTCCCGGTTCGGCAAATCTTTTTGGGGGGCGCTCGGTAACGGTCAAGAACGTTTCCTCGGTCAGCGTTCAGGGCATGAAATTTCCCGGCGCGCCCTATGGCGCTAAGATGGCCTGTGGCGAGAACCCGATTGTCTACGCCGCCCGGGGAAATGATCCGTTCACCCGCATGGGCAACATGGCCGGATTCCGCTCGGCCTTCATCGATGCGCAGGCCTATCTCGAGAAGAAAAGAAAAGGCGAAAACCAGAAAACGGATCTGCGTCTTGAGACCCTGGCCGGTGTTCTGGCTGGAGATATTACAACGCATATCCACTGCTACCGCGCCGATGAAATGATGCAGATGATCGACCTCTCAAAGGAGTTCGGTTTCAAGATCGGTGCGTTTCACCACGCGACAGAAGCTTACAAGATTGCCGATACGCTGGCCGAAGAAGGCATTGCCGTGGCCACCTGGGCCGATCGCTGGGGCTTCAAGCTGGAAGCCTATGATGCCGTACCCCTGAACGTAGCCGCGCTGGAATGGGCAGGGGTGCACACGATGCTGCATTCCGACAGCGCTGTTCTCGTGCAGCGGCTCAATCTTGAGGCCGCAATGGCGATGGCCTCGGCCCGCCGCGTGGGCGAAGAGATCAGCCCCGAAGTGGCGATTTCATGGATCACGCTCAATCCCGCGGTCACGCTCGGGATTGCCGACAGAACGGGGAGCCTCGCGCCCGGAAAGATGGCCGATCTCGTTTTGTGGTCTGCCGATCCGTTCAGCGTCTATGCTGTGGCGGAGAAGGTGTTCATCGATGGCGTCAAGGTTGTGGACAGGGACGAACCTGCCGCGCAGCCGGATTCCGATTTCCTCTTGGGGCAGCCGGTTTTGGAGGCAGCACAATGATTGATCGGGCGATAGTGCTTGTTGTGGGTATTGCGAGCCTCGCGGCTTCAGCCATGGCAGAACCGGTGGCGCTGCGCGGCGCGAGGATCATGACGGCGGACAAGGCCGGAACGATCGAGAACGGTACGGTTCTGATGGATCAGGGGCGGATCGTTTCCGTCGGTGCAGATGTCCGGATTCCGGCGGGCGCCAGCGTGGTTGACGTGACCGGCATGACGATCACGCCGGGCTTCATCGCGACGGACTCCGTGATCGGAATGGTCGAGATTTCAGGCGGAGCGGATGCCGCCGAAACATCAAGCCGTTCCGGCCGTATCAGTGCGGGCTATGACGTGCAGTACACGATCAACCCGCTGTCTACGACGATCCCGGTTGCCCGCAAGGGCGGCGTCGCGCGCGCGATTGTCATGCCAAATCCGGGAGCGGACAATGCGACCTTCTCCGGCCAGGCCGCAATCCTCAGCCTGCAGGAAGGCCGGCCGCCCGAGATCATTCCGCATGCCGGCGTGGTTTGGGATATGCGCACGGGCGCCTATGGCCGGGGAGCAACTTTCGTCCAGTTCCGCGCAGACCTTGCCGATGTGCGCCGCTATGCGAAAGATCCAAAGACCTTTACCAAGGGCGAGATTGTTTCGCGTCAATGGTCGCAGCCCGACCTTGATGCCCTTGTCCCGGTCGTCAGGGGCGAAAAGCCGCTTGCCGTGCGTGTGGACCGCGCGTCGGACATTCTTGCGCTCATCGACATCGCAGCGGCCGAAAAGATCAAGCTGGTGCTCGTTGGCGCGGCCGAAGGATGGGTGGTTGCCACGCAGATCGCCCGCGCCGGTATTCCGGTGGCCATTGACCCCAGCGACAATCTGCCTGGCGATTTCGATGAGATCGGCGCGACGTCCGACAATGCTGCGAAGCTTCATGCGGCGGGCGTGCCGCTGATCATCCGGGGCGGAGCTGCGGCGCATGACGCAGGCAAGGTGCGTTTCTTTGCGGGAATGGCGGCCGCGCGGGGCGTTCCGGTGGAAGAGGCGCTGAAAGCAATTACGGCAACGCCGGCGATGGTCTGGGGCGCGTCCGACCTCGGGTCCATCGCCGCTGGCAAGCGCGCGGATGTCGCTGTCTGGGCGGGCGATCCGTTCGAGCCGGCAACCGAGCTCCGGGAGCTTTATATCGGCGGTCAGGCGCAATCGCTCCTCTCCCGCCAGGAGGCTCTGGAAGTCCGCTACATCCCGGCTGCGCGGCGATCGGCTGCCAGCACGGGCGGAGATTAGGAGCCGCCGGGGAGCAGGCCTTCTGTGAAAGCCGGCTCCCCGCCTTTCAATTTTCGGCACTGTACGGATCGGACAAGGCGTCCGGCCCTCGTTGCATTCTGACCGGAGGAAACATGGTCTCTCTTGATGAGGTGTTCGCGCCGGTTGCGTCTTTCTTCAACGGCATCATTTTCTACTCCCTGAAGGCAGGGAATGTGGAAGTCCCTCTGGTCGTTCTGTGGCTGGGGTGCGGGTCGGTTGCGATCACGCTTGCGCTCCGCTTCCTGAACATTAGAGGCTTTGCCCATGCCTGGAAGATCCTGATCAAGGGCGCTCCGAAGGATCATAATACCCGGGGCGAGATTTCCCATTTCGAGGCCCTTTCCGCCGCCCTGTCCGGCACGATCGGCCTCGGCAACATTGCCAGCGTTCCCATTGCCATCGTGCTTGGCGGGCCGGGCGCCATCTTCTGGATGCTGGTGGCGGGCTTCTTTGCCATGTCCACCAAGTTTGCCGAATGCGCTCTGGCGGTAAAATACAGAAAGATCTCCGCCGATGGCCGGGTTTCCGGCGGGCCAATGTATTACATCGAGGAGGCCTTTGCCCGGCTGCGGCGGCCGAAGCTCGGCAAGGTGCTGGCCGTGACGTTCGCGCTCATGGCGGTTGGCGCATCGGTCAGCATCTTCCAGATCAATCAGGCATATGTGCAATTCGAGCGGGTAAGCAGCATCAAGGCCCCGTTCCTCTTTGGCGGGGTTCTGGCCGTTCTGATCGCCCTAATCGTGCTGGGCGGCATCCGGTCTATCGCCCGGGTTACCTCGCGGCTGGTCCCGGCCATGTGCGCGCTCTATCTCGGGGCGGGCTTTGTCATCCTCGCGGTCAATGCCGGGCATATCCCGATGGTGTTGCAGCAGATTTTCGAAGGCGCCTTCGGGCTGGACGCGGCCGCCGGCGGCGCCGTGGGCGCGCTGATAAACGGGCTGAAGCGCGCCACCTATTCCAGCGAGGCAGGCACCGGATCGTCGGCTATCGCCCATTCGGCTGTGCGGACAAATAATCCGCTAACGGAGGGATATGTGGCGCTTGTCGAGCCGTTCATCGACACGATTGTGGTTTGCCTGACGACCGGGCTCATCATCCTTGTCACCGGCGCCTGGCAGTCGGACATCCCCATGGGTATCGGGATGACATCCTATGCCTTTGAATCCGTTTTCCCCTGGTTTGCCTACATCCTGTGCGCGTCCGTAATTTTGTTTGCCTTTTCCACGGCGGTGAGCTGGGCCTATTATGGTTCGAAGGCGGTGGGGTATCTTTTCAATGACAGTGCCCGGGCGGACGTGATCTACAAGCTTGCCTTATGCGCTGTGCTTTCCACCGGCGCGCTGGTGCAACTGGTCCATATCGTGGACTTCATCGACGCCACGCTTTTTGCCATGGCGATCCCCAACCTGCTGGCCGTCTTCATCCTCCTTCCGGAACTGAAGCGGGATCTGGCGCAATATGAGCGTGGACTGACAAAATCGGTCCACTAAGGGCGGCGTTCTAGGTTTTCACCGCTTCGGCCTTCACCGGGCGCATGAGAAGGGCGGTGATGGCTTCGTCCACGCTGATTTCGCCTTCGATAACGGCGGCGACGGCTTCGCTGATCGGCATCTCGATGCCGCGCGCGCGGGCAAGGCGGCGCAGGACCGGGGCGGTGGCGACGCCTTCAGTGACGGCGTTGCGGGCGGCGAGGATATCCCCCAGCGCCTCGCCCTTGCCCAGCGCCAGGCCGAGGGACATGTTGCGGCTGGTTTCCGACGAGCAGGTGAGCACGAGATCGCCGAGCCCGGAGAGGCCGGTAAGGGTTTCAGCCTCGGCGCCCAGGGCGAGGGCAAGGCGTGTCATCTCCGCATAGCCGCGCGCAATGAGGGCGGCATGGGCCGAGCGGCCGAGGCCTTTGCCAAGGGCAATGCCGCAAGCGATGGCCAGGACGTTTTTCACCGCGCCGCCAATCTCCGCCCCGAGAAGATCTGTCCCCAGATAGGGGCGGAAGGTGGGTGTGGAGATGGCCTGGATCAGCTCTGTGCCCAGCGCCGCGTCTTCCATGGCGAGAGTGACGGCGGTGGGCAGGCCGCGCGCAACATCGATGGCAAAGCTGGGGCCGGACATCACGGCGGGAACAGCCTCGGGCAGTTCATCTTTGAGAACCTGCGTCATGAATTCGCCGGTGGCGAGTTCGATGCCCTTGGAGCAGAGGACGACGGGCGTGCCGGGGCGCAGGCTGGCGCGGAGGGCGCGGAGCGTTGTTCGGGTATGCTGGGCCGGGGCGACGGCGAAAATGGCGTCGGCGGGGCCGAGGTCTTCCAGCTTGTTGGTGGCGCGGATTTCCGGTTTCAGGGGCACGCCCTTGAGGAAGAGGGTGTTTTCGCGCGCGGTGTTGATGGCGGCGGCGACCTCAGGCTCCAGCGCCCAGAGATGGACCGTCTGGCCTTCGCGGGCCAGCATCTGCGCAATGGCCGTGCCCCAGGCGCCTGCGCCGATGACCCCGAATGTCTTGAAATGCTGTGTCATGGGCCGGTTTTGGCCGAAGCCGGGGCGGGGGGCAAGCGGGGAGGGCGGTTGGGTTTTCTTGCGGCCAGCGGCCGAGCCCTCACCTCCCACGCTCTTCGAGCGCGGGCCCCTCCTCTCCCAGAGGGAGAGGGGTTCGGCGTTGTGCTTGCGGCCAGGTCCTAACCCCTCTCCCTCCGGGAGAGGAGGGGCCCATTGCGCAGCAATGGGAGGTGAGGGGCGACGCTATCAGACGAAGACGAACGTTCCTTTTTCGCCGTCTGTGGTGATGGACACCTTGCGGCCGACGGGGCTGGCGTCCTCGCGCAGCACGGCCAGCGTTGCCGCGTCGGCATTGTTGGCGAGGGCGCGGCGGCCGTCGGCGAGGCGGGCGAAGATGATGCCGCGCTCGGGGCCGTCCTTGCCATGGGTGACAGTGAAGGTTTCCAGCGTGGCTTCGCAGCTTTCGGTCGCGATCTCCACCTGCTCAGATGGCTTGGCGCCTTTTTCGGCGGGGGTGAATTTCGCTGGTTTGGTGGTGGAATAGACGCCGGCGGCTTCCTTGGTCATCCAGCCGCCATTGGCGAGGACGAGACCGGTATTGCCGGGGTTCTTGCGGAGAAGCTGAACCATCTCGGCTATTCCGTGCAGGGAGTAGTTGTTCCCCGGTCCGCCGAAGAAGGGCAGGCCGCCGGTCAGCGTCAGCGGGCGCTTGTCGGTCTTCCAGTCGATCCCCAGAGCGGCCGCGCCGGAGAAGACGGCGCAGGGGAAGCAGGAGTAGAGGTCGAGGTGATGGATGTCCGCAGCCGTCTTGCCGGCCTGCGCGAGCGCGCGGGATACGGCAGTGTCCATGGCCCAGGACCGGTCCAGCGCCGGGCGGACGGAGATGTGATCATCGCCCGCCTCGCCGCCGCCATGCAGGTAAACCCGTTTGGCTTCCGGCACGCCGAGTTCATCCGCCTTCGAGGAGGAGACGATGATTGCTGCGGCGCCCTGGTTGACGGCGTCCTGAGCGATGAACCATTTCAGGAAGGGGTCGGCATACTCATAGTTTTCGCGCGAGGGGGTGGAGAGGAATTCCACCGAATGTTCCTGCGGGAATTGCGACCAGGGGTTTTTCGCGGCGACGGCGGAGAAGGGCTGGAAGAGTTCCGCCATGGCCTTGCGTTGACCGGAACGGCTGCGGCCTTCGCGGGCGGCGATGGCGTTTTCGAACATGCCGTAGAAGTAAGCGGGCGTAACGAGGCCGTGCTTGATCTCGCCGCGTGAGAGCATCATCGGGCCGAGGCCCCGGTCTTCATAGTCGCGCGCGTCGCGGTCCGCCCAGTTGATCTCGACGCCATGCTTGCGGGCGCCCTTGGAGGCGCGGTTGGCCTCGGAGCCGGAGATGAGGACGGCTTCGAACTCGCCCTCATGGATGCGGCGGGCGAACTCGTTGACGAGGGCCTGGGGGCTCTGGCCGCCAACGGTTTCGTAAAGGAGGTAGCCGGGATTGGTGCCGGTTTCGCGGGCGAGGGTGCCGGGCAGGTTTGTGTTGTGGCCGTGGGGGTGGCGGTCGCCGGGGACGGAGTCTTCGAAGATACGCACGACGGCGAGGGCATCAATGGCGGCGGCCATGCCGGAGACGCCGGTGTCGACGATGGCGGCGTTGGAGGCGTCGGCCATCAGGGAGAGCGGCGAAGGGGCGCCCTCTGCGCCCTGCTTGCCATCCCACTGGCTCATTGCCTGGCCCACACCGATCAGGACCGGAAAATCACCTTTTGCCATAGCCCGCGCTCCTCATATTCAAACAGGTCTGGCGCCCCGTTTAACGCGCGGTAAGCGGTCTTGGGAGCCCCGACGCAGGGGAAGGGCAAAAATGCGGTGAACGTCAGGGATTGGCGCGCATGAAGGTGATGATCGCCTCGCTGAAGGCTTCCGGGCGGTGTTCCTGGAGGAAATGGCCGCCGCCACTGATGGTGACATGTTTCTGCCCCTTCGCGCCGGGAACGCGCGTCTGGAAAGCAGCCTCGCCGCCCTTGGTGACGGGATCGTTATCGGCAAAAGCAGTGAGGACGGGCTTCTCGAATTTCTCCAGCACAGCCCAGGCGGCGTCATTCTTTGCGCGCTCCTCGGCGGCGCCGGGGAGGAGCGGCACAAGCGAGGGAAAACGGCGGGCCCCGGCGATGTAGGTCTCATCCGGGAACGGAGCTTCGTAGCCGTCAAGAATCTCGTCATCGGAAATGTCCGAGAGAAGGCCGAAGACATCGCGGATGGAGAAGTCGGGTGCCTCGGCGGCATATTTTACCCAGAAGAGGAAAGCGCCGGGCGCGCCGGAGCGGAAAGCGTCGCCCACATCCTTCGCGCTGGGTACGGGCACCTGCGGATAGAGCATCCCCAGCATCTCGGAGAATTGCGGGGCGACCTGTCTGGAATCCGGCAGGCCGGTATTGGCAACGACAAGGCGGGCGAACCGGTCTGGATGCATGCCCGTAAGCCGCAGGCCGAGCAGGCCGCCCCAATCCTGGCACACCAGCGTCATGTCTTTCAGGTCCAGCGCTAGCATCCACTGCTCCAGCCAGCCGACATGGCCGGAATAGGAATAGTCTTCGATCGCGCCCGGCTTGTCGGACTTGCCGAAGCCGATCAGATCCGGCGCCAGCACGCGGTATCCCGCAGCCGTCAGCAGGGGGATCATCTTGCGGTAGAGATAGCTCCAGGAAGGCTGGCCATGCAGGCAGAGGATGATCGCGCCCTCCTTTGGGCCTTCATCAAGGTAATGCATCCGCAGCGGCGTGCCATCAGCGGCCTTCACCTCCAGATAATGCGGCGCGAAGGCATAGCCGGCGAGGTTCTCAAACCGGGCATCCGGTGTGCGCAAGACTTTCATTCTGTTCCCTCCCAGGCTGGTCAAAGCATATATTGGCATGACTCGTGCCATTACTTTTTGCGCTTCGCAATAGCAATTTGAAAAGTCCTGCAAAGATGTCTCAGGGCGAGCGAGGAATTTTCATTTGACGCTGGCCAAGCCGGTTCATAGGCCAGCCGGGCGGCCTCACGCAGGCCTGCGCGGGGTTTGACCATGAGCGACCTTTCTGCGGACGGCGCGCTGATTGCCGCCAATATTGAAACCGTGAAGCAGCGGATGGCGGCGGCCTGCGCGCGGGTGGGCCGGGCGCCGGAGAGCGTGACGCTGCTGCCGGTAACGAAAACCGTACCGGCAGAACGGCTGCGGGCGGCCTATGCGGCGGGGGGCCTGCGCCGGTGCGGCGAGAACAAGGTGCAGGAAGCCAGGGAGAAAGCCGAGGCGCTGGCGGATCTAGGGCTGAGCTGGTCCGTGATCGGGCACTTGCAGACCAACAAGGCAAAATATGTGGCGCGCTTTGCCGATGCCTTCCATGCGCTCGACAGCCTGAAACTGGCCGAGGCGCTGGAGCGGCGGCTGGAGGTTGAGGGGCGGACGCTGGACGTGTTCATTCAGGTGAACACATCGGGCGAGGAAAGCAAATTCGGACTGGAGCCATCTGCGGCGCCAGCCTTTGCGCGGGCGCTGGCACCCTTCGAGCGGCTGAAGGTCCGTGGGCTGATGACGCTGGCGATCTTCTCGGCGGAGGAGGCTGCCGTGCGCGCCTGTTTCCGGCGGCTGCGCGCAGTGCAGGCAGAGATACGGGATGGCGTGCCAGACGCGCAGGTGGACGAGTTGTCGATGGGTATGTCGGGCGATTTCGAATGGGCCATTGAAGAAGGTGCAACGCTGGTGCGCGTCGGCCAGGCGATCTTCGGGCCGCGCCCCTTGCCGGATGAACATTACTGGCCGGGCCTGGGCGGCAAACGTGAAAAGGAGACGCCATGAGCGTCATTTCGATCCAGAGCCAGGTGGTATTCGGCCATGTGGGCAACAGCGCGGCGATCCATCCGATGATGGCGAACGGCGTGGACGTCTATGCTGTGCCCACCACGCTGCTCTCCAACACGCCGCATTATCCGACCCTGCGCGGGAAAATCCTGGCGCCGGATTTTGTGGCCGGCCTGCTGACCGGCATCGAGGAGCGCGGACTGGTGGCGGCCTCGCGCCTCATGGTGACGGGCTATCTCGGCTCTGTGGGCAATGGTGAGGTGGTGCGCGATTTTGTGAAGCGCGCGAAGGCGGCCAACCCTCAGCTGACCTACATTTGTGACCCGGTGATCGGGGATAGTGACCTTGGTGTATTCGTGGCCGCCGGCCTGCCGGAATTCTTCCGGGCGGAGCTGGCGCCGCTGGCCGACATCCTGACGCCGAACGCGTTCGAGTTTGGCCTGCTGGCCGGGCTGGCAGACCATGGCACGGAAGCGGTGGCGGCTGCGCTGAAACAGGGCCTGCCACCGGGCCTGCCGCGGCGGCTGGCCGTGACCGGGGCGATCCCGGAGGCAGCGCCCGGCTTCATCGATACGATGATTGGTGACGGGGGTGCCGTCTGGCGCATCCGCACACCGAAGGTGGATGTGCGCCCCAATGGCACCGGCGACCTCTTCACCGGCGCGCTGACAGCGGCGCTGGATGGGGGGATGACCCTGGTAGAGGCCGCCGAGCAGGCGGTGGGAACCGTGTTTGCGGTCCTCTCGGCCATGGCGCCCGGAGTGCCGGCAGAAATGCCGCTGGCGGCTGAAGTGGCGGCGCTGCGCTGGCAGGGGCGTCCCTTTAAGGCAGAGCTGCTCTGACGGGCCGCGCCTGAAGGCGGCTTCCGCTCCGCGCCGCCGGGCGCTAGGATTTTGCCATGCCTGACCAGAGTTTTGCCTCCCTGCCGCGCCTGAATGTGCCGCTGAATGCCCTCCGGGCGTTTGAAGCGGCGGCGCGGCTTTTATCGATCAAGGACGCGGCGAGCGAGCTGAATGTGACGCCATCGGCGGTCTCCCACCAGCTCAAAGCGCTGGAAGAGGCGCTCGGCGTGGATCTGATGCGCCGGGTGGGATCGCGGCTGGAGCTGACGCCCGCTGGGGCGCGGCTGGCCCCGCCACTGACCGAAGGCTTTGCCCGGATCGGCGCGGCCGTGGCCGATGTAACAGAGGAGCGGCGCAAGGGGCCGCTGCGGCTCACCATGCTGCCGACCTTTGCCGTGCATTGGCTTTCGCCCCGGCTGGCGCAGTATCCGTTCGAGAAAGCGGGGTTTGAGCTCTTGATCTCCACCAGCCAGGAGGTGGTGGACCTGTCTGCAGGCGCGGCCGATGTGGCGGTGCGTCATGGCGCGGGCAAATGGCATGGTCTGAGGGCGGATCGTCTGTTCCCGGAAACGGTAACGTTGCTGGCGGCGCCGTCACTGCTGCGCGGGCGGGCCCCGCGTGAGGTGGTGGCGGCCTCAAACCTGTTCCTGTCACAATACCGGCCACGCAACTGGGCAGACTGGAATGCCGGCCTGCCGGGCGGGCCTGTATCTCCCGGCGCGGTGACGATGGTGGACTCCACCAGCCTTGCCCTGCGCGCAGCCGCCGACGGGGCGGGCCTGACGCTGGCGGGCTGGGAGATTGCCGAGGCAGATGTGAAGGCCGGGCGCTTGGCACCGGTATTCGATCACCGGATCGAGGCGGGCGGGGCTTACTGGCTGGTGTATCCAGAGGCGCTGGCGACCGACCGGCGCGTGCGCAATTTGCGCAGCTGGCTACTGGACCAGTTGGAGGCGCCGGGCCGCTAGTGCTGGAATAGCAACGCGGCGGCGGCAAGGCAGAGGACGAGACCGGTTACCCCTTCAATGCTGGCGCGCACGCCGGGGCGGGCCAGGAGCGCGCTGGCCCGGCCGGCGGCGCTGGCGATCAGGCCAAAGAAGATCAGGCCGAAGACGCAGTGGATCAGCGCAAGGCCCGCCCCGAAGGCGATCAGCCCGGCGGGGCCGAAATGATCGCGCGGCAGGAATTGCGGCATGAGGCCGGCATAGAAGAGGCCCGCTTTTGGATTGAGCAGATTGGTCGTCAGCCCCCTGATGAACCAGTTGGGCTTGCGCACGGCCTCGGCGCTGACCTTGGGCGCGGCCGGTTGCTTCCGCCATATCTGCGCCGCAGACCAGAGCATCTGCCCGCCCAGCCAGAGCACATAGAGTGCCCCCGCGATCCGCAATGCCTGATAGGTAAGCGGTGAGATGGCGGCCAGCGACCCAACCCCGGCGGCCGCCGCAATGCCCCAGATGAAAACGCCGAGCGTGATGCCCGCGCCCGCGATCATGCCCCGGCGCGGGCCTTCCACCATCGCGGTGCGCAGGACGAGCGCGGTATCAAGGCCAGGCGTCAGCGTCACCAGCAGCGCGGCGACCGAGAAGGAGAGGATGGCGGTGATCGGATCCATGCGGCGCCCCGGAGAGGATGGCTGGCTTTAGTCGGGTGCGGGCGGAATTACCAGCCGCCGCTGCGCGCCCAGTCTTCCAGCATGGGCAGGCGGTCCCACCCCCAGAAGGGTTCGTCATCGATCATGAAGAAGGGCGAGCCAAAGATGCCGCGCGCAACGGCGGCGTCTCCCAGGGCGCGGGCGCGCTCCTTGATGGCGGGGGCTTCCAGGCCCGCCCGCAGGGCAGCAGGGTCAAGGCCGAGGGCCAGGGCAAGGCCCGCGACGGCCTCCGGATCGCTGGTGTCGAGCGTGCCGGAATAGTAACGGCGAAACACGTCGCGGGCGAAGGAGGCTTCCTGGCCGGGATGGTTTGCCTCGATCCAGTAGAAGGCGCGGGTGGCGGGCAGGGCGATCTTTGGGTGATCCGGCGGCGGAGCGAAAGGCACGCCCAGGCGGCGGGCAGCGCGGGCCCAGTCATGCCGGGCATAATCGCCTTTCACCGGCGTGGAGGAAAGCCCGCGCATACCGGTGACCTTGAAGGCCGTGCCCAGCATATAGGGCCGCCAGAGAATGGTCCGGCCCAGGCGGGCGCCGAGGGCGTCAATCTCCAGCGCGGCGAAATAGGCGTAGCCAGAGGAAAAATCGAACCAGAATTCGATGGGGGATTTGTCTGTCATCTGAGGGTCATCCAAGACCATGGGCCAGGATGACCGGGCCGGCGGCGCCCGCCAGCCTGTCCTGCGCAATCTGCTTATATTCCGGCGAGTCTGCCCAGGCGCGGAACCTTGCTTCATCGGCAAAGGAAAGAAGGATCACCTTGTCATAAGGCCACTCGCCTTCTTCCCGTGCGGGGGCTTCGTCCGCGGCGAGGAGGTGGCCGCCATGGGCGGTGAGCACCGGCATGAACGCTTCCACATAGCGCTGATAGCGGGCGCGATCCTCAATCTTCAACTGGGCGATCACATAGACGGGCATGGCGTGGCTCCTTCCTCTGGCGCTACGGCATTTCGGCGCCATAGAAGGCTTCGCCGCGCACCTGTTTCCCCTTCTCGAATACCATGAGTTCGGCCGCCCGCACCTGCCGGGCGCTGGTGCGGGAGTGGTAATGAACGAGCAGGCTCTGGGTTTCCAGGTCTACCTGCAGCGATAGCGGCGTGAAGTGCAGGGCTCCGGCTCGTTTGAGTGCGCCCTGCCAATAGGCCTTCAGCGCCGCTTTGCCCTGGATGACCGGGTTGCCGGTGACAGCGGCGGCGACCGGGCTGATGAACACACCATCCTCCGCCCACGGCGCAATCACGGCGTCCACATCATGCGCGTTCCAGTCCCTGATCCAGGCTTCGGCATGGGCGATGAGATCGGCGCGGGAGAGTGTCGTCATGGAAACGCAATTCCTGTCTGCTGGTGCGCAGACATTCGCCCGCCGCCGCAGATGCTGGCGAGTGAAGAAATCTCAAGCCTTGTTGAGAGCAAGGGGCAGCAAAGCTCAGCTCACGCGCGATGCAGGATTTTTCAGTTTTCACGGGCAGGCAACCGGGAGAGGCAGGGACCATCCGCTTCCAGCCCCAAGGCGCAAGACCCATGACCGACGATACCCTTCCGCTTCCTGCCGCCGCCGAGCGGCGTGTGCGCGAGAGCTTTGCCCGGCAGGGGCTGATGGCGCATTTGGGCGCAGAGATGACACAGGTGTCGCGCGGGCGGGTGGTGATCGTGCTGCCCTTCCGCGAGGAACTCACCCAGCAGCACGGCTTTTTCCATGCCGGGGGCACTTCGGCGATCGCCGATTCTGCGGGCGGCTATGCCGGCTTCACCCTCTTCCCTGAGGGCAGCTCCGTGCTGACCGTGGAGTTCAAGATCAACCTCATCGCCCCGGCGGAGGGCGACCGGCTGGAAGCGGTGGGCACCGTCGTCAAATCCGGGCGGACGCTGACCGTGTGCACGCTGGAAGTCTTCGCCTGCAAAGGGGAGGCCCGCAAGCTCGTCGCTATCGGCCAGCAGACCCTGATCTGCCTGGAGGGGAAACCGGACCGCTGAGCCACCCTTGCCCCACGCGCCACTGAAGCGAGGGCTTGATCTGGAACCGGTTCCGGATCAAATACGCCTCGCGCGCGGGTGTAGCTCAATGGTAGAGCAGCAGCTTCCCAAGCTGACGACGAGGGTTCGATTCCCTTCACCCGCTCCAGACGCTTACACCGGAAACCTGGCCTTCCCCGCCTCAGAACCTCGCCCGCAGCGTGATGCCATAAGTGCGCGGGTCAGCCGGCTGGCCGACATAGAGGCCGGAATTGCCTGGCTGAGCCGCCAGCAGTTCGAAATAGTCTTCGTCCAGCAGGTTGCGGCCCCAGAGATAGACATCCCAGCCATTGGCCGCCCGGAAGCCGATCCGCCCGGCGAGCGTGGTATAGCCATCGACGGTGAGGTAGCGAGACTCGGTCGGGCTGGAGGAGAAGTCCGAGCGGAAGAAGGCGTCGAGCGCGGCGAAGTAATTTCCCTCACGCCCCAGCAGCGCGCTGTTGCCGAAGGTGTATTCGCCGCCGAGTGATCCAGACCATTCAGAAATGCCGGGCAGACGTGTGCCGGAGATATCCACGACCTGCGGGCCGCCGGTATCCTCCAGCGCAGGAGGCGCGTCCGGGAAGGACACATATTTGCCGTCCGTCCAGGCCAGCGCAGCATAGGTGACGAAATTGTCCGTCCACTGCGTGCGGCCATCAAATTCAACGCCCCGCACCCGGACCTTTTCGGCATTGGCGAGATACCCCCGCAGAACCCCGATCTGGGCGTTGACAACGCCGACCTGATAATCCCGGATCTCGGTTTCATAGGCGGTGAGGTTTGCGGTAAAGCCATCCCTGGGTTCGGATTTCAGGCCCACTTCGATATGGCGCACATCTTCGGGTTTCACCGTCGCCAGTTCGATGGCCGGATTACCGGCCGCATCATTGGGAATGCCGCTGAGGTTGAGGCCAACAGGTTTGAACGCAGTCGCATAGGTCGCATAAAGGTTGAGCGCCGGGCTGACTTCATATGCGGCTGTGATCTGGCCCGAGACATTGGTATCGTCAGCGTCCGCCGAATAGGTCAGCGGCGCCAGAACGGAGCGTTGCAGGGCAATCAGCGCCGGATTGGTCGTCTGGAGACCGCCATAGACCTGCGCGTCATAGTCGACACTCTTTTCGTCATAGTTGAGGCGAAGGCCGGGCAGCAGGCGAAGCCTGTCGGTCACCCGCCATTCCAACTGGCCAAACAGCGCCGCGCTGGTATTCTTCGACTGAATGTCCGAGCTCTGACCATATCCGTCGAGCAGGCCGGGCGTGTCCCACCCTGCGGAAGACGGGTTGAGCAGCCAGCGCGCCGCCGCGCTGCCCTGCTCCTGGTTTCCTGTGGAGTCGATCTCTTGGGCAAAGTAGAACGCCCCGACGACAAATCCCAGCCGCTCATTCAGGTCGCCGGCATAGCGCAACTCCTGTGTCCATTGCGTCTGCTCTGAGGGGTTGGCCGAAACGGTGGTGATCGGCAGGCCGAGGAAATCCCTGTCATTCGAAGGCCCCCAGTTCCAGAGACGCCACGCCGTGATCGAGGTCAGCGTGCCCGGGCCGATATCCCAGTTCGCGGTCATCGAGACCCCACCAATATCCTGGTTGGACTGGTGATAGGTGTCGGCATCCGTCAGCCGGTCAAACGCATTGAAGCTCGGCGGGGCGTAGCCGAAATAGTCCGCCAGCGCCTGATATTGGCGATTGGCCGGGCGCAACGTCGGCGCAACGCCCACCGGAACCAGCGCATAGCCATTGGGGCGCTGGCGGGTATGGTCGCCCGCCAGGATGATTTCGAGGCTGTCGGTAACATTGAACAGCAACTGGCCGCGTACGCCCAGATTATTCAGATCGTTGATATAGTCATTCTCGCGCACATTATAGAGCGTGCCGTCACGCTGTGTTCCCGAGAAGGAAATCCGCCCGGCGATCTTGTCCGTGATCGGACCGGATATTGCGCCCTTGGCCTGTGTATAACCAAGATTTCCGTAAGTCAGCTCCACTTCCGTTTCCGGTGTGAAGGAGGGCTTCTTCGTGGTGATGTTGATGGCGCCGGCGGTGGTGTTCTTCCCGAAAAGGGTGCCCTGCGGGCCGCGCAGCACTTCGATCTGGGACACGTCGATGAAGTCCAGCGTCGTGGAGGCGGGCCGCGCGTAGAAAACACCGTCCACATACATGCCGACGCCGGCATCAAGCCCGTCATTTGTCAGGCCATAGGGCGCCCCGAGGCCGCGGATATTGATCGAGGTGTTGCGCGGATTGGTCGAATAGAATTGCAGCGTCGGCACGATTTCCCGCAGGCGGCCCACATTGAAGGCACCGCTCTCGGCAATGAAATCTTCAGTCAGTACCGAGACGGGAATCGGCACATCCTGAAGGTCTTCGCTGACGCGCCGGGCCGTAACGGTGATGGTTTCGCGGCGAAGCTCGGGGTCTGCGGGCCCGGTTTCGGCAGGGGTGGTTTCCTGCGCGAAGGCCGTAGGGGCAAGCGCTGCCACAGCAACGGCGAGGATGAAGCGGGATTTCAGGGCCATGTTCGGTCTCCAGTCGTGTGGAAAAGGGCGCAGGCGTCACCGGTCATCTGAGCGAACAGTCATTACACTATCAACCCTACCAAATTAATAGACTAATCAGGTAGCCTAAACATTGCCTCCCGTCCTCAGCACGCCTAAAGAGGCCCGGACAGGACGGCGGATGATGATTTCTCAAAAGGCCAAATACGCGCTCCGGGCGCTGCTCGCATTGGCGGAAGCCGAAGAAGGCGCCCCGGTTTTCATCGCTGACATTGCCGAAAGCCAGGCAATTCCGCGCAAGTTCCTGGAGCAGATTCTGCTGGAATTGAAGCATAGCGGCATCGTGGTAAGCCGCCGGGGCAAGATGGGCGGCTATCTGCTGCTGCGCCGGCCCGAAGCGATCACGTTCGGAGAAGTGTTGCGCATCGTGGAAGGGCCCCTGGCGCCCTTGCCCTGTCTTTCCAAGATGGCCTACCGGCGCTGCGATGACTGTACCGATGAGAAGGCTTGCCGCATCCGGCGCGTGTTCGCGGATGTGGCCGAAGCAACCCGGAAGGTGCTCGACAGCACCACGATCGCCGACGCCATCGCTTCGGACAAGACAGGCCAGGTGCGCCAGTCCATCGCCGGATGAGCGCTCAATCTGAGATTATATCCCTGTTATAAAAAGACTTTTCCGTGTGTTTTGCGCTCTGCGCAGGGCTGGATTTGGTCGTGTGCGCCCGCTCTGGGGTGCAGGCTGGCTTAATCTGCTGCCTCAGCGTAAAAGGCGCGCCATGAACGGATTTCTTCTTGTTGCCCTCGGCGGCGCCCTCGGCGCGAGCCTGCGCCACGGCGTGGGAATGATGGCTGTGCGCCATCTGCCGCTCGGCTGGCCATGGGGCACGGCATTTGTGAACATCCTCGGCAGCCTGGCGATGGGCCTGCTGGCCGGCTGGCTGGCCCTGAAGGCGGAAGGCGTTGGGCAGGAAACCCGCCTCTTCCTCGCCACGGGCCTGCTCGGCGGCTTCACCACGTTTTCCGCATTCTCACTCGAGATCGCCAACATGCTGCGCTCAGGCGAAACGCTCAAGGCGGGGCTTTATGTCCTGCTTTCCGTTTCGCTCGGTGTGTCGGCTCTCTTAATCGGCCTCTGGATGGCCCGCAGGATATTCGCATGAGCGGACAGATCATTACTGAAACCGTGTCGGAAAAGGAAACCGGCGCGCGGCTTGACCGCTGGCTGAAGCGCCGCATGAACGTCACCCAGGGCCAGGTGGAGAAACTGCTCCGTACCGGGCAGATCCGCGTCAATGGCGGCCGGGCGAAGGCCAATACCCGCCTTGAGACGGCTGACGAAGTCCGCTTCCCGATCTTTGCTTCGGAAGATGCCGGCGCCCGCAAGGCGGCGACTGCGCGCAGGATTTCCGAAGAAGACCGCGAATTCCTCCGCTCCATCATCATCTATGAGGATGATGACATGCTGGCCATCAACAAGCCGGCCGGGCTTGCTGTTCAGGGCGGCTCGGGCCAGGGGCGCCATGTTGACGGTCTGCTGGCGGGTATGGAAGAAGACGGCCACCGGCCCGTGCTGGTCCACCGGCTGGACAAGGATACCTCCGGCGTCCTGCTGCTGGCCAAACATCCCGCCGCTGCCGCGCGGCTCACCGAACTCTTCCGTGGGCGGGAGATGGACAAGGTCTATTGGGCCGTGACCGTTGGCGTGCCCAGCCCCCAGGCCGGGCAGATCCGCTGCTGGATGGTCAAAGGCGTGCCCGACATCAACGAGCCGTCGGGCTATCGCCCGGTGGACCCTTACGCCACGCGCCGCCGTGATGGTGACCGTGAACGGATGATCCGCTCCGCGCAGGGCGTTGAGGGCGCCAAGCATTCGATTACCGATTATGCCGTCGTTTCCACAGCAGGCCCCAAGGCCGCCTGGGTGGCGCTGCGCCCGGAAACAGGCCGGATGCACCAGCTGCGTTTCCACATGCTGGAAATGAACACGTCCATTCTGGGTGACCATAAATACAAGTCGCGCCGCGAAGTGCCCCAGGGCCTCGCCGAGGGGCTGCACCTGCATGCCCGCGCGCTGATCATCCCACGTGAGCATGGCAAGCCGATCAAGATCATCGCGCCGCTGCCCCCACACATGAAAGAGACCTTCGAAACACTCGGCTTCCTGGAACAGGAAGCCGGCAAGGACCCGCTCGCCCCCTTCATCTGATATGCTCCTGACACTGCGTTTCTGGATCAATGTGGCTATCGGCGCCGGGCTCAGCGGCTCGGTGTTCGTGATCTACATGTTCTTCTCGCGCGGCATGTGCCGGGCGGCGCTGGAATTTGCCTCGGCCTGCACGCTGGAAAGCCGCTGGCAGGCTTTTCTGCTGAATTGGGAATCGGCGCTGTTTTTCCTTCCCATTGCGCTCTGCGTCGGTGCCATTGTGGGCATGCGGGTGGCAGGGCGAAAAGGCAGGGAGACGAAGACGTGAAACTGACAGAGCTGCGCCTCGCCATATGGGACGTGGATGGAACACTGGTGGACAGCCGCGACGTGATCCAGGCCTGTATGGAAACCGCCTTCCGCGGCGCAAGTCTTCCGCCGCCGGACTATGACGCCACCCGCCGCATTGTTGGCCTTAGCCTCACCGAAGCCCTCTCAACGCTCGCCCCGCCCGATATCGGCGCAGACCGGCTGGCGGCGCTGGTAGAAGCCTACAAACAATCCTTCGTCCTCCACCGTACCGCGCCCGGCCATCATGAGCCGCTCTATGCCGGCGCGCTGGAGCTGCTGGACCAGTTGAAATCCGAAGGCTGGCTGATGGCAGTGGCCACGGGCAAATCCCATCGCGGGGTGGAGGCTCTGTTTGAAAAGCACAAGCTGCGCCATTTCTTCGATACAGTCTGGTGCGCCGATGACGGCCCCGGCAAGCCGCATCCCTTCATGGTGGAGCAGGCCATGGCCGCGCTGGGCTGCGCCCCGCAGGAAAGCCTGATGATCGGCGACGCCATCCACGACATGGCCATGGGCAAGGCCGCCGGCGTGCGCGCTCTGGGGGTCAGCTGGGGCTTCGGCAAGGCGGAGGAACTCACCGCCGCCGGGGCTGACGAGGTCCATCACGAGTTCACCACGCTGACGGAAAGCCTCAGAATGTTCGCTTTCGCCTGAGGCGGCGAGAATCAGTCAGGCCTGGCAGGGCTGCGGGCACTCCCACCGTGCCCGATGACGCGGTTCCCGGCCCGATCACCGGCTCCTGGCCCACCTGCTGCGGGAACGTCAGATCCGCCCTTGCAGCCGCAACTTCATCTGGGCGCGCCCGGCAGGATTTTTACAGATTGTTAGGAACATCTGGCGCAATCGGCGCGTTAAACGGGAAATGTTCTCCCAAGAGTGTGCCGTGCTGGGCCAAGCGCAATCGATAGAACCATGAAAACCCTTATGATAGAGCTGGGAATTGCCGGGGCGGCGCTGTTCGCTCTCGGCGCGTTCGTGGCAACCCGGCCGCAGGCCGCCGAAGCCGTCCAGGCGTCGACGCTGACACAGTTTACCAAGTCCGATTTCGCCGCGTTCGATCGCAACTTCGAGCTGGACGGGGCCACCTGCAAGGTGGGCCTGAGGCGCGACCGGCTCTGTTTCGGGCGTTCCCCGGTCGAGGATATTCTGGCGCCGGGCATGACCCTGCCGCCGGAAGTGCCGATGGTGGGGGCCGAATTCCGCGTGATCGTGGTGACCGAGCTGAAAGCGGAAAGCCTGCGCACCATCCGCTTTGGCCGGTCGCTGGCGTTGGTCGATCCGGCCACCCGGCATGTGCAGGATGTGATGGCCCTCTCCGCGCCCACCTTCGAAAAGGCCCGCCCCGCTGCGGTCTACCCTACCGCGCCCTAGCGCCGGGCTTGGAAGCGGGCGCTGTTCGTCGTAAGGGCAGGCATGACCGGCACACCTTCTTCCCCTGATCGCCCCAAACGCTTTTACAAGGACGTCACCGTCGAGCCCGCCGAGGGCGGCGGTTGGCAGATCCTGCTGGATGGCCGCAGCATCAAGACGCCGGCCCGCGCCCTGCTGCGCCTGCCCACCGAAGCGCTGGCCGAGGAACTCGCCGAGGAATGGGCCGAGCAGAAGACCTATATCGACCTGCTGCACATGCACCTCACCCGGCTGGCCAATGTCGCCCTCGACCGCGTGCCGGAGCTGCGCGAGGAAATGGCCGAAGAGGTGGCGCGCTATTGCGAGACCGATCTGCTCTGCCACATGGCTGAGGAGCCCTTCGAACTCGCCGCGCTGCAGGAAGCCCGCTGGTCGCCGGTGCGAGACTGGGCAGCGGAAAATCTCGGTGTCATCCTGATCACCACCGAGGGCATCATAGCCGCGCCCCAGCCCGGCGCCTCGCTGCAGGCAGCGCGGGACTATGCCCTCAGCCTCGATGATTTCCGGCTGACGGCGCTGGTCTATGGCTGCGGCCTCTATGGCTCGGCGCTGCTGGCGATGGCGCTGACAGAGGGCGCGCTCACCGCCGAGTCCGCCTTCCATCTCTCGCGCATCGATGAAGAATGGCAGATGCAGCGCTGGGGCGAGGACGAAGAAGCCCGCGCCGCCGCCGACGCCAAGGAAATCGAATCCGACGCCCTCGGCCGCTGGCTGGAGAGCCTGCAGGACTGATCGGCCCTGGCGAAAGCGGGCCATTTCCTGACAGCCAGATGAACCGGGGTGAAACCGGGAATGAACGCGCGCTTCAGGGCCGGTTTGGCGGGGGTGTGGTTTTCTGTTCCCATGATGAAGCCCATCAGAACTCTAGGAGCCGCCGTCGTTGCGCTTGCTGCGCCGGCGCTCTTCGCCCTCCCGGCAGCCGCAGACGGCCCGCGCGGGACGATTGCAAAGGTCGAGACGCCGCTGCTCGGCGCGCAGGTGACCCTCAGCGCAAGCGCCGGCCACCGGGATGATTTCCGCAGCCCGCGCTATAATGGCCGCAACGAATGGGGCCAGACCGACCGGCAGGTGGCTGACCTCCGCAGCGATGCCGTTCAGGCCTGCCGCTCGGCGATCCGTACGGAAGGCCGCCGCGCCGGTTTCCGTGAGGTGGACTTCGACAAGGACCAGTGGGCCCGCCAGCTCGGCCCCCGGAATTTCTTCGTCACTTTCCAGGAGGTCGAGTTTGAAACCGGCCGGCGCGATATAGAGGCCCGGGTTGATTGCGAGGTGCGCAATGGCCGCGTCACCACGGTTTCGGGCATCCCCGACAACCGCGATTACCGCAAGGGACCGCCTCCCGGCCGCCGCTGATAACGCAACGTAACCCTTAATCACCGGAAAGCGCCCCAGGCCTGGAGCCCTGGGGCGCATAGCTTTGTTGACCCTGCGCGAGCTTGCCAAGCCTCACGGAGTGGCTATTCAGTCACGCGGAAGCATCAAAAATCTGACGGATTGAAGGAGCAGCGCGGCATGCAGGATCTCATCGAGGCTCTCGAGCAGAAACGGGCAGATGCCCGCATCGGTGGCGGCCAGGCCCGCATCGACAGCCAGCATGCCAAGGGCAAGCTGACCGCGCGTGAGCGCATCCACGTCCTCCTCGATGAGGGCAGCTTTGAAGAATACGACATGTTCGTCGAGCATCGCTGCGCCGATTTCGGCATGGAAGAGCAGAAGATTCCCGGCGATGGCGTCGTCACCGGCCATGGCACGATCAATGGCCGCCTCGTCTATGTGTTCTCCAAGGACTTCACCGTGTTCGGCGGTTCGCTCTCCCGCGCCCATGCCGAGAAGATCGTCAAGGTGCAGCAGATGGGCGTCAAGAATGGCGCGCCGGTGATCGGCATCTTCGATGCGGGCGGCGCGCGTATTCAGGAAGGCGTTGATTCGCTGGCCGGCTATGCCGACATCTTCATGGAGAACGTGCTCTCCTCCGGCGTCATCCCGCAGATTTCCGTCATCATGGGCCCCTGCGCCGGCGGCGACGTGTATTCCCCCGCGCTGACCGACTTCATCTTCATGGTGAAGGACACCTCCTACATGTATGTGACGGGTCCGGACGTTGTGAAGACCGTCACCAATGAGGAAGTCACCCACGAGACCCTCGGCGGCGCCTCCGTTCATGCCAAGAAATCCGGCGTGGTCGATGGCGCGTTCGAGAACGACATCGAGGCGCTGGTCCAGATCCGCCGCCTGATCGATTATCTGCCTGCCTCAAACCGCGACAAGCCGCCGGTGCGCCCGGTGCATGACAGCTTCGACCGGCAGGAAATGAGCCTTGATACGCTCGTGCCGCCCAATCCGAACACGCCCTATGACATGAAAGAGCTGATCACCAAGGTGGTGGACGAGGGCGACTTCTTCGAGATTTCGCCCCAGTTTGGCGGCAACATCATCTGCGGCTTTGGCCGCATCGAAGGCTCCACCGTCGGCGTGGTGGCCAACCAGCCGATGACGCTGGCCGGCGTTCTGGACATTGACGCTTCCCGCAAGGCCGCCCGCTTTGTGCGCTTCTGCGACTGTTTCAATATTCCGCTGGTGACGTTCGTGGACGTGCCGGGCTTCATGCCGGGCACCAAGCAAGAATATGGCGGCCTCATCAAGCACGGCGCCAAGCTCTTGTTTGCCTATGCCGAAGCCACCGTGCCGAAGGTCACCGTCATTACACGGAAAGCCTATGGCGGCGCTTATGACGTGATGAGCTCCAAACACCTGCGCGGCGACGTGAACTATGCCTGGCCGACGGCCGAAATCGCCGTGATGGGCGCCAAGGGCGCGGTGGAGATCATCTTCCGCAAGGAAGCCGGCGACCCGGAAAAGCTCGCCGCGCGCACCAAGGAATACGAAACCAACTTCGCCAACCCTTATGTGGCCGCGAAGCGGGGCTATATCGACGACATCATCATGCCCCACAACACCCGCAAGCGCGTAGCCAACTCCCTCCGCACGCTGAAGAACAAGTCCCTCAGCAATCCGTGGAAGAAGCACGATAATATTCCGCTGTAAGGGCGGCTTTGTCTGAGCTTCTACGGTCTGCCGTCACCCCGGAAAGTGCGAAGCGCTTGTCCGGGGGCCAGACTTTTCCGATTGCGAAGCGGCTGATCGCAAGCGGGTAGCCCCCTCCGTCCCTTCGGGACACCTCCCCCGCTTCGCAAGGGAGGATGATGTAGCGCCTGGACGAACCCTCAATCCTCCCCTGCGAAGCGGGGGAGGTGGCTGGACGCGAAGCGGCCAGACGGAGGGGGGCTGCTTTGTTGAGAGCGATGAGTGGTGGGTTTCGCTGCGCTCTACCCACCCTACTGGTTGTCCCCCGCGTCTTCCCACCCCCGCCCCGATATGCCACCAATGCCTCTAAACAGGCCGCGCCCGTCTGGTGCAGCGGCGGCAGAGAGGAAGTTTCAGATGATGAACCGGTTTGCGGGCACGGCGCTGGCGGCGCTGTTTGTGGTGGGCGCGTGCGCGCATGAGGCAAAGGCCCCGGCCATCGCAGAGGCGGCGCCCGTCCCGGTGACGGAGACCTTCTCCGTCCGCCTGTTTGGCCAGACCCTCGGCCAACTCGTCGCCATCACCGAAGGCAACACCGTCAAGGTCGATTACGAATACCGCAACAATGGCCGGGGCCCCACGCTGGCCGAAACGATCACGCTCAGCGAAGACGGCCTCCCCATCGGCTGGACCATCGACGGGGCAACCACCTTCGGCAACGAAATCCACGAAACCTTCGCGCTGACAGATGGCGTTGCCAGCTGGACCGACACGACCGGGTCTGCCTCCGCCGCGCAGACAGAACCGGCCATCTACATTCCGCAGAACGCTTCGCCCTACACCCTCGCCATCTATGCCAAGGCGCTTCTGGCCGATGACGACAGGACACTGCCGGCCTGGCCGGCGGGCACCCTGTCGATGAGCCCGCAGGACACGCTGCAGATCGAGGGCGAAGGCGGACCTGTGGCGGCCACCGCCTATGCCCTCGTCGGCGATGATGTGGACCCCACCTATTTCCTCACGGATGAAAAGGGCGGGCTGTTCGCGATGATCTCGCCGCGATTTGTGGTCGTGCGGCAGGGCTATGAAGAGGCCGATGATCAGCTCAAGGAGCTTGCCACGCGCCTTTCGACAGAGCGGCTGGAAGACACCCAGGCGGCGACGGCTCACAAATTCGATGCGCCGCTGGCGATCACCAATGTCCGCGTCTTTGATCCTGGGACCAAGGCGATGTCTGCGCCGTCCACGGTGTTTGTCGAAAATGGCGTGATCGCATCGGTCACAGTGGGGGCTGCCGTTACGTCCGGCGCCTATGTGGTGGATGGGCAGGGCGGCTCGCTCATCCCGGGGCTTGCCGAAATGCACGGCCATATGGGCCAGGACGGCGCGCTGAAGAATATCGCCGCCGGCGTCACGCTGGTGCGCGACATGGGCAATGACAACCCGGTGCTCAGTGAGCTGATTGCCAAAATCGAGGCGGGCACGCTCGCCGGGCCGCGCGTCGTCCGCTCCGGTTTCATTGAGGGCAAGAGCCCGTTCAACTCCAATAACGGCATCCTCGTCACCAGCGAGGAAGAAGCCCTCGCCGCCGTCGACTGGTATGCCGATGCAGGCGATTTCTGGCAGATCAAGATCTACAATTCGATGAACCCCGCCTGGGTGCCCGCCGTCGTCGCGCGTGCCAAGGAACGCGGCCTGCGCGTCAGCGGCCATGTGCCCGCCTTCACCAATGCCGATGCGATGCTGGAAGCAGGCTATGACGAGATGACCCATATCAACCAGCTGATGCTGGGCTGGGTGCTCGCGCCGGAGGAAGACACCCGGACCCTGCTGCGCCTCACCGCGCTTCAGCGCCTGCCGAAGGTGGACCTCGACGGCCCGGCCGCCTCCCGCACGCTGGACCTGATGGCCGAGAACGGCGTGGCCATCGATCCGACCTATGCCATCCATGAGGCGCTGCTTCTCTCCCGCAATGGCGAGGTGCAGGCCGGCATGGCGGACTATGTGGACCATATGCCGATTGCCGTGCAGCGCGCGGCAAGGGCGGCCTGGTCTGCTATCGGCAGCCCGGAGGAAGACGCGGCCTATCGCGGCGCCTTCGGCCAGATCACCGGCACCATCCAGCGGATGAAGGATCGCGGCGTGTTCATCGTGTTCGGCACCGACCTCGGCGGCGCGCTGACGCTGCACCGGGAGCTGGAACTCTACCAGAATGTCGGCTTCACCCCGGCGGAAATCCTCGCCCGCGCCACGCTGGAAGCGGCTGACTATATGGGGCTCAGCGCAGAGCTCGGCTCCATCGAGCCGGGCAAGCAGGCAGACTTCTTCCTCGTGCCGGGCAATCCGGTGGAAGATCTGAAGGCCATCAAGACCATCCGCCTCGTTTCGAAGGGCGACACGGTCTATTTCCCCAGCGAGATCTATCCCTATTTCGGCATCCGGCCTTTCACTGAAATTCCTGCAGTGACGGCGCCCGCATCGCGCGATTAGGCTGGCGGCAATCATGGAAAATCGCGGACCCTGAAGAGGGGCCGCAAGCGGGAGGAGGCGCGGCGATGGCCGAAGATGCATGGCGGATGTATTTTGCGGAGATGGGCGGCCTGCCTGCCTCCATCGTGTTCAATGACGGCATTGCCAAACGCCTCGGCGATCTGCCGCTGACGCATTCGATGAAAATCCGCATCCCGCTGAAATCGCCGCGCGGGGACGGCATGACGACCCGCGAGGAATCCGGGCCCGTCAACCAACTTGATGAAGCCTTCGACAAGATCATCACCGCGCATGGCGGGGAATATCTTGGACGGGTAACCAATAATGGCGCGCGCTGGGTTCTGGCGCTGATCCCGGCAGGCCCGCGCGAGCTGGAAGCGGCGCTGAATGCGGTCGCCGCTGCGGCAGGTTACGCGCCGGAAATCCATGTCGAGCCGGACCCGGAGAAGTCCGTCTACTGGCAGGATCTTTACCCCACCGAGGACGACCGCCAGGTGATGGTCGACATGGAGGTGCAGGGCGCGCTGCAGCAGCAGGGCGATGACCCGGCCAAGCCGCGCGAAATCGGCCACTGGATTTATTTCCGGGAAGAGGCCGCCGCACAGGGATTCGCACACTGGGCCCGGGACACCGGTTACCGCGTTGATTCGATTGCGCCCGCGCCGGACGCCGGGCCGCTCTGGCTCGTCCGGATGGCCCATCACGGCACATTGCAGCTCAACGACGTATCTGGTCATTCTTTGACCATCGCCCGGCGCGCGCGGGAGGGCGGGGGCCAGTATGACGGATGGGAATCTCCGGTCACTGTGTAGTAGATACTACAGGATCACCCTTCTCCACCCATAACGGGTGCTGCTGCATGTTTGTACCCGGAATAGTGGCGCCTGATTACAATCAATGCAGAAGCTAACAATTATTCGCGAAAATATTGCGCCCAAGAAACAACTCTAGCATTTCATCCCAAACGTGCTTCCGGTATGTAACCGCACGATGGATTTGGGTCGGAATCAGAAACAGCCTTCGCGGGGCAACCTCCTCGACCAGATCGGGGACAAGAAGCGCGTTCTGCGTTTCTGGCAGACGGCAGCGATCGGCAATTCAGACGATCGCCTGGAATACATGCAGTTCGGCGGCGATCATCTGCGTCCGCTGATCTTCCTCACCTCGATCGAATACCCCACCAGCCCGCCCTGGGGCTTCTGTATTGATGCGGCCAATTCCGGTTTCGGGGTCTTCAGTATCCGCCGTCCGGGCTTCGGCGCGTCAAATCCTGTCGCGAGTATCGATCAGCAGGCGGCCATTATCGAGGCCTTCTTTGAAGAGGCTGGCCTTGAGAACATCGTTCTCGTGTCGGTCGGCTCGGCCAATCCCGTGGGCGCGCGCCTGGCGCTGAAATCCCGCCGGGTAACGTTCAGCGTGTTCGCCAATTGCGTCTTCAACCGGGATGTCATGGGCGAATTCCGGCCGGCCTGGTTTGGCCGCCTCCTGTCGCAGACCACCGAAAGCGGGGCGGGCGCCCGCATCTCGCTGGGCGCCATCCGGCAGGCGGGCAAACAGTTCGGCAGCCAGTGGTTCTATCAGACCTGCTTCCAGAAAAGCCCCGGCGATGTCGCCTATGTGAAAACCTATCCGCGGGAGATGGCCGAAGCCTGGGAAATTGCCAGCGCCATCACCCCGGAAACCTGGCAACAGGAATTGCAGCCCTCCTTGAAGGGAGACCCCTTCCTGCGGGATGGCCTGTTTTCCTCCGTGCCGGCATTGGCCATCTCCGGCATGGAAACGACCGACAGCTGGAAGCGGGGCTTTGAAAGCGAGGCGGCGCGCCTGGGTGTTCCGGTCTCGTATCTGACCAGCGGAGACATCCTGGTGCCGTATCAGTCGGGCACGGAGCTTCTGACGCTGCTCAAGGCGAAGGTTGCCGCCTGAAGGCGATTTGGCCACAAGTGTTAGCAGGATATTAGCGCCGCCCTGTGGCGCTCCGGACACAGCTGTTTGAGCTTACGCCTCCAAGGCCTTGAGAACATGGCAAGTCAGTCCTGAAAAATTTGTCCGTTAACAAACATTACGTTTTAGCGAGGTGGGCGCAGGATTAGAACCTTGTTAAGCCTCCGGCCAGACCCTCATCGCGGGCTGAATAATGGAAACTTTCGCAGGCGAGAGGTTCGCGATGAACAGGAAAACTGTGCGCTGGGGCACGGATACGGGCTTCGAGAAGAAGGTAAAAACCTTCGAGGATCGCAATGAACTTTCCGCTCACGGATTGAGGGGAAAGCGGTCGAAGGGCGATCTTGGTTTGAGCCGGGGCATCACCCGCAAGGAAGCGCGCCGCGACGCGGCCGATGCCATTCCCGTTTCCGAGGCGATCACGCAGGATCAATGGAGCGAGCGCGAGCAGCTGATCGCCGAGCGTGCCGAAGAGGTGCGCCGGGGCTTGACCACATGGATGTCCTCCACCGCCGCCAGCGTACGCAACTATATTCAGGATCAGACGCCTTCGGACATTCATCCCGACCAGCTGCGCGAGGCAATCAAGGCAGAGGAGCATGAATTCCGCCACTATGAGGTGGACGATACGGAAGACGCAAAGTCCAGCCATTCTGCCGCGATCATTGAGCTGCAAAGCTTCCGCGAGCGCCATGGAGAGCAGATCGGCCAGCGCACGCCCGACATCAAGAAGAATGTCGAACAGGCCATCGCCATCCTGATGTTCGTGATGCTGGTGGAGGGCGCGTTCAATGCGCTGCTGTTCAAGGATGCCCAGTCTTCCGGGCTTCTCGGCGGGCTGATGATCGCGTTTGGCGTATCGGCCGTGAACGTGCTTTTCGGCGTTGTGGCGGGCTTTTTCGGGTTGCGCTATCTCAACCATCCGGCCCTGCCGGCGAAGATCGCCGGGGGCACAATTGCCGGCATCTGCATCCTGATCGGCATCTTCCTCAATTTCTTCGTGGCGCATTACCGGGACGCGGTGGAACACGCGCTGGCCGCGGCTGAGGCCGCTGGCCGGCTGGCGGAATTCTCCATGTTTGAAATCCCGCCCGGCGCCGTCATGCGGGAGATGTTCCCGAACATCTTCAGCCTCGACAGTTTCGTGGCGCTGGCGCTGCTGATCCTTGGGCTGACGGTTTTCTCCATTGCCGTTTATGAGGGCTATGACCGGATCTCGGACAAATACCCCGGCTATGGCCGCGTCTGGCGCAAGGAACGCAAGGCTTATGAGCGCCGGCAGCAGCTGCGGGAGGATTTGCGAAGTGATCTTTCCGACTATTTTTCCGCCAGCCGATTGTGGTTTGAAACCCAGCTTTCCCGCCATGCCCAGGCCAAGCGCGAGATCGAGAAGGCAATGAATGTCATCGAGGCCCGGCGGGATATTGCCGTGGCCGTGGCCGCAAAGGCGGCCGATCAGGAGCGCGGCCTGAAGGTTGCCTACCGGCAGGCCCACCGGCGCCAGCGAAACCAGCTGCGCGACAAGCTGGGCGAGCAGGCAGCCTGTCCGGCCTATTTCGACGAAATCCTGACGCCGCAACTGCCGCCCTTCGATCTGACTAAGGAGCGCACGCAGGCCAACGCCGCCATCAAGACGATCGAGCAGAACATCATGGCGCTGAACCTGACGCGGGAATGGCTGGAGACGCATATCCAGCATGTGCAGCAGGGGCTGTCTTCGGTCGAGAAGAAGGTGGTCGAGGAGATTGCCAGGGTGCGCGACGCCAAGGGCGGTGACGCCAAGAAAGCCGGCTGAGGAGGCCGCCATGCCAAGACGCAAGGAAAGAGGCCCCTGGTTCTGGCGCGGCGCGATTGCGCTGATGCTGACATCCGTATTCGGACTGTTCGCAGCAGCGGCGATGAACCAGGCCCCGGCGACCGACAGTGAGACCAATTGCCGGATGGACCGGCAGGATCCCTCGCACACCATCGTTCTGGTGGACCAGTCTGACCCCTTCAACTCGACCGACCTTGCCTGGGTGCGCGCCCTGCTGGAGGACGAGGCGCGGGCATTGCCCAAATATGGCCGCCTGACGCTGAGCGTGCCCAATGCGGCCTCCCCTTATGATCCGCTCACGGTCTGGTCCGGCTGCTCGCCGGGCAGCGCGGCGGGCGCCAATCCGATTTTCCAGAACCCACGCATGATCGAGCAGGCCTGGCAGGCGAAGTTCCACAAGCCGCTGATGGCGCGCGCCGATGAGGTGCTGGTGGATACGGTCGCGCCCAGCTCCCCGTTGATGGAGGCGATGTTCACGCTTGGCGACCGTCCGGATTTCCAGGCCGCGGTTCCTGCGCGGCGGCTGATCCTGGTGTCAGACCTGATGCAGCATTCGAAGGATTTCTCGATGTACAAGGCCGGCACCGCCTGGGAAGCCTTCGAAGGCTCGCCCCTGATGGACCTGCGGCCTGGCCTTGAGGGCGTGGCGGTGGCCGCCCGCGTGGTGCCCCGCCAGGAATACGCCCTGCCACTCGGCGAAGTGAAAGCCTTCTGGCAACGCTGGTTCCAGGATACCGGGGCGGAATATGGCTCGGTGACGTGAGGGACATGTTTCCATATGTCTGTATCCGGACTGGCGGCGCCATCCGGGTTTGGGGTGGTTCGGGTGGCCCTCAAGGTGGAGCCTGCGCGGCGGGCGCCGCGGCGCCCGGATAGAAAAGATGTTTGCGGTGTGGGCACCTCGCCC
>NZ_JBNNJJ010000019.1:0-62214 GCF_050269995.1 Hyphomonas sp. NPDC076881 | reverse complement strand
CCGAAACTCCGGTTGGCAGTGCGCGGCGGGCGAGGTGCCCACACCGCAAACATCTTTTCTATCCGGGCGCCGCGGCGCCCGCCGCGCAGGCTCCATTCGTGAGTCACAAGAACTGCCCCAAACCCGGATGGCCCTGCCAGTCCGGCCAAAGGCGCAGGCCGGGCGCATCCCCTGATGACATCCCCCGCGCATCATCCTAAATGCTCATCATGAGCAATAATCTCCGCATCCTCGCCGCCCAGCTCAACCCCGTTGTGGGGGATATTCAGGGCAATCTGGCCCTTGCCCGCCAGGCCCATGCGCAGGCCCGGCAGCAGGGCGCGCATCTGCTGGTGCTGAGCGAGCATTTCCTGCTCGGCTACCCCGCCGAAGACCTGGTGCTGAAGCCTGCGGCGGTGGAGCAGTCGATGGAGGCGGTCACGGCACTGGCGGCGGACACGCAGGACGGCCCGGCCATCCTCATCGGCACGCCCTGGCGCGAGCAGGGCAAGCTGCACAATTCCGCCTGCTATCTGGAAGGCGGCGCCCTCAAGGCGCGCTATGACAAGCGGGAACTGCCCAATTACGGCGTGTTCGACGAGAAGCGCCATTACCAGCCCGGCGAAGGCCCGCCGCTGATCATCACGCTGCAGGGCGTGCGCATCGGTGTGGCCATCTGCGAGGATATCTGGTTCGAAAACGTGCCCCGCGCCGCCCATGCCGCCGGCGCAGACCTTCTGGTCGTGCCCAATGCCTCGCCCTGGCGCCGCGCCATCCAGGCCGAGCGCGCCGCCGCGTTCGACCGGTGGTCAGACCTCAGCCTCCCCTACCTCTTCGTCAATCAGATGGGCGGGCAGGACGAGCTGGTCTTCGACGGCGCCTCCTATGCGACGAACTCCACCCATGGCGCGCGCTGCGGCCTCATCGGCCAGTTCGAAACCGGAACGGCGCTGGTAGAGTTTGATCCGTCCACGAAACAGTTCGTGGGCCTCGGCAAAGGCTGCGCAGCAGACCTTGAAGGCTGGCACGCCGAATACCGCGCCGCGATGCAGGGGCTGGGCGATTATGTCCGCAAGAACAAGTTTCCCGGCGTCGTGCTCGGCATGTCAGGCGGCATTGACAGCGCCATCACCGCCGCCATCGCCGCTGATGCTCTGGGCCCGGACAAGGTCTGGTGCGTAATGATGCCGTCGAAATATACCAGCGAGCACAGCCTGGAAGACGCCCGCGCCTGCGCCCGCGCCCTTGGCTGCCGCTATGACACGATCAACATCCACCCCGGCGTCGAGGCGCTGGACGAGATGCTGGGCGACGCCTTCGCGGGCAAGACGCCGGACATTACCGAAGAGAATATCCAGTCCCGCCTGCGCGCCGTCACGCTGATGGCCCTCTCTAACAAGTTCGGCCACATGGTCGTCACCACCGGCAACAAGAGCGAGATGGCCGTTGGCTACGCCACGCTCTATGGAGACATGTGCGGCGGCTACAATGCGCTGAAGGATTTCTACAAGACCGAGGTGTTCGAGCTGTCGAAATGGCGCAACACGATGGTGCCCAGGGATGGCTTGGCGCCTGGCGGGGAAGTCATCCCGGAACGGATCATCACCAAACCGCCCTCGGCCGAGCTGCGCGAAGACCAGAAAGACGAGGACTCCCTGCCGCCCTATCCGGTGCTGGATGATATTCTGCGCGGCCTTGTGGACCTTGAAGAAGATGTCGATGACATCCTCGCCCGCGGCCATGATCCGGCCACCGTCCGCCGCATCGAGCATCTGCTCTACATCGCCGAATACAAGCGCCGCCAGGCCCCGCCCGGCGTCAAGGTGGGCGGCAAGAATTTCGGCCGCGACCGGCGTTATCCGATCACCAACCGCTTCCGGGATAATTGATCCGCGCGGATAGGCGGCTGGCTATTCCACCGGCGGCGGCTCGATGCTCTGCGAGATCGGGTCAAGGCCGAAGGCCTCCGGGCTCATCATGGCACGGACGGTCTCCACCTCATCGGGCAGGATGTCATGGGCTTCGCCATAGCCGGTGATCGGAGAGGGGTAGACGCCCTTTTCCAGCACCACCTCATCAAACAGCAGCCAGGCCTGCTTGCCGCCGAGACAGGTCACGCGGACCCAGAGATCCTCTTCATTCTCGATGGCGCCGATATCGGTGATCTCGCGCAGCTCGCCCTCATTGATGTCGAACTCGCGGCCATTGAAGCTCATCACCGTGAAGCCTTCGCCGATATAGCGCAGATAGGTGAGCTGGTCGCCGGCCTTCAGGGGCAGCTTCTCGATGCCCGCATCGCCGACAAACTCCACCTCGGTGTCTTCCAGCACCGTCACCGGAAGCTTTTTCGTGGCCACGAAATAGTCGAGGTCATCGGTCTTGTTGCGGGCATTATTCCACAGCTGATAGTTGGCATATTGCGGCAGCAGGCAGGTGATGTCCTGCGGGTCGGTCGGATTGGGGCGGGCGCGGGCGGGCACGCGCACATCGGCATCCAGAACGGCAAAGCCCGGCGGATATTCGCCCGGCCAGCCGGGGCTCAGGAACCAGTTGCCATCATAGCCCGAAAGGGCCGCATAATCTGTTGTGGGGGCCGCCGCAGGAGCCGGGCTTTCACTGTCCGCGCCTTCCACTGGCGTTTCAGCGCCAGGCGCCGCCTCCGGGCCCGCCGGGGGGGGCACATCGCTCTGTCCACAAGCCGCCACAAAAAGGGCCGCCGAAAGAATCCAGCCGAATCGCATTTTCTGCTCCCATACCGTCCAGTAAAAATGGAGGTGAACCATAACAATAGCAAGAATATGACCGTGACGCTTGGCTTTTGGCGCGATTTGATGTCTCAAGCCACTTTCCGGAACCAGAAAGCCTGCTGCCCATGACCCGCCCCGTTGTTCGCTTTGCGCCCTCGCCCACTGGCCGACTGCATGTCGGCAATGTGCGTACTGCCTTGATTAACTGGCTGTTTTCGCGCGGGCAGCAGGGTAAATTCATCCTGCGAATTGACGATACCGACCTTGAACGCTCCACCCAGGAGAATGAGGACGCCCTCAAAGTTGACCTTACCTGGCTCGGCCTGACCTGGGACGAGAGCTTCAACCAGTCCCACCGCTTCAAGGTCTATGACGCGGCCGCCGGCAAGCTGCGCGCCATGGGCCTGCTTTACCCCTGCTATGAAACGGCCGAGGAACTCGACGTCAAACGCAAGATCGCCCAGTCACGCGGCCGCCCGCCGGTCTATGACCGCGCCGCGCTGAAACTGACCGCCGAAGAGCGCGCCGAGTTGGAAGCCAAGGGCCTCAAGCCCCACTGGCGCTTCAAGCTGTCGGGCGAGCGGGTGGAATGGAACGACCTGGTGCGCGGCCCGCAGAGCATCGATACGTCCTCGGTGTCTGACCCGATCCTCATCCGCGAGGATGGCAGCTATCTCTACACCCTCCCTTCGGTCGTCGATGACATCGAGGCCGGCATCACGCATGTGGTGCGCGGGGAAGACCATGTGACCAATTCCGGCGCCCAGATCGAGATCTTCCTGGCCCTTGGCGGCAAGGCGCCAGAGATGGCGCATACGCCGCTGCTGATCGGCGCTGATGGCGCGGCCCTCTCCAAACGCATCGGCTCGCTCTCCATGGGCGAGCTGCGCGCGCGCGGCTATGAGCCGATGGCCATCTGCAGCCATCTCGCCAAGCTTGGCACCTCGGACAATATCGAAGCGCGCAGCTCGCTGGAACAGCTCTGCGAAGAGTTCGCCTTCTCCAAGATCGGCCGCGCCCCCGCCCGCTTTGACGACAATGACCTCAACGCTCTCAACGCCGCGCTCGTTCATGCGATGCCGTTTGAAGCCGTCCGTGAACGGCTGACTGCGCTCGATGCCCGCGCCGCGTCAGAGCCCTTCTGGCTGGCCGTGCGCGAGAACTGCACCTTCGTGGCCGATGCCGCTGCCTGGCTGGAGATCGTCTTCGGCGCGCCCGCTCCGCTGGTGGCCGATGAGGACAGGGAATTCATCGCCGCCGCCGCCGCGCACCTGCCGGAAGGCGAGCTGACCGGCGAAAGCTGGAGCGCCTGGACGAACGCCCTGAAAGCCGCCACCGGCCGCAAGGGCCGCGGCCTGTTCATGCCGCTGCGCAAGGCCCTGACCGGCCTGGAGCATGGCCCGGACATGGGCGCCGTCCTGCCGCTGATCGGCCGGGAAAAAGTGCTCCAGCGCCTCGGCTAGAACGCCCCTAGTCGCAGCTCTGATCGCTCTGGCAGCTGACGCTCGCCACGGCCTCGCCATTGGCAAGGCCGCGTACCCAGTCAACCAGCTTCACGCCGCCCACTTCCTCCGTATAGAAACGGCCGAAGCGAAGCGAGGTGTGGGCATTGCCCGGCGCCTCAAAGGTGCGGATCGTTGGCATATCCCCGGCAAGGTCTGCATTGTTGGCCGCCAGCAGCCCGCGCACGGGCTCGCCCGTCCCCAGAAGGGTGAGGAAGTCCTGCTGCACGGCGTCGTCCACATTGTCGAACCTTGCCATTTGCATCTGCGGATGGCGCGCGGCGGTCACGCGGAAGAAATCCTCCGTGCTTGCCGCTGCCTGGTCAATGGCCGCAAATTCCGGCCAGTCCGGCACGCCCTTGAACGCGCCCCATGCCTCCAGCACGCCTGCAATGGCGGGCGCGCGATAGCCGCCCGCGCCATCGGCCAGTTGGATAACATCCGCCTGCGGATAATGATCCGCCACAAGCCCGGCATAGTAAGGCGAGGCAATCGCCCCGGCGCTGCCACCGGTCACGAAAATGCGGCGGGCATCGGCCCGGTTGGCATATACCCAGTCCAGCGCGGCCTGCACATTCGCCTTGCCGCGATGGTGAACCGTCACGGTTTCGCCAGCGCCTGTGGTATAGGTCACATCGCCCCCGCCCAGATGGGAATCGCCGGTGCAATAGGGCACGAAAACCTGCGTCCATCCGGCAAACGGATTGGCTGGGTTGGCCTCATCGAAGACGCCCTCCAGCAGTTCCGGATTGTTTGACTCCATCTCGGCGAAAGGCGTGTAAGGCGTCGGCGCGGTTTCCAGGTCGCAGAGATCCCCGCTCCAGCAGGCGCCGCCGCCATTCAGAAAGACCATAACGCGCTCGGGGTCTCCACTGCGCACATGGAAACGGAACGGCGTGCCCGTGGCGCACAGCGTTTCCCCGCCCGGCTCGATCATGGCCCATGGCTCCGCCTCCGGCGCAACGGCAACCGATACCGGCGCCGCAGCTTCAGCAGAGGCAGGCGGGCTCGCCTGACATCCTGTAACAAGTGCCAGAAAAGCCGGAGCCGCCAGCAGCGCGCTGATGCGTAAAGTCATTCACTTCTCCTCCCAATGGCATTCCGGCCATCCATCAGAAGGCAGCTTAGACGGGACGCCCAGCGCTGACAATCAGCCGCCGAACAGCAGCCGGTAAAGCAGGAACAGCAACACAGCCCAGATTACCAGAAGGCCCAGCAGAATGAGGAAGATCAGCAGCAGCGGCCGCTTCACCCAGCGCCGCATGAACCGGTCTGCCTTCGCCCCGGCGCTTTCGCGCACGGGTCCGGGCAGGCGCTTGCTGATCTGGGAAACCATCAGCGGCACGATGATCAGATCATCCACCACCCCCAGCACCGGCACCATGATCGGAACAAGGTCAAACGGGCTGATGAGGTAAAGCCCGGCAAGAGCCGTGGCCAGTTTCAGCCCGCCCGGCGTCGCAGGGTGCCAGAAGGCATGCCACAGCATCACCGTGTCACGCCCGAAGGCCGCAAACCGCCGCTTCAAAATCGATAGAACCATTCGCGCCCTCCGCCGCCCCTTATCAACTCACTGGTGCGGGGAAAGTTCAACGCCCCTTCGGCTCCCCCGCTGCTGTGCGGAAAACACCGCGCCTATCCCGCCCCCGATAGATGCGCTGCATTGCCGCTGGCCAGAATCCAGGCGCGCAGGCGCTCAAACGAATAGTTTTTAGGCCCATTTGCAAAAATCAGTCTGTATAATGTTGCCTTTGGGCATGATATGGCTATTCTATAGCCATGAGCGAAGAACTTTCGATATTTGATATCAAGATCCTTGAGCAACTCCAGAAGGATTGCTCGGTCTCCACCGTGGAACTGGCCGATATTGTCGGCCTCTCCCAGTCCCCCTGCTGGCGCCGCCTGCAGCGGCTGAAGGATGAGGGCTATATCCGCCAGCAGGTGGCCATTCTCGACCGGGAGAAGCTCGGCTATGGCCTCCACATCTTCGCTTATGTGAAGGTCGCGCGCCTTTCGGAGAAGGACCGCGAAGTCTTCCTGCGCAAGGTGCAGAACACGCCGGAGATTCTCGAATGCTATTCCATCTTCGGCGAGATGGACCTGATGATGAAGATCCTCGCCAAGTCGATGAAATGGTATCAGGAATTCCTGATGGATTTCCTGCTGAACCTGCCGGGCGTGGAAAATGTCAATTCCACCGCCACGCTGGGCGAGCTCAAATCCACCACCGCCATCCCCGTGCGCGGCAACATCGCGCTTTAGGAGCGGGCCTCTCTCCGGTTACGGATTAACCGCGTAGGCCATGCACTCCACCTCAACAGACGCGCCCAGCGCCAGCCCGTCTGCGCCGAACGCGCTGCGCGCCGGCATCCGGCCCTTGGTGAAATAGGTCGCATAGACTTCGTTGAAAGCCGGCCAGTTGCTCATATCGCCGAGCATCACGGTGCATTTGAAAATCTGGTCCATGCCCGCGCCCGCAGACGCCGCCACCCGGCGCACCGCTTCCATTACCTCAACGGCGTGATCGCGGAAATCATCGGAAGGCCCGCCGGCCTGCCCGCCGATCTGGCCGGAAAGGTAGATGATATTCCCTACCCGGACGGCGCCGGAAAAGGGAAGGTCTTCTGCCCGGACAGACAGCCCATCGGTAATCATCGGATAGTGCTGCACGAAGCTTGCCTCCGGGGGCGCCGCTTCTGCCGCCACAGGCTGGGGCTGCGGGGAAGCCACCGCAGCCGCCTTTGCCTCCCCGCGCAGCAGCGCCGGGGGCGGGGCAAACGGTTTCACGCTCAGCGCTTCATAGATCTCTGCGGGGTAATAGACATCGCCATTGCGCACCACCATCCGCGCAGACCGGATCGCGTTGATATCCTCCAGCGGGTTGCCCGGCAGCAGCATGAAATCCGCCAGCCGCCCCGGCGCGATCACGCCCAGCCTGTCACCATAGCCCATATACTCCATCGGCGTCCACGCTGCGAGCCGCAGGGCATCGGGCACCGGAATACCCGCCAGCACATAAAGCTCGATTTCGCGGTGAACCGTGAAGCCTGTGCCATCATCCGTTCCCGGTAGAAGCGGGATGCCGGCATCATGCAGCATCTTCAGCGTCTCCAGAACGCGGCGGAAACCTTCCTGATACGCCTCATCCTCCGCCGCATTCGCCAGCGACACAAAGCTGCGCCGGCGATAGCGCTGATAGCTGATCGGCATGTGATCGAGATACGCTTTGTCGCCGTCTGCCACTGTGCCGGCGCGGCTCAGCATCAGCCGCTCCAGGATAACCGCCGTCGGATCAAGCGCGGTGTTATTCTCCTGCATCCGGCGCACCGTGGCCTGCACTTTTTCAGAGTCCAGATCGAGGGTTGCCCCGCGCGCCATCCCCGTCAGGCGCAGCGGCGTGCGTGTGTCCTCGGAGATGTCCAGCAGCCAGCCCAGCATCAGTTGGTTAACATGGGTCACCTCGTCAAACCCGGCATCGATCATGGCGTCCGCATTGGTGAAGGCCGGAATATGGCCGATCAGGCGCATGCCATGCGCGTGCGCGCGCTCACCCACCGCCGCCATCCAGGCCGGGTTCATGGAGTTATAGGACTTGATATAGCCAAACCCACGCTCCGCATACCAATCAACGGCCGCCAGCGCCTCTTCCTGAGAGGCCGCAATGATGCCATTGCGCGCCGAATAGGGGCTGCGCCCTTCGACAAACCCTGCCGGCGTGATGCGCGGTCCGGCCAGCCGGCCAGCCTTCATCCGCGCCATCAGATTCTCCAGCGCGCTGTTTTCATTGCCCATATCCCGGGTCGAGGTCACCCCCGCCGCCAGATAATAGAGGCCCGATGCCGCTGAGGAATGGGAGTGCATGTCAACCAGCCCCGGCATCACCGTGCCGCCTTCGCCATCAAACACCGTGGTCACGCCCTCAGGCAGCGCGCCCTCCGCATACGGCGAGATACCGGTAATCGTATCGCCGCTGACCGTGACAACAGATGGCCCGCTCAGCGTCCCGGCCCGCACATCCAGCACACGGACATTCACAATCGCATAGGGCCCCTCAAACCGGTGCAGCAGGCTGTGGGCAAGTTCTTCGGATCGGGCGGAGTTGATGTCGCGCGCCAGTTCCAGCAGCGGCTGAACACTGCTCTCAAACCCCTTCCGGATCACCGCAGATGTCTCGCCAAAGCTGGCGAAGAAGCTGCCATCGCCGTCCAGCGCCAGAAGGCTGGGGCTCATATCGATGCCCGACAGCCGGTAAACGCTCACCGCCACGGCGCTTTCGCCCGCAGGAAGCTGCACGTCCCGAACTTTCTCCAGCAGGATCTCGCCGCCCGGCAGAACCGGCATGCGCCGGTCATCATCCGCCAGCAGCGCGCGGGCATACACATATTCCGCCCACGGGCTTCCGTCATTGACAGCATACAGTGCCGGCGCGGGAAGGTTCACCCGGCCCGTATCCGCCTGGCTCAGCCAGCGGGCAACGCCGTCATTGATCGCGAAGGACTCCTCCACCTGCCCGCCCATAAGCGACGTGCCCTCGATCAGCCAACTGACGGGCACACCCGCCTTATCCACGGTCAACTGTTCCTTATGTTTCGGCCCGCGCCCATTGCTGTCGACATAATAGTCGATCTTCGCATTCCGGCCGGTTTCCTCAACCTTCAGATGACCAACGGATTCGCCGTTCTGGATGATCGCGTATTCAAAGCGTGCCGTCTGCGCAAAAGCGGCCGGCAGCACCGGCAGGAGAAAGGCCGCGGCCAATGCCGGGAAAAGTCGGAGGATCATTCTGCGGTCTCCTGCAGGGGAAGGGGCGCCGCCCGAACGGCCGCCTCAATAAAGGAATATAGCTGATCGGCTATGCCCGCCCTCAGCGCGTCTTCATCATAGGGGGAATGCCCGCCGGGCAACGCCACAAGATCCACCCGGTCCTGCGGCAAGCCGTTATGGGTCAGCGCATAGCGCGTCCCGAGCAGGGTTGTGGCAAGGTCCCGGTAACCGGCAAAAACCAGAAGGCGCACAGCCTCCTTCTGCTGCATGTATCTGCCCAGGGCCGGCGCAGTACTCACATAGAAACGCGGGGATTTTTCCGAAGCCCGCCAGTCCCACAGGAAATTGGCGTCCAGGTTGAGCGAGCGGTATTCGTCTCCCCGCTGAACACCTGCGGCCTGAGCAAGATATCCTGCAATCTCCGCCGAAAGGATCACATTTGACCGGCCAAGGCCGAGGGAGGGATCATTGGCGGCGGCGGGCCGGTGGGAGTTTGCCTCCGGCGGGGGCAGCGGCGAGGTTACCCCGGTATTCAGCCGGCTGACGAGTAATCCCTCATCGGCCAGCAGCGTTTCGAGGAAATACTGGATATCAATGCGCAGGTCTGCCGCCTCAACGGCCTGCGCGGAAAGCCCTGTCATCACGGCGATCTCCGCGGCCACAGCCGCCTTCTCGTCCGCGCCGATATCATCTCCCTTCTGCAGGGCGATCAGATAGTCGCGCTCGGCATAGGCCCGCGCCTTTTCCCAGCTCTCTGCTTCACTCTCTGCTTCAACCGCAGAGCGGCCATAGCGCCAGGCCGTCGCCGCCATGGTGGGCAGCGTGAACACATGGCCAAGATCAGTCTGCCCGGCTGCGCTGTCGAGCGCAGGCGACACCATCACCAGGCCGCGCACATCCAGATCGGTGACCTTTGCCACAAGATTGGCAAGCCGCGTGCCGCCATAGCTCTGGCCCGCCAGGATCAGCGGCGCGTTCTGCCGGCCATTTTCGGCCAGCCAGTTGCGGATGAAGCGGTTCACCGCCTCCACATCGCCCTCAACGCCCAGATAGCGCGCCTGCCCCTCTTGGGAATTGGCGCGGCTGAACCCGGTATCGACCGGATCGATGAAAACCAGATCGGCTGCCCGGAGGATGGTATACGGATTATCCGGAAAAGTGCCGCCCGCGCCCCTCGCCTTCGGCCCCATCGAGAAATGCAGCGGCGAGGAGGAGGCCCCCGGCCCGCCATTGAACAGGAACATTACCGGCCGCGCGCCGGGGTCGCAGGCGCACTCGGCAAGATAGGCCGTGCCGGAAATCGTCGCGCTGCCTGCGCCCTCTTCCGGGTCAAGCTGCAATTCACTCCAGGAAACCGAATAGCGGAGCGGCGCGCCGCCAAACCGGTCTGCCACGCTCTGGGAAGGCCCGCCGGCAAACACCGCCCAGGCCGGGGGCGGGGCCACCGCCTGCCCCTCCGCCGCCAGCGGCGTTGCGCACGCCGCAAGGATCAGAGCGGCCGCGGCCGCAGAAAAAACAAGGCGAAGCTGAGGAACCATGCGCATCTTGCCGACTCTCCACGGGTGCCCGGAAAATTCCTATGCCTATCAGCCATATCTGAACAGAGCGTCCGGCACATTCATGCGCAATCCCTCAAAGGAATGCATGATCCATTCGCCGCGCCGCGTTATAATGGATGAGAGCATCCGGCTGCCCTTCATCGTGGAGATGCATATGTCAGAAATCACCCGCCGCAACTGGCTGGCGCTCAGCGCCGCAACCCTTGCGGGCGCCGCCGCCTGCCGCAGTGTGGCCGCCGCCAGCCCGGCCACCGCCCCCCTGCCGGCGGCGCTGCCAGACAGGACGAATTTTGACCTTGAGGGCGTGTACCTGAACGCAGGCTCGCAGCACCCGATCAGCCGCCCCGCGCGCGCCTCGCTGGAAGCTTACCTGCAGAACCGCGCCCACCATGCGCCGGGCGCGGGCTATGAACTCGGCAGCAGCGCCGCCGTGGAAAAGTTCGCGCGCCTCGTAAACGCCGATCCCGACGAGATCACCTTCGTGCAGAGCACCACCACCGGCGAACAGATGATCGTCCGTTCCCTGATGCTTCCGGCGACGGGCGCGCGCGTCGTCACGGATACGCTCCACTTCTTCGGTTCCATCCCGCTCTATATGGAGCTTGGCAAGGCGGGCTGCGATGTTGCCTGGGTAAACCACAAGGATGGCCGCATCCTGCTGGAAGATATGGACCGCGCGATCACGCCCGGCACGCGCCTCGTCGCGCTCTCGCTCGTCTCTACCGTGAACGGCTTCCAGCATGACCTGAAGGCCATCTGTGATCTTGCCCATGCGCGCGGCGCGCTGGTCTATGCGGACATTATCCACGCCGCCGGCTGCGTGCCGGTGGACCTGCATGCGAGCGGCGTCGATTTTGCCGCCTGCGCCAGCTATAAATGGCTGATGGGGGATTTCGGCCTTGGCTTCCTCTATGTGCGCCGGGGCGCCCGGGAAGCGCTCACGCGCACGCAATATGGCTATTATGGCGTCAGCAGTTTCACCAGCCACGTTTACCCATTTGATCCGCCGGGGGACGAGGTGGCAAGCTACGCCTTCCCCGACACGGCAACCGGCCTCTTCGCGCTCGGCACCTACTCCCACACGGCCGTCGCCCTGCTCAACGCCTCGCTCGATTACATCGCGTCAATCGGTGTAGAGACGATCCAGCGCCATGCCGCAGCGCTCACCACACGCCTCAAACAGGGCCTGCTGTCGCAGGGTTATACCCTGATGACGCCGGAGGAAGCGGCAACGCCGCTGGTGGCCTGCGCCTATGAAAACGCCCGCGCCCGGATCAGCCCGAAACTGAAGGAAGCGGGCATCACCACCACCGTGTCCGCAAACCGGTTCCGCCCGTCCGTCTCGGTCTTCAACACCGCCGAGGATATCGACCTCTTCCTGGCCGCCATCGGCCCGGCCTGAGAGATCACTTCTCCAGAAACGCCCTGAGATCAGCCGAAAAGGCTTCAGACGTTCCGCCCAGATACAGCATATGTCCGGAGGCATAATCAGTAAACGTCACCCGGTCCTGCGGCAGGCCCGCCGCCGCGATTGAGGCGCGCGCATCCGCCGGTGTCGTCACCAGGTCATAATAGCCAGACGCCACCAGAACGCGCAGATCCCGATTGCGCCGCATGGCCCAGGCCAGGTCGGTGGCATAGCTTTGCCCTTCCGCCACGCCGGCGCGCGTCCAGTTCCAGCCAAACAGCAACTCCCGCCAGCGGATCGACGCATAGGGCCGCCCCAGGCTGACTTTCAGATCATCGCGGAGCATCTGATGAAACGCCGCCACAAAGCCGGGCACATAGCGCGTCATCGCCGGATCATCCGCCACCGGATCACCCCCGCTATTAGCCAGCGGCAGCGTATACCGGCTGTCATACATCCCGATTTCCAGCCCGCGCGCCTTCAGGGCGGCTTTGGCATAGCTGCGCTCGTCGATATAGAGATCGTCGCCAATCGCGCTCTCCGGTAGGCCGGTCAGGCGGGCGAGATCGCTCAGGATCTGGGTCCGCGCCTCCGCTGCCAGCGTTCCGGCAAGATGCGCCCGCAGGGCCGGCTCATAAACGTCCCGCGCATACGCCGCCGCCGCATCATAAATTTCCACCACACCGCCAGCGGGCATCTCCACCAGCCCGTGAAAGGCAGAGGTCGCCGCAATCCCCGGCAAAGACCGCGCCTGCTTCCCGGCCAACTGTTCAGCCGCCATCTCGCCGCTCGGCTGCCGCGCCTCCAGCGTCGTTCCCAGAAGGATGATCCCGTCCAGCGTGATCCCCCGCATAAGCCCGGTATAAATCGGCCCGCCCATCAGCGCGCGGGGCAACACCGCCGCCCGCATGGAGCCATAACTTTCTCCGAGTACGTACTTTGGCGCGTTCCAGCGGCCATATTCGCTGAGCCAGAGTTCAATGAACTGCGCCACTGCCTCGGCGTCTTCATCGACGCCCCAGAACATTTTCGGATCAGTGCCGTTCAGCGGCACACTGAAACCTGTTCCCACCGGATCAATAAAGACGAGATCGGCCACATCCAGGATACTGTTCGGATTATCCTCCAGCCCGAAAGGCGGCACATTTGAAGGGTTCACATCCGCGTCCAGAACAACGCGGCGCGGCCCGATGGCGCCCATATGGATCCAGACAGACGCCGATCCGGGCCCGCCATTGAAGACGAAAACCACCGGCCGGCGCGCGTCCTGAACATCCGTCCTCAGATAGGTGAAGGAAAAGATGCTCGCCGTCGGCGCGCCATTCATGTCGCGCAGCCAGGTGTCGCCCGCAATCGCCTGATAGGAAATCGTCTGGCCATTCGCCACCAGCGTATGCTCGGTCACGCTGCGATAGGGCGCGGCCTCGGCGGGCGCTGCTAGCGGGCCTTCCGCCGCCTCTGCAACCGGGGCAGGCACCGGCGCCGCCACCTTCTCGCCCGTCTGCGCGCAGGCATTCAGTGCCAGGATGGCCGCCGCGCAAACGCCTGCCTGAAAGCCAACCCGTGTCATTGCCCACCTTCTTTCCGGATCATCTCGTAAACATGATAGCCTGCCGCGATATCCTGCACGATATGCCCGAGAGATTTATAGATCGTGATCTCCTCCGCCCCCTGCCGGCCCGGCACATTCCCCAGGACGACGTCGCCGATCTCGCCCAGGAGATGCGCTTCGGGTACCGCGCCGCTGGCCATGGCATGGCGCAGCTCCGCGCCCTGCGCCAGCACGGACGCCCGCGAGTCGGCAAAGAAACGCCCGGCCGCCACCAGCGTATCGTCAATCTCGCGCGGCCCATCAAAGCTTGATCCGACCACATTCACATGCGCGCCGGGGCTGACCATGCCCGCAGTCAGGATCGGCTCAGCCGCGCCCGTCACCGTGCAGATCACATCGGCACCGGCCACCGCGCCGGCAACATCGCCGCAGCCGGCGCAGGAAATTCCTGTTCGTTCACTGATCTTCTCTGCCAGCGCGCGGGCGCGGGCCGGGCTGCGCCCCCAGATACGGATCTCGTCAAACCGGCGCACCACGGGCAAGGCGCAGGCATGGTGCCAGGCCTGCTCGCCCGTGCCCAGAATGGCAAGGATGCGCGCATCCTTCCGTGCCAGAGCGTCTGTCGCCATCGCGCTTGCGCTCGCCGTGCGGATCGCCGTGACCATGCCCGCCTCCAGCTGGCAGAGCGGCGCCCCGCTGACCGGATCAAAGATCACCACGGCGCCCTGATGCGAGGGTGCCCCCCCCTCGGCGCGATGGGGCATCACGGAAACCAGTTTCGAGCCGAAGGGCCCGCCGGGGCCCAGCGTGCCACCCATGATGCCGAACATCCGGCCCTGATCCAGCGGCAGAATCTGCCGCAACATCTGCTTCGTCTCGCCCGAAGACAGCCGCGCCATCGCTGCCCGCATCACCGCGATACAGTCTGCATAGCCCAGCGTCTGCGTAATCTGTTCCGCACTGATAAAAATCACGCCCGGCCTCCGGTGTCAGTTGCCCTCATCATTCCAGCCGCGGATCCAGAGCCGGATATCATTGCCGAACGCCTCTGTGGAGCTTTCAACCGAATAGGCCATATGCCCGCCGATATACTTTCTACTCCGTACACGGTCTATCGGCCAGTCGGACTGGTCAATCAGATAGTCGGCCGCGCCCACGGTGGTCATCGTGTCATGATAGCCGGTGCCGACGAACACTCTGAACGCGGGATATTTGTCAAACGCCGCCTGAAGCCTTTCGGCATAGGCAAAATGTGCGAAAGGCGAAGCCCCGCCCCAGCGCCAGGCATCAAAGTTTCCAGCGCTGAAAGAAGTCACATAGTCTTCCTGCGGCAGATCGCCGAAGGTTTCCTTTGCATAGGCCGCAAAGCCCTCGCTATAGGCCTGCTGCAGAATGCCGGAAGGGTCTCCCCCCTCGCTCAGCGGCCCCGTATAGCGCCCGTCAGTCCGGCCAAGGATCAACCCCTTATCCTTCAGCAGCTCCACCCGGAACTGCTCCTTTGAAATGCGCAGCCGGTTCTCGATATAATAGGCAGACGGAATACCGGTATATGCCTCAAGTTTCCCGGCCAAATCCGCCAGCTCCTCCGGGGTAATTCGCTGCCCCTTGAACAGCGCGCCCAGATATTCTGCCTCGCCAAAGGCGGTCACTTCCCCGAGGAAGGCTTCAAAGCTGCGCCCCTCCCGGTCCACCTTGCCAAGATCCCAGGCAATGGCTGCCAGCGTTGGCAGCGAGGCGATATAGCTGAGGATATTCTGCTTGCGCTGGGAATATTCGATGATGTTGACGGCCTGCCCCATCAGGAACACGCCCTGAAGGTTCATTGATCCGTCCCCGGCAATCTGCCCGGCCGCTTCGGCCGCGCGGTGGGTGCCATAGCTTTCCCCCAGAATGAACACCGGGGCGCCTGCGCGGCCGTGCTTCTCCAGCCAGGCATTCGCAAAGGCCACAAACTGGGCGGCATCGGCCTCAACGGAGAAATATTTCGAAGCATCTTCCCCGTCCGCCACGCGGCTGAAGCCGGTGGAGGCCGGATCAAAGAAGACAAGATCTGCCGCGTCCAGCGGCGAATAGGGATTTGCCACCAGGCGGTAGTCTTCCAGCGGCGCGGAAAGATCCTCCGGCACGAAAACCCGCTGCGGCCCCAGCGCGCCCATTTGCAGCCACAGAGACGCTGAAATCGGCCCGCCATTGAAGATGAACAGCACCGGCCGCTCATCCGCCGCGGCGCCGGTATCGGCAATGTAGGAAATTGTCACAAGATCAGCTGGCGGAAGATCTTTCCCCGGCGCGATGCTGACGTGCTCAAGCGCGGCTGTATAGGCCACCTCCACCCCGCCAAACATGCCGCTTCCCGGCACAGCAATATCCCCGGCAATGAGCGGCGAGGCATCTGCCACCGGCGCCACAAGCGCGGCTTCGGGAACAGGCATCGCAGGCTGCGCGCTGACGCAGCCTGCGAGAATAGACAACGCTGAAATACCGGAAAGAAGGCGCCAGGCAATCATGGTCATGGTGTCTGGCACCTCCTTTTGGTCAGATCAGAAGCGGTAGTTTACACCGGCAAAATAACGCCGGCCGAGGATATCCCCGTGGTACAGCGTCGGATAGGACGGGCCTTCATCAAAGATGTTGGTCACACCGGCGCGCAGCGTCAACCCCTCGCGAACCTCATAGAGGCCGGACAGCGAGTGAACATAGTTGGCGTCAATGTACGGGTTCGGATTGTTCTCGATGGTTGCATCCGAGGTGGCCAGAACATTGTCGAGATAGTCCATCTGATAGCTGACGCGCAGCGGGCCGTTCGCATAGGCGGCGTTGAGACGCGCCGTCCAGTCCGGACGCTGCACCGTGTCGTCAGTGCGCACAAAGGTCGTTCCCGTCACGGAAGTTGTCAGCTCCGCCATATGCGTCGCTTCAAGACCAAGCGTGACATTGCCCGTCGCGCCGCTGAAGAGGTCGTTCACGTCAAAGCCGTAGTTCACATAGTAGACTTCGCCGCGGAACTTGATCTGGCCAGCGTTGAAGGTCGTGGTGCGGCCCGTAGCGGTGGTGCCCGCCGGGTTGGAACCATCCGCCGTCTGAAGGCGCGTGAATGCCGAGCAGATAGCCGGGGGCTGCGGCGAGCTGTCATAACAGGTCGCCATGAAATCGGCCGTGGTGAAGGCCGAAAGGCCATCTGTCAGGTCAATCTCGATCCGGTCAGCCGACACCGTGAGGCCCGGCACGATGAAGTTGTCAAACACCACGCCGAAGGTCGTCGTCTCGGAAACTTCGTTGGCCAGATCCGGATTGCCGCCAGTCAGAACACTGGTCACCGTGAAGTTCTCTGCCGGGTTCTGGAAGGTGGCCAGGTCGCCATATTGCGGATTGGCGGCCCATTCAGCTTCACAATTGGCCCGGCGCACAGCGGGGTTGGGGCCCGCATCAATGCGGTCAGCATCGCAAGGGTCAATCCCGCCATTTGTGAGAACGGTGTTCTGCGGCGCAAACAGTTGCTCCAGTGTCGGCGCACGGAAGTTCCGGCTGCGGGTTACACGGAAGGTCAGTCCATCGGTCACCTGCCAGCGCGAACCGGCGCTCCACACAGACTCTTCGCCCGCGATGGAGTTGTCGACAAAGCGATAGGTGCCGCTGAAGTCGAGCGCTTTCACGCCCGGCAGGGTCAGGTCGCCGCCGAAGACCGGCACGAGCACTTCGGCCGAATATTCGTTGGTATTGTATTTGCCCGAGCTTTCGGTCTGCATGGTGCCGGTGCCCACGAGGCCCTGCTGGTTTGCCAGGAAGGGGGTGTAGGTGGCTTCTTCGCGGCGATGCTCATAGGCAAGCACCAGATCCACCGCGCCGGCCGGCAGGGTGAACAGCTGGGTGCCGATGGTTGCCAGCAGGTCCACCTGCTCGTTGACAAATTCGTAGCCGCTCCGTGCAGAGACATATTCCGAGGCGGCCTTGCTGATATTGCCTGCCCCGAACGGGTTCAGCGGCGCGCAAGCCGGATCATCATTGGTCAGATCAGCATCGGCATTGACAGCGCAGACAATGTCGCCCGCGCCGTTGCGCACAGCGTTCACCGCCTTGTTGAACTTGGCATAGTCCGCCTCCCAGCGGCCCTCCTCGCCGCGCACATCGGCAAAGCTTGCCGATGCGGCCCAGTAGAAGTTGCGGCCGGCCGCGTCGAAGTCGCCCTCAAAGCCGCCCAGAACGCGCCAGGTTGTGGTCTCGTCTTCTTGGATATTACTCGGGAAGAGATCGTCATAGAAGTGGCGGGAGAGCCACAGCCCGCCGCCCGATGCAAAGGACGAACTCGCAGCGCTCAGCGCATCAATGGCCGACTGGCTGAGGAAGGGGTTGGCCTTGGTGAAGCGGATGGCGCCGGAGGTCACGCTGGTCTGGTTCAGCACCGTGCGGGCATAGCCCTGCGGCACGCTTTCGCCATTCGTCTGCGCATACAGCACTTCGGTGTTGAAGCGCAGATTGTCGGAGATGTCGTAATGGCCGATCAGGTTTCCGGTGAAACGCTCAACGCCCGTCCGCAGGCCGGCAAGGTCGGAATAGCGCGTGCCGTCACCACCTTCCGCAAACGGAATACCCAGAATGTTGCCCGGATCATAAGAAATGATCGACCCATCAGATGCGAACTGTGCGGGCGAGCCGCCTACGCTGGTCAGGAAACTCTCCAGCGGCGCGGGCGCGCTGTAGATCACGCCATTGCCGTTGAAGTTCCAGAAATAGGCAGGGATAACTTCGCTCAACGACGGAATACCATCATTCGGGCCGGTGTCTGCCGAGTTGCCCTGCGTGATGCGCGAGCGGTTGGAGGCCTCGAAATCACTGAAGCGCGCGATCGGCGTGGATGACATTTCGAGGTTCACGGCAATGTTGCCGCGGTCATTGTCGAAATTCTGGCCAGCCGTGATGCGGCCGCTCCACTGTTCGTAATTGCGCTGCTCGGTGTCGCCATATTGCAGGTCGAGTTCAAGGCCTTCGAAATTGTCCTTGAGGATATAGTTCACCACCCCGGCAATGGCGTCAGAGCCGTAGACGGCCGCGCCGCCTGCCTGCACCACTTCAATCCGGTCGATCAGGCCGGTCGGGATGATGTTGGCGTCCACCTGCGCGTCGCCCAGGCCGCTGGAGGTCGTCGCAAACCGGCGGCCGTTCACCAGGGTCAGCGTGCGGCCGGTGCCGAGACCAAAGAGTTCCGGATACTGCTGACCCGAGCCGGAGCTGGAGCCGTCGCCAGCTGCCTGGTTGAGCTGCGGGCGCAGCGAGGTGATCTCGTTCAGCGCGTCGCCGGCGCTGATCAGGCCGCGCTCCTCAAAGGCGGCGCTGCCGAACGTCACCACCGGCGCGGGCGTGGAGGCAACATCACGGCGGATACGCGAGCCGGTGATGACCACCGTTTCCAGCGTCGCGGTGGCGTCCTCTGTCGCCGGCACGGTTGCCACCGGCTCATCTTCCTGCGCGACCGCAAGCGGCGCCACTAGGGCAGACGCTAGGGCTGCCAGAGCACACGTATTCAACAGGCTCTTCACGATCACATTTCTCTCCATCGCTGATCTCCGACCCGACCCGCGCTCCCCTTCCAGCCCCTTTATGGCGCTGGCTGCTGCACGGCTTTTCATTGGATGTCACGCTAGGAAGTGGATGACGGTTTTTTTATACTATTTGCGACACGGCCGCCCCGGCTTGTGCAACAACTATTCTCCAGCGCCCGGCTGGGGAATATTTCTGCCAGCGCGGTTAATTGCCCTTCCGGGTATTCCGTACCCGAAGGTTGAGGAAATAATAAACGATACCGAGCAGGGCCCAGCCGCCCAGCAGCAGATAGGGCCGCCAGTCGGCCGAAATGCCGAGCAGGATGATCGCCGCGCCCAGAAAGATGCCAGCCCCCGCCAGCGCATAAACCATGCCGGCCGGCAGGCTGAACGAGGCCGCTTCCCGCAATTCCGGCTCCCGGCGGCAAAGGCCGATGGCCGAAAGACAGGTCGCCGCATATTTGAGAATGGTCGGGATATTCACCGCCAGGAACAGGAAAACGAGGTTCTGCGGCATGAACAGCCCCAGGCAGCAGAGGCCAAAGGCGAGGTAAACGGCATTCTGCGGCACGCCGCGCGCCGCATTGGTCTTCGCCAGAAACCCCGGCAGCATCCCGGCCCGCGACATCGCATAGAGAAACCGCGTCATGATCACGAAGGTGGCATTGATCGAGCTGCCGATAGCTACAAAGGCGCAGATCAGGATCAGCCACTGCCCGTTATTGCCAAGCGAGATACGCGCGGCGTCCAGCAGCGGCGCAGAGGATGCCGCCAGCGCATCGCCCCCCAGAACGCCCAGCGCAATCACCGCCACCGACAGGTAAACCGCCGCCGTCAGCGCCACGGAAATGGCGATGCCCAGCGGAATGTTCCGCCGCGGATTGCGCACTTCCCCGCCCACTTCCGTCGCGCTCTCGATGCCGAGGAAAAGGGAAATCAGCAGCGGTATCGCCGCAAAGATGCCGATCAGGCCCTTGTCCGCAAACGGAACGAAATTCTCAGGCTCCACATGCCCCGCCCCGCCGAACACGAACACCGCGCAGGTGGCCAGCAGGATCACCAGCATGATCGCCTGGCTGCGCGCCACAAAGGAAACGCCCGCCAGATTGATCAGGAACACCGCCGCAAAGATGCCGAACATGACCAGCTTTGACGGCAGCGCAATGACCGCCGACATGTAGGAAACCAGCACCATGGTCAGCACGATCAGCGCCGCCGTGCTGCCGGCAATCCGCATCCAGCTGATGATGAAACCGGCAAAAGGGTGCACAAAGCGGCGCGGCCATTCAAATGAGGCGCCCGTCGCCGGGGCCGCCGCGCCCATGAAGGAATAGATCAGTGCAAAGACGATCATCGGAATGATCGCGATCAGCATCGACACCAGCATCGCCGGCCCGGCCACTGCGGCCGCCGGCGCCAGGATCGAGAAGATCGACACGCCCACTGCCGTGCCCAGCCCCAGTGATACAACGCCGAACAGGCCGACATTGCGCTTCAGGCCATCGGCGGCGGGCGGGGTATCAGACATTGGTTTTCCTTCAGGCAATATGGCGCTTCTGGCCGTTTGCGCGATACTCGGCAAGCCCGCGCGACAGGCGGCGCAGCCCCTCGGTCAGCCGCTCGGGCGGCAGGCCATAGCCGATGCGCAGATAGCCCGGCGCGCCGAAACATTCGCCCGGCACCACCACCACGCCATGCTTGGCTGAGAGCCATTGCGACAGGCTGCGCGTGTCTTCCACGCCGCTCAGCTTTGGAAAGCAGGTACATCCCAGCAGCGGCACGCCGGTCTGGATCAGCCCGTGCTCTGCCATCTCGCTCAGCGCGGTTGCCGCAATCGGCCGGGCCGTGGCCATCATCTCGTTGCGCCAGGCGTCGAACTTGTCTGCCCGCGCCAGCACTTCGGCGGCCACACAATGCGACAGGCGCGAAACGTTGAAATCGGCCCGCTCGGAATAATCCCGCAACCGGCGCAGCAGGGCGCGCCCGGCAATGATCCATCCGCAGCGCAGCGTGCTCAGTCCAAATATCTTCGTCAGGCTGCTGATACGCAGCACATTCTCATGCTGGCGGGGGTCCAGTCCCGGCCCGGCAGTGCCCAGATAGTCCCTGTACACCTCATCCAGCAGCAGCAGGACGCCCCGCGCCTCCAGCGCGCGGGCCAGCCCGGCCAGCGTCTCATCGCTGACATAGGCCCCGCTCGGATTATGCAGATTGGTCAGCACCACCATGCGCGTATCCGGGTACAGGGCTTCCAGCACGCCATCAACAGAAATGCCGAATCCGGGCGCCTCGCGCCGGAAGAAATCGGCCTCCACGCCCACATCCCGCGCCATGTTGGCAAAGATGTCAAAGCCCGGTGTCTCCACCAGAATGCGATCTCCAGGCGAGAGCAGCCCGGTATAGATCATCGAAACGGCCGTGGTCGCCCCGGTCGTGCAGAGGATGGACTCTTCGGGCACGCCATAGCGCGCCGCCAGACGCTCGCTGATATCCGGATTGTTCCGCATGAAGACGCTTTTGTAGGAGTCCGGAAACCCATCGCGGAACGCATTGCGGATCACTTCGGCCAGCATGTCCACCGGCTCGGGAACAGAGCTTTCAAACAGAGGTACGGTTCCCGGCGTACCGGACCGCATCAAGGTGATCATATCCCTCACCCAGTGGGCAAAGCTCAGGACGTTTTCGTTGGAACTATCAGATGCGTCCACTGCGTTCTAATCCTTACCCTTTGAATCTGTTATGGTCTCAGGCGCGTGCAGCCATGGGCGCGCGCCGCCAGAGCGTTGCCTGAAATCTGACAGGCAGCCGGAAAATTGTTTATGCAAAGGCCAGCGCGGCCAGCGCCTCCAGCGCATAGATGTTCTTGCCCGCGCCCGCGCCAGCCGCCCCATCCTGTGCTGCAGAAAGCCCCCGCGCCCACGGCGATCAGCCCGGCGCGCCGCTGTCAAAGCAGGCCTCGGGCGCCACGCCCTCCACGCGCGTCCAGCGCATGCCGTCAAAGCTTTCCCCGTCCACCTCAATCGGCGCCGGCGCTCCGCGCACGCACGCCCCGAAGGCATCGGCGGCCGGATAGATCACCTGCCCGTCGATGTGCAGCGCCCGGACGAATGCTTCCTCCTCGGCGCCGATTTCTGCTGAAACAAAATCGCTCCAGGCCTCAAGGGTGAGCTGGATCTCGCCGCGCTCACGCAGCGCAAACACTTCGCGCACCAGCATATCCAGCGTCCGCGTCCCGCCGCTTGCCGCCCGGATGCGCGCATCCAGATCGGCGAAATAAAGCGCGCCCCGCTGATAGGGCGCATGGCGCACGCGCCCGTCACTGAAGCCCACCCGGCCAATCTCGAGCGCAGACATTGCCCGCGCCGGATTGGAATAATACCGGTCGCTGAGGCCATTCAGCCCGCTGATATAGTCCTCAAGAGAGACGCGCCCTGCCCGGAAGGGCACGGTGTATTCATAATAGGTGGTCAGCCCTTCGGAAAACCAGTTGGTCAGCGCGTGATCGCCGCTCAGCCCGCCCACCCACATATGGATCATCTCATGCGCCAGGGTGGAACGGGGCGATTGCCCGCCCATTTCTTCAGGCCGCGCCGGCCCGCGCGACAGCATGAAGGAATTGGCCAGCGCCGTGGCCCCGCCATAGGGTTCAGCGTCCAGCTGGCGCAGGAACACGCGGTAATCCGGCGCCGGATCAAGATAGGCAAAGAACTCGCCGAAATAGTCGTAGAGATCCTTGGCATAGGCCATCTCTTCGGCCACATCGAATGGGAAATTGCCCAGCCAGTAGGCGCGGAAATGGGTCTCTTCTTCCGCAGGCGGATATTGCCCGGCAGGCCCCGCCATCAGCCAGCCCTGCATCAGAGCGGCGGGGGGGCCATTGACCGTGACACGCCCCTCTCCGAACGTGGTAACCCCCACAGCTCCCGGTCCGAACTCTGCCAGATCCCAATCGAGATAGGACAGGTTGGACTCTGAATTGACGGGCACGATCATATAGCCCGCGCCCGCGCCGCTCACGCCGCCTGCTGACGGGCGGATTCCAAAGGCCGGCCCAGCTGGTCCTCCCTCAGGCTGGACAAGCGCTCTATAGGAAATGTCGAGAGGGTATTCGACATCCCGCGTCGCCGTCCAATGCCGGAAATATGGGAAGCCTCCGGGCACTGGATCGTCCTGCTCAAGGGTAAACTCGACCGGGCCGGCCCCGTCTGTCACGCGCAGATCGCGGATACGGTCCGCAACGCCCATGACATTCACATACACAACCGGCGCCGACAGCTTCAGCCGGGTTTCCCCGTCCTTCAGCCCGCCATGCAGCCGCGAGGTGACCGCGATGGCTTCCACCGCGCCGCCCTCGTCCAGCTCAGGCCGGAGTGTGATTTCATAGTAAGCTTCCGGCTTCGCCTCAGGCGTGGGCGCAGCCGCTTCAGGCGCGCCCTTGCAGGCCGCCAGCGCGATCAGGCCGCAGAGCGCCATGCCCGCAACCCGCCGCGCCGTCAGATTTCCGAACAGAGCAGCGTATGCCATCGAAAGCCTCAACTCATTCTTCAGGGTCAACTTTCGGCGGCAATGGAGGAATAGTCCTTTCGATATTCCCGCCGAATATGGCCCCTCCGCATGAATGCGCCGCAATGGGCGCGCTGCCGGGATAGATTTTTCCGTTCCGCCCCCTGCATTCTTCCATTCGATTAAATCTCCCCGGCAAAGCCTGTAGGATCACGCCACCCCTGCCGACCGAGGACCCTGCCGCATGATCTTCGCCCGCCCAGACCGCTCGATCCTCGCCGCCGCCGCGCTGCTGCTGGCCTGCCTCCTGCTGCCTGCCGCCTGCGCTGCGCCGCCCGCGCCCGCTGCCGAGGCGCAAGGGGCCGCGCCTGCCGATATGGAGATCGCCCTCACCCCCCGCCGCCCCACCGGCGAGAAGGTCGAGGCCATCGACATCACCTTGCTCATCCGCGAGCCTGCGCTGCAGCCAGGCGACACCTTCCTCTCCATGGCCATCGTCCGCGTCATGGCGCCCAGCGCGCTCACCCGCCCGGAAACGCTCGTCGCCGAAGACGCCGCCGGCCCCCTGCCGCTCACCATCGAGGAAGACCCCGTCGACCCGTCAGACTTCCGCCAGGACCGCCGCTGGATCGCCGCCCGCGCCAGCCAGGGCGATGTCACCGTGCGCTACACGATCGAGCCGCGCGTGATCACCGCCGCCACCCGCCCCGGCCCGCTGATCGACACCCGCACCGAGCTCACCGGCTTCTATGGCGCGGGCAACACCATGCTTGCCCTGCCCGTCTCCGGCTGGCCGCGCGGCGTTGCCCTCACCTGGGATCTCTCGGAGCTTGCGCCCGGCGCCCGCGCCGCCTCCAGCCTCGGCGAAGGCAATGCCACCGCCACGGTCACCGCGCAGAACCTCAACAACACCTTCTTCATGGCCGGGCCCCTGCGCAGCCAGCCCGAGGATGGCTCCGGCCCCTTCGTCACCTACTGGATGACGCCCGCCGCCTTCGACCTTGATGGCGCTGCCGGCTGGACGCGCCAGGCCTACGACTATTTCAACAGCTTCTTCGGCGCCAGCGACACGCCCTTCCGCATCTTCATGCGCACCACCGAACGCTTCCAGGGCGGCGGGGGCGGCGGCTTCAACTCCTTCATCTTCGGCACCGTCGATGGCGAAGACCGCGACCCCGATGAAGTCCGCTCCCTCCTCGCTCATGAAGCGCTCCACCATTTCGTGCGCGGCTATGGCGATGGTGGCGGCGCGGGCGGCCAGCAATGGTATTCCGAAGGCGTGACGAACTACTACACCGTCCTCCTGCCCTACCGCGCCGGCCTCACCAGCCTCGATCACTACATCGACGGCTTCAATGGCTACGCCAAATCCTACTACACCAATCCGCAGTCAAACCTTTCCAACGCCGAAGTCACCCGCCTCTTCTTCTCCGATGGCAATGCCCAGATCGTGCCCTACAATCGCGGGCCCCTCTATATCGCCCTCCTCGACGCCCAGATCCGCGCCGCGTCCGGCGGAGAGCTCCGCGCCGACAATCTGATCTTCGACTTTCTGGAAGGCGGCAAGGACGCCGAAGACGGCGTTGCCCTCTGGCATGATCTTGTGGGCATCTATCTCGGCGAGGCTGGCCAGGCCGGTTTCCGCGATATGATGGAAGGCGGCCCTCTTGATCTGCCGTCAGACCTTTTCGGCCCCTGCTTCACCGCTGAAGACCGGATGCTGCAGAACTTCGTCATCGGCTTCCGTCCCTATAAGGATGAAGACGGCCACACCCGCGCCGGCCCCATCGTGCCGGGCACCCCTGCCGAGGCCGCCGGCATTCAGCGCTACGATCTGATCAAAAACCCCGAGGCCCTTGAGGCTGCCGGCAACGCGGCCCCCGGCACGCCGGTCACCCTCACCCTCCAGCGGGATGCAGAGCCCTTCAGCCTCACCTACACCCCCTGGACACCCCCGCGCCCCGGCAAGCAATGGGTGCGCACCCCCGTTCCGGAAGCCGGCTGCAATCTCTGAAGGCCACCCCCGGCCCCCGAAACGCAAAACCCCTCCCGGGCCAGGCCAGGGAGGGGTTTTTTTGCGTCTCCGCAGATCAGAGAATGGTGCGGTCGAGAAGACTCGAACTTCCACGGGTTGCCCCACAGCGACCTCAACGCTGCGCGTCTACCAATTCCGCCACGACCGCACACTGGTATTCTCGAGGCAGACGGGCCGTATAAGGCGGTCATTCGGCTTTGTGAAGCCCTGAAAAACGCCTATATCGCACCGGCCATGAAGAATTTTCCTCCCGTCGAATGGGCCGTCTCTGACGCCCCTGTGCCTTACGAGGCTGCCCTTGCCGCGATGGAGGCCCGCGCCCGCGCCATCAGGGATGAAAATGCCCCGGAACTGCTGTGGTTTCTGGAACATCCCCCCCTTTACACCGCCGGCACATCCGCCCGCATCGAAGACCTGAAAGACCCCGCCCGCTTCCCCGTTTACGATGCCGGGCGCGGCGGCCAGTACACCTATCACGGCCCCGGCCAGCGGGTGGCTTATGTGATGCTCGATGTCGGCGCGCGCGGCCGCGATGTCCGCGCCTTCGTCGCCAGCCTGGAAGCCTGGATCATAGAGGCGCTCGCCGCCTTCAATGTCGAGGGTGGCATGCGCGAAGGCCGCGTCGGCGTCTGGGTAGACCGCACAGAGCCCGGCGGCCCGCCGCGGGAAGACAAGATCGCCGCCATCGGCGTGCGCCTCAAACGCTGGGTCAGCTTCCACGGCATCTCCCTGAATGTGGAGCCCGAGCTTGACCATTTCACCGGCATCACCCCCTGCGGCATCGAAGACCCCCGCTACGGCGTCACCAGCCTCGCCGGCCTCGGCCGCATCGTCTCGATGGCAGAAGTGGACATCGCCCTGAAAGCCGCCTTCGAGAATGTCTTCAGCAGCGAGCTGATCCGGGTGGAATCGCCTGTGGCAGAGCCCTCACCTCCCATTGCTGCGCAATGGGCCCCTCCTCTCCCAGAGGGAGAGGGGTAGAGCACCCCTGGCTTGGCCAATCTCTGAGATGGCGCGGTGAAACCCCTCTCCCACTGGGAGAGGAGGGGCCCGCGCCCGAAGGGCGTGGGAGGTGAGGGCCTTCTCGCCTCAAACCCCGCGCGCAATCTCCTCAGGCGTCATATGGCTGCCCGTGCGGAATTTGCCTTCCCCGCCATTGGGCAGGCGCGCCACATACATCAGCGACCAGAGCATCGCCCCGAAAGAGGCAAGCCACCAGATCGGGAAGGCCATCCCCAGGCCGGCCTGCATGGCCAGCTCGCGCTCGCTCATCTGCATCATCGCGGCCCGGCGCGGGTCGCGCGCCCCGCCGCCGCCCGCCGCAGCCGTCTGCGTGTCCTTGGAGGCGGCGTCCTCGCCCTCTTCCTCTTCGCCCTTCTTCTCCGTGCGCGTTTCCACCGCTTCGGTATTGGCGGGCGAATGCATCTGCCGGTATTGCGCCGCGCCCGCCTGCGTGCCCAGCGCATAGGCCACCAGCCCCAGCAGCAGCGGCACCAGCACGATCACCGCCATGAAGGCAGACCGCCCCGCTTCCGTCAGCCTGCGGACATGTACCACGAACGAAGTATATTCCGTCAGCAGCGTAAACAGCGCGAACGGCAACAGCACCGCCGGCACGGTAAACAGCATGAGGTTCACAGGCTTGTTCAGGCCGTCCGTGCTCACCCCCGCAATCCCGGCCACGAAGGCGATGAAACTCGGGATCACATACAGCGCCACCCGGCCCAGGAACATGAACGTCCAGGCCCGCGTAAAGTGCAGCTTGTAGGTCTTCCCGAAGGGATTGAAGAGGGTACCCCGCCAATTCATGTTTTCCGGCGCATCACGCGCGTCACGAATCCAGGGGCGGTGCGGGTCTACGGCGCCGGCGGTGTATTCCATGGCAGGTCCTCGTCTTTTAAGGGGCGGGCGTCAGGAAGAACGGCTGCCGGTCGTTGGCGGGCCGAAGCGATTGGGTTTGGGGTCGGAACGCAACACGAAGGCGGTAAAACCGGTAATCGCGCAGCTCACGAGCAGGGAAACGACATTCACCAGTGCCGAGCTGCGCACGATCTCCTGCGCATGATCCAGCAGGTGCTCCAAACCGGCATTCATGCCGTCGGTGGTTATCAACGTCTGCGCTTCCATCTGGATGGCATAGGCTTCAGGTGCCAGCACAGGCATCAGTATAGCCGAGCTGATGACATTGATGATCAGCGCTCCCAGCAGGAACAGCAGCATCAACCAGGCGCTCAGCGCAGCATCATGCAGGCGCTTGCTGAAAACGCAGACGAACGGAAACACCAGCACATATTGCAGGATACCGAAGCCGGGAGAGACAACGATCGAGACGACCGTGATCATCAGGAGCGCGCCTGTCAGCAGGACATAGGCCTGACCAAAGGTTCGCGGACTGATCCGGCCTTGGGGGTCAAAGAATATCTGGCGGAAATCCATATGGCCTAGCGGTGTCCCTTCAGGGGCTCGTTACAGGAAAGTCTATGTCGCCCTTATCAATAAACGATAAAGGCACGCAACAAAAAAAGCCGGGCGCCCCCGCCCGGCCTTCTCTGAGAAACCCGATTGCCTGAAGGATCAGGCAAAAATGTCGGCATTCCCCGCCCCCCCCGGGCCGGGGCCATACTGATTGTCATTCGGGTCAGAGGCTCCGGTTCCGGCCCAAATCGTAAACCCGAGCCAAACCAGCATTCCCACCCCGACACAGGCCAGGAACGGTCCCATCGCGCCGTAAACCGCAACAGGGTCTTCCATGGCCCGAGGGTCGCTCTCTGCGAGGGTCATGATCGCGGGCATAGAAAGCACGATCCCAATGATGCCCAGGACAAAGCCGATCCCCCATGGGATAGCAATCAGCCACGCCGAGCGGCCCATATCGTGCAGCCGTTTCCCATAAACGCAGACACCCACATATATCAGGCCGAAATAGAGCAGGAAGTTCAGGATCGGGATAAAGTTCGAAACGATGTTGGCTACGACAAGGATGGCCCAGCCGATCCAGAACTGTCCTGACTGAATGCGTCCGTTGGGCTTAAACAGCACGTCCGAGATGCTCATCAATTTCTCCTAACGCCGGGCCGTTGCGCCCCATACGAAACTTGCCGGCCATGGTCATTTGGCACACGGAAGGGTCCCCTGCCGTCACGTTAGCAGGATTACCAGACGAAACCGGTTTAGGAAACTTTAAGTTCGAGACAGGTTCGGCGCGCCCGCCTACGCGAACTCCACCATGATCTCGTCAGCCGCCACGCTGTCGCCGGCCTTCACATTGATGGCCTTCACCGTGCCGGTGGCGCCTGCGCGGATGATGTTCTGCATCTTCATGGCTTCCACGATGCAGACGGCTTCGCCTTCCTGCACTTCCTGGCCAATCGACACATCCATTGACACAACCAGCCCCGGCATCGGCGAAATCACCAGCTTGGAGGTATCCGCCTTCGGCTTCTCCGGCAGGCGGCCATGCAGATCGGCCACGAACGGCGTGCACACCAGCGCGCGCAGCGCCACGCCGCGATGCCGGAAGAGATAGCCCTCGGTCCGGTCGGCAAACTTCACGGCAAACGGTTTGCCATCCAGCACGCCCTCAACGAGGTGCTGCCCCGGCTGCCAGGACGTGACGAGGCTATGCGCCTTGCCGCCATTGACGGTGATCTGAGCTTCCCCATCCTTGCCGATATCGATCGTCACCGGATGATGTTTGGCGCCCAGGATCACCACCCAATCCTTGCGGATAGAGGCGGCCGGCGACGACATCTGATCGGAAATCTGCGCCGCGCGGCGCGAGAAGAAGGCATGCACATAGGCCGCCGAGCAGATCAGCATCGCTTCCTGCGCCTTCGTCGGCTCGGTGCCTTCAAAGCCCTGCGGGAACTCGTCCTTGATATAGGCGGTCGTGATGTTGCCGGAGCGGAACCGCTTCTCGTCCACCACTGCGGCGATGAACGGGATATTGTCCTGAATGCCCTCGATATGGAACCGGTCCAGCGCCTCGCCATGGGCGTCCAGCGCGGCGTCGCGGTCCTTCCCGTGGGTGATCAGCTTGGCGATCATCGGGTCATAGAACATCGAGATCTCGTCGCCCTCGCGCACGCCGGAATCCAGGCGCACAGTCCCGCGCGCCATTTTCCCTTCCGCGGGCGGATGGAAGCGCTTCAGGCGGCCAATCGATGGCAGAAAGTTCCGGTACGGATCTTCCGCATACACCCGGCTCTCGACGGCCCAGCCATTGATCTTGATGTCGGATTGCTTGATCTTCAGCGTCTCGCCATAGGCCACGCGCAGCATCTGCTCCACAAGGTCGACGCCCGTGATCATCTCGGTCACCGGGTGCTCCACCTGCAGGCGGGTATTCATCTCAAGGAAGTAGAAGCCCTTGTCCTTGCCCGAGGCCACAAACTCCACCGTGCCCGCGCTGTCATAGTTCACAGCCTTGGCCAGCGCCACGGCCTGCTCGCCCATCTTCTTGCGCGTCTCGGGGTCGAGCAGCGGCGAAGGCGCTTCCTCGATCACCTTCTGGTTCCGGCGCTGGATCGAGCATTCCCGCTCGTTCAGGAAGATGCAGTTGCCATGCTTGTCGCCCAGCACCTGGATTTCGATGTGGCGCGGCTCCAGAATGAACTTCTCGATGAAGATGCGATCATCGCCAAAAGAGGCGGTCGCCTCGGCCTTCACCGCCGGGAAGCCTTCTTCCACTTCCTTGTCATTGGCCGCCACGCGGATGCCTTTACCGCCGCCGCCCGCAGACGCCTTGATCATCACCGGATAGCCAATCTGACGGCTGATCTCGACGGCGTGCTTGGTGTCCTTGATCAGGTCCATATGCCCCGGCACGGTCGAAACGCCTGCTTCTGCCGCGAGCTTCTTCGAGGAAATCTTGTCGCCCATCGCGTCGATGGCATGGGCGTTCGGGCCGATCCAGCCGATCCCCTCTTTCTCGAGGCGCTTGGCAAACCCGGCATTCTCCGAAAGGAAGCCAAAGCCGGGATGGATCGCCTCAGCGCCCGTCTGGCGCACGGCGTCGATGATCTTGTCAGCCACGAGGTAGGACTGGGCCGCCGGCGAAGCGCCGATATACACCGTCTCATCGGCCATCTCGACCGCCATCGAGCCAGCATCGGCATCCGAATAGACAACGACCGTTTTGACGCCCAGGCGGCGGCAGGTCTTGATGACACGGACGGCGATTTCACCGCGGTTGGCGATCAGGATCTTCTTGAACATACGGTCCTTGGCCCCTCGAAACTGTAACAAACCTGTTTCCGTTAAGCCGCCCCTGCCGCCTTGTCCATGCTTGCCCCACCGGCAATTTGCTGCACTGCGCCTTGCGGCCAAACCGCGCCGGACTAAAGCTGCCAGCCGGGAAAAAATGACGGGAGGGTCAGGTTTATGGGCGGCGCACAAAAATGGCTGCGGGGCATCGGCATTGTTGGCGTTGTCATCGCCCTTATCCTGGGCGCCGGCTGGGTTCTGGTGGGGCCGGACTGGCGCGCCCTCCTCGCCCATCCGCCCTCCGGCCGGGATGTTCTCTTCTGGTCCGGGCCTCAGCGCGACGCGGCCTTCCGGATGATGGACCGCCTGCCCCTGATCATCGAATCGCGCCCCATCCCGCGCGGGGAAACCGTGCGTCCCCTGCCCGAAGGCCCCCCGCTGGACCTTTCAGCGGAAATCGACCTCGACGCCTACCTCGCCGCCCAGAACGCCGCCGCCCTCGTCATCCTGCAGGATGGCAAGATCCGCCTTGAGCGCTACGCCAACCGCTTCACGCCGGAGGGCCGCTGGACCAGCTTCTCGGTCGCCAAATCCCTCACCTCCACCCTCGTGGGCGCCGCCATCGCGGATGGCTATATCGACAGCCTGGACGATCCGGTGGCGAAATACATCCCGGATCTGGCCGGCTCCCCCTATGATGATGTCACCATCGCCCAGCTCCTGACGATGACCTCCGGTGTGGCCTGGAACGAGGATTATGAAGACCCGGCCTCCGATGTCGCCCTGTTCGACAAGGCCGAGCCACAGCCCGGCGCGCATGGCATCGTCACCTATATGCGCGGTCTTGCCCGCGCCCATCCCCCCGGCGAGGTCTGGAACTATTCCACCGGCGAAACCAACCTGATCGGCATCCTCGTCAGCGCCGCCACCGGCAAGACCGTCTCCGCCTATCTCTCCGAGAAAATCTGGGCGCCCTATGGCATGGAGCAGGACGCCACCTGGCTGCTCGGCCAGGATGGCCACGAGATTTCCGGCTGCTGCATCCAGGCCGCCACGCGCGACTATGCCCGCTTCGGCCAGTTCATCCTCGATGGCGGCGTCACCTCCGATGGCCCCATCCTCCCGTCAGACTGGCTGCCCAGCGCCACCCTGAAACAGGCCGACATCGGCGAGGCGGGCTATGGCTACGGCTTCCAGTGGTGGACGCGCGACGATGGCGCCTTCATGGCCGATGGCATCTTCGGCCAGGGCATCTTCATCGACCCCGCCCGCAACCTCGTCATCGCCTCCAACGCCAACTGGACCGGCGCCACCGGCAGCCAAGACGGCGAATGGCCCGCCCGCGACGCCTTCTACACCGCCGTCCAACACGCCCTCGACACCGAAGCGGCGGAGTAGGCCCAGGCGGCACCCCACTCCTCCCCCGTTTACGGGGGAGGTGCCCGAAGGGCGGAGGGGGGAAGCCCCAGGCGCAACGCTAAACCCCTCTCCCTCCGGGAGAGGAGGGGCCCATTGCGCAGCAATGGGAGGTGAGGGCAGCAACGCCCGTCATCCTTCGACTTCGCTCAGGATGAGCTACTCTGGTGTTGCGCTTTAGAAGCTCATCCGGAGCGAAGCCGAAGGATGGGCGGGCTCCCGAAACGCCCGCCTTATCCCACACCCCCGCCCCCAAAAACCCCAATCCCTTCAACCCCTTCCCCCAAATCCACCCTCCCCTTATCCACCCCCCTCCGGCGCCGTGTTATTCTCCCCGCATGGAAGACACCGCCCCTCAGCCAACGGATGATCCCGTCTACGTCCTGCTCGAACAGGCGCGCCAGTTCATCCTGCGCTTCGTCCATTATATCGACAGTATCTTCGAACGCCTCGGCACCGCCCGGCCCAGCAACGCGCTCCTCCGCAAGCTGACGAGCTATGCCCTCGTCCCGGCTGAAACCGCCCTGCGCCGCGTCGTGCTGATCCTCGCCGCCCACCAGCCCATCCCTGAGCGCTCCAAGCCCCGCGCCCTCCCAGGCGCGGCAAAGCCGGGATCCGGGACCTTCTCTCCCCAAAACCCCCGCGCCCCCGTCTTCAACATGCGCGAGCCCCAGCCCCGTCCGGAGACGGATCATCTCCCCGCCTCAAGGCTGCCCCGCATCCGCGCCCTGACAGAGGATGTTCTCAGCGCCCCGCCCGCGCCCGCCGCGCCGCCGCGCGATCTTTCCGCCGCCTTCGCCCGCCGCCTCACCGCGCTGCACGGCGCCCTGAACAATCCCCATGCCGTCGCCGCCCGCTGGCTGCGCCGCCATTTCGCCGGCGCCGCGCCAAAGCCCTGCCCCCTCTCGCCCCACCGCATCCCCGGCCTGCGCAGCGCCCTCCCCGGCCCCGAAAAAGAAACCCTCCGCAACCTGACAGACATGGCCTTCAGCTACTTCGCCGCCAACACTTCCTGACGCGCCGCGCCCGCCGGAAAACGCCCGAAAAATATCAAAAACTCTTAAGCTGCCGCACTTGGCCGCGCGCTCACGCGCGCGTGCCATGCTTTCACATGGGCTGCGCCCTCCGGCACAGGCAGGCCGATCCACGCCGCAAAGTCCACCGTCGAAAGCGCGCAGATATCGGCCACCGTAAACCGCTCTCCGGCCACATGATCGCGCCCCGCCAGCTCCCCATCCAACCACATCAGCGCCCGCTCATAATGCCCCCGGTTGGAGGCACCAAACTCCTGATACTGATGAACCACCACCTTGGCCGTGAACGGATGGGCGTGGCGCCAGAACATCCCCGCCGGGCTCATCAGCTGAAACTCCACCCGGCGCACCCACATATCGATCAGGGCCTGTTCCAGCGCGCCTTCCCCAAACAGGTTCGGCTCCGGATAAAGGCTTTCCAGATAGCGGCAGATCGAGACCGTCTCGCTGATACAGGTGCCATCCTCCAGTTCCAGCACCGGCGTCTGGCCCAGAGAGTTGCGGGCGATATGATCGGCGGCCTTGTGCTCGCCCCTGGCCAGCGCCACATCCACCAGCGGGATCGACACCCCCTTCTCGGCCAGGAACATGCGCACGCGGCGCGGATTGGGCGCCGGCATCGGCGTATTGTAGAGCTTCAAGGCATTTCCCCGTTTCTGACTGTTTCTGTTTGCCGCCAGCTTGCGGGCAGCAGGCCCGGCGGTCAACACGCGCGAGACATTCCCCTTACGGAGCATTCCCCGGATGGAACTATCCGTTCCACCAGGCGTTCTAATGGCGGGACCAGGCGTCCCCCGCATGGCCTCCGGCCTGCGCCGATGCGCCTTCCCGAACCATAAGGAGCAAGACCTATGCAGCATGAAACCCGCAACACAGAGCCGCATGAGGAGGTCACCCCCGTCGAGGCCCGCCAGGGCAGCCGTGTCGGCGTCTGGAAGATCCTCGCCGCGTCGCTGGTGCTCGTGGTGGTTGGCTTCCTGATCATGGGCGGCCTCTTCGATTCCGGCCAGACTCCCCCGCCGCAATAACCCCGCCAGACCCGGCACATCTCTCCGCGCCTGGCGGCCCTAAGGCCCCCGGAGCCGGAGATTTTGCCGCTATGGGCGCCAGGTCGCGCAGCCCCCCTCGCCTTTGCCGTCCGGAACGTGTATCGCACCCGCGATCCCCTTCATGATGCCGGTGCCGTTGATGTTCAGCTCCCTTGCCGCCCATCCGCGCCGTCTGGGCCTCGCCTCCGGCGCGGTGGCAACCGGTCTCGGCATTGCGTATCTTATCGCTGCCGGCGCGCCGCTTCTTTACCCTTCCGTCAACGCCGGCGCCTTCGGGCTTGGCGCCGCCCTTGTCCTGATCGCGGGCAGGGCCCGTCTTCCCGCCGGCCCCGTCCTGCTTGCCCTGGCTGCGGCCCTCATGGCCACCAGCCTGTTCGGCATAACGGCCGATGGCGCCACCCGCTGGATCGCGCTCGGCCCGTTGACCCTCCAGCCCAGCCTCATCCTGCTGCCGGTGATGGTAACGGCCTTCGCCCGCCAGCCAACGCGCCTGGCTGCAGCGGCCATCGCCATCGCGGCTGTTGCAATGGCGCTGCAACCTGATCGCGCCATGGCCGGCGCCCTTGCCGCAGGTCTCGCCGCCGTTGCCGCCCTCCGCCCCCGGCGCGAAACGGTCCTTGTGCTGATTATTTCGCTGATGGCCTTCGCCGCTGCTTTTGTTCAGCCCGATGCGCTGCCGGCCATGCCCTTTGTCGAGCGTGTGTTCTACACGTCCTTCGCGGTCCACCCCCTCGCTGGCCTCGCCGTGCTGGCCAGCGCCGGCGTGCTGCTCCTGCCTGCGCTCCTTGCCCGTTCGACCACCGGCGCCGCCTTCGGGGCGGTCTGGCTGGCCATCCTGCTTGCCGCCGCCCTTGGCAATTACCCCACGCCCTTCGCGGGCTACGGCGCCAGCGCCATCCTCGGCTACCTTATAAGTCTCACCGCCCTTTCCGCCGGCCCGCCCTCATCCCCGGCCTGACCCCTCTCGCCGGGTCTCCGGCGGGCAGTCACCAGCCCCACTCGCCTTTACGCGAAACGGCGTGTATCTCCCTCAGCCATGACTTCAGACACCCTCGCCCGCGCCCGCCGCATCGTCGTGAAAACCGGCTCCGCCCTCATCGCGGAGGCGGGCATGCCGCGCCATGCCTGGCTCGCCGCGCTGGCCGCTGACATCGCCAGCCTGCGCCAGCGGGGCAAGGAGGTGATCCTCGTTTCCTCCGGCGCGGTCGCCCTTGGCCGCTCGGCCCTCGGCGCGCCCTATCAGGGCCGGCTGGAACAGAAACAGGCCGCCGCCGCCATCGGCCAGCCCCGCCTGATGGCCGCCCTCGGTGACGCCCTCGCCCCGCACGGCATCGCCGCCGGCCAGGCCCTGCTCACCCCCGGCGACACCGAAAACCGCCGCCGATGGCTGAACGCCCGCGCCACGCTGGAAACCCTGCTGGAAGCCGGCGTGATCCCCGTCATCAACGAGAACGACACCGTCGCCACTGAAGAAATCCGCTATGGCGACAATGACCGCCTCGCCGCCCGCGTCGCCCAGATGATGGGGGCGGACGTGCTGATCCTCCTCTCCGATATCGACGGCCTCTACACCGCCGATCCGCGCTCAAACCCCGCCGCCACGCACATCCCCTTCCTCGAAGCGCTCACCCCGGAGCATGACGCGATGGCGACCGGCGCCAATGCCGCTGCCGGGGTCGGCTCGGGCGGCATGGCCACCAAGCTTGCCGCCGCCCGCATCGCCCATGCCGCCGGCTGCTCCACCCTGATCACGCTGGGTAACCGTCCCCATCCCCTCGGCGCCATCGAGGCGGGCGAGCGCGCCACGCTCATCGCCTCCCGCATCAGCCCGGCCAAAGCCCGCGCCGCCTGGCTGGAAGGCCACCTGAAGCCCGAAGGCGAGATCACCGTCGATGACGGCGCCGCCGCCGCGCTGGAGAAAGGCGCGAGCCTGCTGGCCGTCGGCGTGCGCGGGGTCAGCGGCCAGTTCGAGCGCGGCGCCGCCGTGGCCGTGCGCGCCCCCGATGGCCGCCTGCTGGCCAAGGGCGTCACCGCTTACGGCGCCGAAGACATCCGCCGCATCGCCGGCCGCCGCACAGAGGAGGCCGAAGCCCTCCTCGGCTACAAAGGCCGCCCGGCGATCATCCACCGCGACGACATGGTGCGCCTTTGATCATCCGCCCTGCCACCACCGCCGACATGGACGCGCTGGTGGCCCTGGAAGCGAGCTTCCCCGAAGAAGACCGGTTTGACCGGCGCACCTGGCGGCGCCTCCTCTCCGGCCATGCCCGCGTCCTCGTCTGCGAGACGGCCCCCGGCGGCCTCCTGGCCGCCGCCGTGATGCTCTACCGCAAGGGCGCCCGCATCGGCCGGCTCTACTCCATCACCGTTGCCCCCTCCGCCCGCGGCCAGGGCCTCGCCCGCGCGCTGATGGCCGCCTGTGAAGCTGATGCAACAGATCGCGGCGCCCGCGCCGTCCGACTGGAGGTGCGTGTCACAAATAGTTCAGCCATCCGCCTTTACGAGGCGGGCGGTTATCGCGTAATTGCGACCCTTGAGTCCTACTATCCGGACGGAGAAGCGGCGCTGCGGATGGAGAAGTCTCTAGAAGCGCCCTCTAATGGAGCCCCATGACCGATTGGGTCGTGCTTGTTGAATCGGCAAGCGACATATCTCAGGCAGAGACACCGCATAAAGTCCTGCGTATCTCGGACTATATCTCAAAGCCTGCGCTGTTCACCGGCCGCCGGCCCTATATCCTCAATCTCGCCCGCTCCTATTCCTACCAGTCGGAAGGCTATTACGCCTCCCTTCTGGCCGAGGCGCGTGGCCACCGGATCAGCCCCAGCGTCCAGACCATGGTGGAGCTGTCGAAGAAAAGCCTCTACAATCACGCCCTGCCAGACCTTGGCGAAACCCTGCAGGAAGCCCTCGCCAAGGGCGCCCCAAAGGTGGACACTCTGTTCGTCGCCTTCTCCCGCACCGAGATCCCCGCCTATGAACCCCTCGCCCGCGAAGCGATGGACTGGTTCCGCACGCCCGCCCTGGAAATCGAATTCGACGAGGAAGCCCCCCACGGCATCGGCCGCATCCGCGCCGTGCCGCCCCACAAGCTGAAAGACCAGCGCCGGAAATTCTTCCTCGATGCGATGGAGGCCTACACCCGGGGCCGCGTCAAGAATGAGAAGACCCGCACGCCCGCCAAATGGGCCCTCGCCGTGCTGGTCGATCCGCATGAGAAAACCGCGCCGTCCAAGCCCTCCTCGCTGAAACGCCTGGCCGATGTGGCCGAGAAGATGGGCGTTGAGGTGGAGCTGATCGACCCGACCGACCTGCCATCGCTGGCCGAATTCGACGCCCTCTTCATCCGCGCCACCACCTCGATCGACAATTTCACCTACCGCTTCGCCCGCCGCGCCGAGCAGGAAGGCATGCCCGTCATCGATGACACCCATTCGATGATCCGCTGCACCAACAAGGTCTATCTCAAAGAGATCCTGGAGAAGGCCGGCCTGCCCATTCCGCGCACGGAAATTGTTGACGAGAAGACAGATCTCGCCGGCGTGTTCGACCGGCTCGGCAGCCCGGTGATCCTCAAGACGCCCGATGGAAGTTTCGGCATCAACATGGTCAAGGCCCAGTCCCTGGATGAGCTCAAAACCGGCGCCAAGAAGATGTTCGAGGATACCGCCCTGATCATCGCCCAGGAATTCCGCCCGACGAAATTCGACTGGCGCATCGGCGTCCTGAATGGCGAGCCGCTCTATGCCTGCCAATACCGCATGGCGCGGGGCCACTGGCAGACTGTGAAGTATGGCGACAATGGCAAGTCCACCGAAGGCGGCTTCACCACGATGCCCGTGGAAGACGCGCCCCCCGAAGTCGTCAACGTCGCCGTCCGCGCCGCCAGCCTGATCGGCGACGGCCTCTATGGCGTGGACCTGAAAGAAACCGAACAGGGCGTCATCATCATCGAAATCAACGACAACCCGTCAATCGATCACGATGTCGAAGGCGCCGTCCTGAAAGATGAAATCTGGAGACGGATCATCTCCTGGTTCTCCACCCGCCTCGAACGCCGCATGGGCCGCGCGGGCTAATCCAAGCGCAACGCCAAGCCCCTCTCCCTCCGGGAGAGGAGGGGCCCATCGCGCAGCGATGGGAGGTGAGGGCCTACGACCTCTGATCTTGAATGAACCGCGCCGCCTCTTCAATCTGCTGCAACACGCCGTCCAGACTATCCATCACATCCACATTCCAGAACCGGTTCACCCGCCAGCCCTCATGCTCCAGATAGGCCGTACGCGAAGCATCCCGCCGGATCTGCCCATCCGCACCATGCGTATCCCCATCCAGCTCAATCAGCAGCTTCAGATCGAAACAGGCAAAATCGGCAATATACGAACCAACCGGATGCTGCCGCCGGAATTTCAGGCCAGCCAGCTGGCCATTGCGCAGCTTGTTCCAGAGCAGACGCTCTGGGAACGTTGCTTCACGCCTCAACCGGCGGGCACGTTTGATTGGAAGCCCTGTCATGGGGAAATTTTGGTAGGAGATGGAAAGAATTACAAGCCGCGTCACAGCCCTCACCTCCCATTGCTGCGCAATGGGCCCCTCCTCTCCCGGAGGGAGAGGGGTTTTCACCGCGCCATCTCACAGAACAGCCAGGCTGGACGCAACCAGCCCCTCTCCCTCCGGGAGAGGAGGGGCCCGCCGCCAAAGGCGGTGGGAGGTGAGGGCCGCCCGAAGGGCGGTTCCCCCGTCACAAACCTAAAACTTGAACCCGCCCGCCAGCAGCTTCTCATACCGCGCCGCCGTCACCGGGGCGTAGCCGCCTTCGGCCGGGTCATACATCCACAGCGCGTCGCCTTCGACCTTTGCCGGGTCAAACCCTTCAGCCACCAGATCCACCTTGCGGTATTTGAACGTGCCGGTGGTTTCCGCTTCAGGCTGTACCCGGATGAAAACCGGCACGGCATAGGAGGGCAGCATACCGGTAAGCTGTTTGTGCAGCCCCGCGAAATCCACCTCGCCGTCCAGCGTCACCGCCGCCATACCGGCCTTGCCGTCCGTTCCCGGAACAGGCACGCCATAAACGTTGGCGGTGGCAATCCCCTCGATCTTCGACAGCGCCTCGCCCACTTCATTGGTCGAGACATTCTCGCCCTTCCAGCGGAAGGTGTCGCCGATCCGGTCAATGAAGTAGATATAGCCTTCCTTGTCCTTCTTCAGCAGATCGCCGGTGCGGAACCAGAGATCGCCCTTCTCGAACACGTCGCGCAGCAGCTTCTTCTCGGTCGCCTTCTGGTCATTATAGCCTTCGAAGCGCTGGCGCACATCCTCGCCGATCCGGCCGATGGCCTCGCCCGGCTCTCCAGCTGCGGCGGGAATACAGAAGCCGTCCGGCCCGCGCACCGGCTCCTCGGTCTCGATGTCGAACTTGACGAAGCCGACATGCGCAAACTGGCTTTTCAGCCAGCCGGGAATGCGCCCGATGGCGCCTGGCTTGCCGTCGAAATTGATGAAGCTGACATTGCCCTCGGTCGAGCCATAGAACTCGGCCAGATGCGGAATATTGAACCGCTCCAGAAACTCTTCCCACACTTCCGGGCGCAGACCATTGCCAAAACCGGTACGGATAGTGTGCGCCCGCTCCTTGGGATGGGGCGGCGAATTCACCAGATACCGGCACAGCTCGCCGATATAGACGATGGCGGTGGCGCGCTCATCGGTGGCGTCGTCCCAGAAAGCGCTTGCGGAGAATTTCTTCCGTAGAATGATTGTCGCGCCGGTCATCAGGCCCTGCCCGATGCCGCAAAGCCCGCCCGTGCCATGATAGAGCGGCAGGGTGATATAGATCCGGTCCTTCGGCGTGATGCGGCAGGGCGCGATGAAACTCTTCATCATCCCCTGCGTGCGGGCATGGGTCAGGCGCGCGGCCTTGGGCAGGCCCGTGGTGCCGGAGGTATAGACATAGAGACAGAGATCCTTGCCCAGAAGGCCGGCGCGGTGGGCCCGGTCTGGCCGTTGCGGCGAGGCCGCCGCCAGCGCCGCGCCGAGGTCTTCCCCCACCTCTCCGCCCAGCGTCCACACGGTCGGGGCATCCTTGAACAGCACCGCCGCGCCGATGATGGCGCCATCCTGCTCGGCCCCGGTCACGATCAGCTTCGCGCCCGAGATATTGACGCAATGGGCCAGCGCCTCGCCTTCCAGATTGTGGTTGATCAGTGCCGTGACGACCCCGATCTTGGCAAAGCCCGCCCAGGCGGCCACATAATCGGGCCGGTTTTCCATGAAGAGGGCGATACAGTCGCCCGCCTTCAGCCCCTGGCCCAGCGCCCAGTTGGCAAACCGGCTCGCCTGAGCATCAAACTCGGCATAGGTCGTCGATTGGCCCTCGAAGCGGAAAGCGATGTTGCCGGCAAACTGGTCGGCCGCGCGTTCATAATCGTCGGCCACCAGGTTGTCGGAGTCGGGAGAAATGTCCCCGGTCCATTTCTTGACCAGCAGAATATCCTGGAACAGCCGGTATTCGCGGCCAATTTTGGCAAAAAGGTTCATTTACGGCGCCTCCCAACGCAGAGGGTCGGATGGGATGTTTTGGGTTTTTATTGAAATTAACAGATGGGACTATTGCAGGGATTGTCAAAGAATTCGCTAACCATAACAGGGAATTTGCGGCAGGTTTGCGTTCCGTGTCAGGTCTGATAGATGCTGCGGCGCACAAGAAACTCATAAGGAACATGGCCCATGGCGAAGGACCCGGTTGGAGACCTGCTCACCCTGCTCGACATTGAGCGGCTCGAACATGACCTCTTCCGTGGCCAGAGCCCGGATGAGGAAGAAAGCCAGCGCGTCTTCGGCGGCCAAGTCATCGCCCAATCCCTCGTCGCCGCCTACCGCACCGTGCCCGGCGACCGGCCCTGCCACTCCCTGCACGCCTATTTCATCCGCCCCGGCGACCCGTCCGTGCCAATCATCTATCAGGTCGATCATTCCCGCGATGGCGGCTCCTTCACCACCCGCCGCGTCGTCGCCATCCAGCATGGCAAGCAGATTTTCAACCTCGCCGCCTCCTTCCAGGTGCAGGAAGAAAGCTGGCACCACCAGCATGACATGCCGCAAGTCCAGCCGCCCGAAAGCCTCAGCGACCGGATCGAATGGCGCCGCAAGTTTGCCGAAAACGTGCCCGAGCGGCATCGCGGCCATTTCCTGCGCGAACGCCCCATCGAGATGCGCGAGATCGACCCGCTGGACCCGCTCAACCCGGCCAAGGCGTCGGATGTCCACGCCCTCTGGTTCCGCGTGGCCCGCCCCATCGACGAGGCGCCCTGGATCCACCACTGCCTGATGGCCTATGCCTCCGACATGGCCCTCCTCGGCACCGGTTCGCGCCCCCATGGCGTCTCCTGGATGAACCGGGAACTCATGTCCGCCAGCCTCGACCATGCCATGTGGTTCCACGCCCCCACCAAGTTCGATGAATGGCACCTCTATTCGATGGACAGCCCCTATGCCGGCGGCGCGCGCAGCTTCAACCGGGGGTCCATCTATGACGCCTCCGGCCGGCTGGTCGCTTCCGTCGCCCAGGAAGGCCTGATGCGCCGCGTCACGCCGAAACCGCGCCAGGGCTGACCGTCAACGGGCCTGAAATGTCCGGAATTGTCCGGATTTGTCCCGAACCTGTCCGGAAATGCCGCGCTCTGGCGTGATCCTCACAGCTGCGGCGCCCCGGCACAGCGAAAAGCGCTTGCACCCCGGCCCCATCTGATTACACCGGGACTCCGGAGCGTAGCGCAGTCTGGTAGCGCATCTGGTTTGGGACCAGAGGGTCGTAGGTTCGAATCCTATCGCTCCGACCATCTCTCCCTTGGCGAGATTCCCTGCAAACACTGCAGAATGGCCCATAGATACAGCCCCTTCACACCTAGCCCTCCCTGCTTTTCGTTTTGCGTCATCCCAGACAAAGCCGGACAATTTCCGACTTTCCGAGGTGGCTCAGAGGTGGCTTGGGTGGCACGCGGCTTGAAAGCCACCGTCTCCAGACTCTAAGGAGCGAGACGGACCCATGGCCAACAGCCGACTGAAACTCACCCAAACCGCCGTCACCCGGCTGATCCGTGAGCATGATGGAAAGAAGAAGGAGCGGCATTGGGACACTGATGGTGGACCGGCCGGGCATCTCTCCTGCAACCGCCAACTCTAACTTTACGGTCGCACTAGCTGCATTGGGCAGGCCAATCTCCCGGCGACCTCTTGATTAGGCCGGGTAACTCAACAGCTTGGGCACATAACCAGCACCAAAATGGCGCCGGAATCTCCCCACGGCGCCATTAGATCTCCTAAATAATGATGTGCAGACAATGGCTTACCCCGCAGGGGGAGGCACTGCTTTTATCTTGCTGTGGACCCGATCACGGCGCGATCATCCAGCCACCGCAACCGGATAACGCCCCACATACTTTTCGATCAGCTTGAACCCGTGTGTCAGCATCTTCGGGAGCGCGGCTAGATCGGCCTCGGTAGCAGTGCCCAGATGGGTATCTTCCACCCAGACCTCGCCGCCCGATGTCCTACGGGTTAGCGCCTTTTCATCACCGGATACCAGTTCGTTCGCAACGATCGTCCAGCGCTTCTTTTTGAAGCCATCTAGGCTGGTGTAGTACAAGTCGAACGGCCCAGAGAAGTCGTTCGCTCCGATCGATGCGCCCTCCAGAAATCGCTTCTTGTAGAGTTTCAGACATATCGTATTTGCATATTGCTCCGACTGAAAGATGATCTTTGCAACGCCCCATCCACCCTCTGTTGGGATCGTTACGAGGCTTCCCTCAACGTTGCTATTCATCTTCCGACCTTCTTCAAAGTATACTGCCTGAGAGCATCTGTGACCGCATCGCGGTAGAGCGGGGCATTGGGATTGGTTGAGCTATACGAGTTGATCGTATTCAACCACGGGGAGTCGCGGAAGTGCGCTCTTACCCCACCAAACTCGTTGATGAGACGCTGCTCAAGCCCCTTGGCTTGAGCCTTGGTGAGGTTGTTGTCGAACAAGACATCACCAATCAACTCGCTTTTGTTGATCGAATCCGCGCGGGTCTGAATACGGGCAGGCGCATCACCGCGACCGACGTATCGAATATTTCCTGCCTCATCGCGAAGAACATAGAGTCCCTGACCAGTCGCCTTGTTGTATGCAGCGCCAGCGCCTCCGACACCACTGGGGAGGAGTCTACTTTCTGCGGCAATCTTTCTGACTACCACGCCCCCGATCTTCTCGGCTACGTCACCAATGACCTTGCCACCGACCTTGGCCAGTGCAGCTTCGGCGATCAATCGGGGGTGAGCGGTGGAGAATCCGGCCTTCACGGCCTCGACGTCCATAAGCTGATCATTGCCTCGCCCAGCCTGGTATCAGATGATGGGATGCCTGCCCTGCTGGGAGCTAAACCCTCCACGCCGACTTCAGACAAATGGACGGCCAGCACCTTGAATGCATCCAAGCCAGCAGCGCGCAGGAAATCATCTCCGTCGTTCATACTCCCTCAGGTGAGGCATGCCACATCCGCCCGCACGGCTGCCACAAGCATCATAACAGTTGCAGGCAAACCCAAGCCTCGCTATCCCACCCTTATTACAACTCAGACGGTGGCTTATTGGTGGCTCGGCGTGTGAGGGGTTGGCAAGCGGTGGCAGAAAATCCACTTAATGCTTTGTATTTATAGGGGTCTTGCGTAGGGCCGCACCGAAGGCAGTTCTGGTTTGGGACCAGAGGGTCGTAGGTTCGAATCCTATCGCTCCGACCAATCATTTGAAGGTGCCTCAGGAGGCCTCTGGAATGGAAGCGCGGATCTACAAGCCGGCGAAAAGCGCCATGCAGTCCGGTCGTGGCAACACGAAGGAATGGGTGCTCGAATTCGTGAACCCCAGCGCCCATCGCAGACCTGACCCGCTGATGGGCTGGACCAGCATTGACGACACATCCAGCCAGGTCCGCCTGCACTTCGACACGCGCGAACAGGCCATCGCCTATGCCGAGCGCGAAGGCCTGAATTTCACCGTGACCGAGCCGCGCGAGCGCAAGCGCCTGGTCAAATCCTATGCCGACAACTTCTCGGCAGACCGCAAACAGCCGTGGACTCACTGAGACCGGCTGCGTAAACCCTGCGGATCCCTTCCCAAGGGTTTGGCCCCGTAGCTCAGCTGGATAGAGCACTCGCCTTCTAAGCGAATGGTCGCAGGTTCAAGTCCTGCCGGGGTCACCAGTCCTTTCGCATACCATCAGACCCTTCACCTCCCACGCCCTGCGAGCGCGGACTGCTACGGGCGTTTGCAGAACAAACGCTAATCCTCCGCAGCCTCTCCCGGAGGGAGAGGGGTTTAGCGTTGCGCTTGAGGTGAAGTCCCACCCCCTCTCCCCTTGGGAGAGGAGGGGCCCATTGCGCAGCAATGGGAGGTGAGGGTCTTCTCAAGAGTGAGGATACGCGCGCCGCTATCCAACACGCGCCGCCCCCTCCCCCCGTCATCCCGGAATTTGCGCAGCAAATGTCCGCGCCCCTCACACCCCCCATGTCATCCCGGCCAAGGCCGCGCAGCGGCCGCAGAGCCGGGACCTTCTCTCCGCCCCTGCGCCATCCTCCCCAAGGTCCCGGACCGGCCCCGCGGGCCGTCCGGAATGACACGCGCGGAGAAAACTTATCCGCCCGGGTCCCCCACCCGCACAAACTCCACGCATCCTCCCCACAGGAGCCGCGCCGGTACCGTTCGGTTTGGGGGGAGGTCGCCCCGGAGGATGGGGTGTGGTGGGAGTAACGGCCCATCGCATCTCTAGGGACGTTGATCCAGGCAAGCCGGACCAAAAAGCCGGTAGAGAATCCCGACTGGCCCGCCTCTCTTCGCGGAGAGGTCACGAGAGTGAGGGTAAGTGGTCAAGGCCTGGCAGCGCCGAAGTCATCCCGAAAACTGCCCGAAACTCCGGTTGGCAGTGCGCGGCGGGCGAGGTGCCCACACCGCAAACATCTTTTCTATCCGGGCGCCGCGGCGCCCGCCGCGCAGGCTCCACTTCAGGAGTCACAAGAACTGCCCCAAACCCGGATGGCCCTGCCAGTCCGGACACAAGCGTTGCTGAAAGGTCCGTTGATCCCCCGTAATCTTTCGAGACTGGCCCTCCCCCGCCCAATGGCTGTAAAGTCGCCCTCAGCGGCAGGCGCCGCCCGGAGGAGATGCGCGATGAAATGGCAAGGCGGACGCAGGGGCGGCAATATCGAAGACCGGCGCGGCATGAGCCCCGGCGCCGCCGTGGGCGGCGGTGGCATCGGCATCATCATCCTCGCGCTGATCGGCTATTTCGTCTTCGGCATGGAGCCCCAGCAGATCGCCGAAATGGCCAGCCAGCAGCAGGGCACCGCCACGCAGCAGGCCGGCGTCGAAGGCACGCCCGCCGATGAAGCGGGCATGTTCGTCGATGTCATCGGCGCCAATATCAATGATGTCTGGCAGGGCTCCCTGCCAGGCTACACCCCGCCCCGCGTCGTCCTCTATGAGCAGGGCACCAGCACCGGCTGCGGCTATGGCCAGTCCGCCATGGGCCCCTTCTACTGCCCCGCCGATCAGACCGTCTATCTCGACCTCTCCTTCTGGCAGGATATGGAAACCCAACTCGGCGCGTCCGGCGCAGAGTTTGCCCGCGCCTATGTCATCGCCCATGAATTCGGCCACCATGTTCAGACGCTCACCGGCACCTCGCAGCAGGTGCGCCAGGCCCAGCAGCAGGCACGCAACCAGGAAGAAGCCAACCAGTATTCCATCGCTCTGGAGCTTCAGGCCGATTGCTATGCCGGCTTCTGGGCCGCCAATGCCGCCCGCGCCTCCGGCGGCGCCGTCGCGCTAGAACCCGGCGATCTGGAAGAAGGCCTCAAAACCGCCAACGCCATCGGCGACGACATGATCCAGAAACGCATGCAAGGCCGCGTCACGCCGGAAAACTTCACCCATGGCACCGCCGAACAACGCATGACCTGGCTGCGCCGGGGCTATGACAGCGGTGATCCGAACACCTGCAACACTTTCAACTGATCCCCCTGCGGATCAGATAAATCCAAGAGAAACCATCAAGGGAGTACGCCGATGACTGACGGCACCTATAAAGATTTTGCCACCGCCCAGATCCATGCCGGCACAGCGCCAGACCCCGCCACCGGCGCGCGCCAGGTGCCGATCTATCAGACCACGGCCTATGTCTTCCGCGACGCAGACCATGCCGCCGCCCTCTTCGGGCTGCAGGAAGTCGGCTACATCTATTCCCGCCTCACCAACCCCACCATCGGCGCGCTGCAGAGCCGCCTTGCCGCGCTGGAAGGCGGCGCGGGCGCGGTCTGCTGCTCGTCAGGCCATGCCGCCCAGATCATGGCCCTCTTCCCGCTGATGGGGCCCGGCAAGAACATCGTCGCCTCCTCCCGCCTCTATGGCGGCACGATCACCCAGTTCACCCAGACCTTCAAACGCTTCGGCTGGTCGGCCAAACTCATCGACACGGAAAATCTCGACGCCGTCAAAGCCGCGATTGACGAGAACACCCGTGCCATCTTCTGTGAAACCATCGCCAATCCCGGCGGCTATATCAGCGATCTCGACGCGCTGGCGAAAATCGCAGACGACGCCGGCATCCCGCTGATCGTCGACAATACCACCGCCACACCCTACCTCTGCCGCCCCATCGAACATGGCGCCACACTCGTCGTCCACTCGCTGACAAAATACATGACCGGCAATGGCACGGTCACCGGCGGCGCGATCATCGACTCGGGCAAGTTCAACTGGTCAGCCTCGGATAAATTCCCATCCCTCTCCGCGCCGGAGCCAGCCTATCATGGCCTGAAATTCCACGAGACCTTCGGTCCTGCCGCCTTCACCTTCCATGGCATTGCCATCGGCCTGCGCGATCTTGGCATGACCATGAACCCCCAGGGCGCCCACTACACGCTGATGGGCATCGAAACCCTCTCCCTGCGGATGGAAAAGCATGTCGCCAACGCCCAGAAAGTGGCCGAATGGCTGGAAAAGCATCCCGCCGTTGCCAGCGTCACCTATCCGGGCCTTGCCTCCTCGCCTTACCGCGAGCGCGCCAAACGCATCACCCCCAAAGGCCCCGGCGCCCTTTTCACGGTGCAGCTGAAAGGCGGCTACGAGGCCTGCATGAAGTTCGTTGCCGCGCTGAAACTCTTCAGCCATGTGGCAAACCTTGGCGATGCGCGCAGCCTTGTCATCCATTCGGCCTCCACCACACACCGTCAGCTGACGGATGAACAAAAGGTCGCCGCCGGCGCCGCCCCGGATGTCGTCCGCCTCTCCATCGGCATCGAAGGCACGCAAGACCTGATCGCCGATCTTGACCAGGCCCTGAACGCGGCGGGCTGACCTTCACCCAAACGTGATCTCCGGCGGGCGGCCCTTTGCGGGGCCGCTCTTCTTTTTTGCAATCTTATCCCTTGAAATTCTATAATTGAGAATTATTCTCAATTATAGAATTGATCCCTCTGCCCTCATCGCCTCGCCGGCCATCCGGAAGGCTGGAGAAACAGTCATGCAGGCTGAACCCGTTGCCCTTCCCTCCGCGCCCATTCTGAAACTGGTCCGGCATGAATTGAAACGCCGTACCCTGACAATTTCAGGCACTCGCTATCTCACGCCCCACATGCTCCGCATCACGCTCACCGGCGAAGATCTGGCAGATTTCCCTTCGCTGGCCGCCGATGACCATATCAAGGTGTTCGTGCCCGATGGCGCAGATGGCATTGCCATGCGCGACTATACGCCCCGCAGCTTCTCGCGCGAGCGGGGCGAACTCGTCCTCGACTTCGCCATACACGAAGCAGGTCCGGCAACGCGCTGGGCGTTGACCGCCCGGCCGGGTGACACGCTGGAGATCGGCGGCCCCCGGGGGTCGCGTATTATCACCGGCGATATCGCCCACTGGCTCCTGATCGGCGATGAAACCGCCCTGCCCGCCATCGGCCGGCGGCTTGAGGAAGCCGGCGAAACTGATCGCTTCACCATCCTCGCCGCCGTACCGGGCCGGGAAGACGAGCAGGAATTCAACACCGCCGCAGAAGTCGACATCACCTGGATTCATGGCCGCATCGGAGACGCCGAGCGCGACGCCCTGCTGATGGACAGCTTGCGGCAGACGGGCATCGCACCGGGCACCTTCATCTGGATCGCCGCCGAAGGCAGCTTCACCCGCGAAATCCGCCAATATCTCCTTGAGGAGCGCCGGCACCCGAAAGCCTGGCTGAAAGCTTCCGGCTACTGGGTCCGCGGCGAGGCCGATGCCACCGTAAAGTTTGACTAGGGCCGCCCCACCCGCTCAATCAGGGCCTTGGCCGCTGCCGGGTTGCGCTCCTTGGCTCCGGCAATGAAGAAAGCGAATACCTCGCGCTTCTTCGCCCAGCCCTTCAGCGTCTTCGCCCAGGCATCCAGATCGACCGGCGCATAGCCGGTCTCGATGTCGCTCTCTGAATTCTGCAGCCGCGCATAGGCAAAGTCAGCCGTCTGAAGGTCGGGCATCGGCCAGCCGGGCTCATCGGCATACACAACGGCGCAATTGTGCGCGCGCATCAGGTCCGTGAACGCCTCGGTCCGGAACGTGTCATTACGCACCTCAACGGCATGGCGCAGGCGCACGCCCTTGTGCTCGGGCCGCAGGAAGGAACAGAAAGCGCCGAAATAGTCCGCATCGAATTTCCGCGTCTCGGGAAACTGCCAGTTGATCGCGCCCAGCTTCCCGCCCAGCGCCGTCACCCCGCCCTCGATGAACATGCTGACAGAGCTGCGCATATCCTCCACCGTTTTGCGGATCGTCGTTGCCCGGTGCGCCTTCACCGTGAATCGGAAATCTTCGGGCACTTCTTCCGCCCATTTCGCAAAGGTCGCCTCGCTCTGGCCGCGATAGAAGGTCGAATTGATCTCGATGGCCGTCACCTGCCCGCTGGCATAGGCGAGTTCTCCCGCCTTCTTCACCTCCGGCGGATAGAATGTCTCCCGCCAGGGCTCATAATTCCACCCGCCAATACCGGCACGAATGGGATGGGGCATGGGGCTCTCCTGACAAGCTGGCGCTGCGCTGGCGCGATCCTATCCGCGCCGCTCTGATCCGGCCAAGCCCACTCCGAACATCAACCTGGGGGATTATGGCGTTTCGCACCCTCCCGAACTCCACACGCTTCGAAGAGAGGGATTTCCTGCAAATTCATCTCAAATAAAACAATGATTTGAGAGGCCATCAGCGATTTTAACCCTGCCGGCACCAAAGCCCGGATTTTGTTTGGTTAATCTGTGGAAACCGGGATTTTTTCGCTCGCTTTGATTGGAAGCAGCGCTTAGGGAAATTTCTGCCAGCCATGGGGATTGGCGCGTAAACTATACTTTCAGGGGCTACACTTTGTTCAAGCACACCAAGCTGCTCGCCGCTGCTGCAGCAGCACTCGTCCTTTCGCCGATCGCCTGCGCGGACGATTTCCAGTTCTCCGCAGGCGGAGAATATCTGTTCGATTCCAACGACACGGAATTTGCCTTCACCGGCATCACCGGCCGCGGCACCTATTACTTCAACAAGAGCATCGGCATCGAGGCTGAAGCCACGATCGGCACCAGCGGCGCCGACAATTATGACAGCAGCGGCATCGACTTTGACCTCGACCGCCAGTTCGGCGGCTATGTCGTCGGCCGCATGCCGGCTGGCAAGTCCGGCGAACTGTTCGGCCGCGTCGGTTTCCGCGCCGGCACACTTTCGGTGAAGAGCGACGCCTTCTGGTTCCCGATCGACGAGGAAGTGGACTATAACGGCTTCTCCATCGGCGCCGGTTACAGCCACTTCTTCAGCAACAATGTCGGCATTCGCGGCGAAGTCACCACCAGCGGCGCCTCGCTCGACAACAACTTCTCGCCCGACGGCAACCTGACCAGCCTCTCCCTCTCGCTGGTCTACAAGTTCGGCGGCAAGGAATAATCCTCTCCGTATACGGCAAACGAAAAGGGCGGCCCTCGAGCCGCCCTTTTTGCAGCGGCTCCAGGTTACTCTGAGGTCCAGTCCTCATGGCCGTGGCGAATGCGGACAACGATCACCACATCGCCAACGATATCGAAGATGATGACGTGGGCGCCTGCCCGGTGTACGCGCACAGGCCTATAGAACTCCTCCCGGAGCCTCACAGCCTCCGGAAAGTCCCCGACAAAGCGCAGCGCCTTTTCAATCTGTTCCAGATATCGGCGGGCCTGCGCCTCACCGAACAGCCGAACGCCCTCATTGAAAATCCTGCGCAAGTCGTATTCGGCGGCAGGTGTAAGACGAAGGATCATCCCTGCGTCTTGCCCAGGATCTCCGACATGATCTGATCAAGAGACTTGTCGCTGACACCGCTCGCAAAACCCTCCTCGATCTTCTCGTTCAGCGCGGCGATCTTCTCCTGCTTGATCTGTTCCCGGCGGATCAGGTCGCGGATCAGGTCGGAGGAATTGGCGTATTTGCCATCAGCCGTCTGCGCCTCGACCCAGGCTTTCATCTGATCGGGAAGCGAAATGTTCATCGTGGCCATGGCGGGGCTCCTTTGGAGGGAAAGGTGGGGGCTATGGCAAAGTTTGTCAAGAATGACGCTCGCGTGAATGACGCACCTGCACGACGATGATGTCGCCCTCAATGATCCGATAGCGCAAGATGAATGCTCCGGCGCCGAACGGTGTAACCAGTTCGCGGGACTCCGGATCAACGCGGCTAACGCGGCCTCTTTCAGGAAGCTGGTCGAGGCTCTCTGTTAGCACCAGAATGCTCTCGGCGGCGCGTCTCGCCAGTTCCGGGTCGATGTCGCGCCAGAAGCGGTCAATCCGGTCAAGGTCACCGGCAGCCTCCGGCAACCAGCGAATCTTCATGTGCTGCCGGGTTTTCCGATGGCGCGCTGGCGCAAGGTCTCCCGCACGTCTTCATGATCGAAAGCCGCCCCCGATTCCGCGAAGTGCGCCATGCGCGAGGTTATCTCGGTCCGGTCCGCCTCGTCTTCCAGCATCCGCTCGACCGCTTCCTCCACGAGTGCCTCCGGCGCCTTGCCGGACGCTGCCGCCAGTTCGCGAATCCGCGCCTCAAGCGCGCCGGGCAGGGAGATGTTCATCGTGGCCATGGCGGGGTTCGCTTCAAACTCACTTTATTGTGCCAGTGGAACTTAGTGTTACCAGAGTATCACCAAATAGCACATGCACTTGGCGAAACCGATTGTTAAAATCCGTTTGCCATGCCCGCTGTACTAGATTGCAATAATCTGGCTTGTGGTAGCCTTCGCACTCTGGATACCAAACAAGCAGCTCACAATCGCCGTTGTGTTTCATGGCCTTTTTGCTTATCGCGCGCCTTACTCCCGATACAATTGAGGCACAAAGTTCTTCAGCTGACAGAGCAATCTCCGTCTCTTCGATTATCCGCGCAGCGCTATCAGTATCCTTGTAGTAGAGCGCCTGATCGGAAGCTGAACCTTCGCGACGAGTCACCTCAGCCGCGAGCGCCCTTTGATAACCTGCCTCAAACTTGCGTGGAGTAATATTCGCTACAGATGGAAAAAGAACAGAGGCATCAAAGTACGCAAGCGTGACCTGTAGCATTCGCTCGTGATGTTCCACAACGAATGAAATGTCGTGAGGGCACCCTTGCTCCTTTAGTTTAACTCGCGTCTCGTTGGGCAAGGCCAACGCATCTGCAAGGTAACAAAAGGGGCGCAACTCGTCCCAGTAAGGCTTGAGTACTCGGAGTCGATCATCGCGAAGGCGCCGAAAGCTTTCCGCCCAAGGCGTTCCTGCCCGGCATTGCTGGTTCTGAAAACGAACGACAGATCGAAGCCAGCCCAGTGTCACCGGCGCTTCACGGCTGGGCACTAGGCTGGCAGGGTCGATCATCAAGTATCCAGAAAGCTTCGCAACTTCCTCGACCGGCTCGGATGCTTCAGCTTCCGGAGTGCCTTCGCTTCGATCTGGCGGATACGTTCGCGGGTGACCGAGAATTGCTGGCCGACTTCTTCCAGCGTGTGATCCGTATTCATACCGATGCCGAAGCGCATCCGCAGGACGCGCTCCTCACGCGGAGTGAGCGAAGCCAGAACGCGGGTCGTCGTCTCGCGCAGGTTCGACTGGATGGCCGCGTCCACCGGAAGCAGCGCCATCTTGTCCTCGATGAAGTCGCCGAGGTTTGAATCCTCGTCGTCGCCAATCGGGGTTTCGAGCGAAATCGGCTCTTTCGCGATCTTCAGAACCTTGCGGATCTTCTCCAGCGGCAGGCCCAGCTTTTCGGCCAGTTCCTCCGGGGTCGGCTCACGGCCGATCTCGTGCAGCATCTGGCGCTGTGTACGGATGATCTTGTTGATCGTCTCGATCATGTGCACCGGGATGCGGATTGTCCGGGCCTGGTCCGCAATGGAGCGGGTGATAGCCTGACGGATCCACCAGGTGGCATAGGTCGAGAATTTATAACCGCGCCGGTATTCGAACTTATCGACCGCTTTCATCAGGCCGATATTGCCCTCCTGGATCAGATCCAGGAACTGAAGGCCGCGATTGGTATACTTCTTGGCAATCGAGATCACGAGGCGGAGGTTGGCTTCCACCATCTCCTTCTTCGCAATCCGCGCTTCGCGCTCGCCCTTCTGCACGGTCTGGACGATGCGGCGGAAGTCGTCGATCGGAATACCGATCTCCTGAGCGATTTCCGAAATCTCGTCGCGCACTTCCTGGACTTCTTCGCCCTTGCCATCGACGAGGCGTTTCCACTTCGCCGAAATCTCGCGCACACGCTCGGCCCAGTCCGGCTCCAGCTCGCTGCCGATATAGTTCTGCAGGAACTCTTTACGCGGAACACCATGCGCGTCGGCCAGACGCATCAGCTTGCCTTCCAGGCCCATCAGTTTCTTGTTGATGGCGTAGAGCTGCTCGACGAGGGCTTCGATACGGGCATTGTTGATGTGGATCGTCTTGAGATTTTCCACGATCGCCAGCGACAGCTCGTCATACTCGTGCTGCGCCTTGGGCGTCAGGTCCTTGCCTTCGATCCGGCGGGTCAACAGGCGGTCCTGAAGCTTGCGGAAACGGCTGAAGGCTTCGGCGATCTCGTCGAGCTTGGCGAGCACGCCTTCGCGCAGCTCCCCTTCCATCGCCGACATCGACATCGCAACCGCGTCGTCTTCCTCTTCCTCTTCCTGCTGCTGCTGGCGCAGACGCTCGGCCTCAACCTCGTCCACCTCTTCGGCAGAGCGGCGCTTGCCCTTCGCGGGAACCGGCTCGGGCGCCTTCTCCTCGATCACCTTGGGCTCGGGCGGCGGATTTTCCGCGCCATAGGTCGCTTCCAGGTCGATCAGGTCCCGCAGCAGGATGCGCTCATTCATGAGCTCATCGCGCCACACCATCATGGCCTCGAAGGTCAGCGGGCTTTCGCAGAGGCCGCGGATCATGGCGTCGCGGCCGGCCTCAATGCGCTTGGCAATGGCGATCTCGCCCTCACGGGAGAGAAGCTCTACCGCGCCCATCTCGCGCAGATACATCCGCACGGGATCGTCGGTCCGGTCGCTGCCACGGGCATTGCCCTTCTTGGCAACGACCTTCTTGTCCTCGATCTTGGTGAGCGCCTTGCCCTGCTCCTCGGCCTCTTCCTCGGTCTCGACGACCGCGATGCCCATTTCCGAGATCTGGGACATCACGTCCTCGATCTGGTCAGAGCTCATGTCAGAGTCCGGCAGCAGCTGGTTGATCTCGTCATGGGTGATGAAGCCGCGCTTCTGGGCGCGCTTCAGAACCTTTTTGACGTCTGTGGCGTTAAAATCGACCAGACCACTTTCGTTGTCCTTGTCGTCTTCGCCCTCGCCGTCACCGGCTGTGTTCTTTTTCTTCTTGGTGGCTGTCGCCATATCTCAGCTATCTCCCGTCCGGTCCGGCAGCCTCTGCAGGGCCGCCATGCCAGTGCCTCTCGCCTTACCGCTCAGCTATCGCTGCGTTTACTGGATGCCTCGTTCATACGGACCTTTAGAGCCTGTCGTTCAGCAACCTTTTGCAGCTGCCTCCGCCATTCTTGCGGGGACAGCGTAGGGTCCGCGCTCGCACTATCCGTGCCAAAGCCCGTCTCCTGGTCGCTGGAACGCCGCTTCGCCACAAATTGCTCCAGAGCGATTAGCCATTCCCGAGCCTCGGACCCATTGGTCTCTATCTGAGGCGTTACGGGATAATCTTTGAGCAAGCCGGCAGCACGTATGTTCCCAGAGTTCGCTAAATGGGCGGTGATTGTCCCGCGGTCAATGGGGATTCCGTCATTTGCCAGATCAAGAACTGCATCTCGAAGAAATGCAGCATCTGCTTCCGTAGGTGAACACTGCGCAAGCAACTCGGCACCAATGGCAAGAAGCCCTGGGTTGTCGATAACCTGCATTATGAGTCTCAGACCGGCAATTTTTTCAGGCACACCTTGCTTTAGTAGCTGCTGAGTCTCCTCCCCCCCCGAGAGAATCTGTGCCGAACCGGGCCGTCCCGGCTTTCCCGGGCGTTTCTGGTAATTCGCCGCGCGCTTGGCCTCGCGCAGCTGCCAGAGATAATCCCGCAGGCGCGATTTCAGATCCCGCTCATAGGCCGCTTTCACGCCCGCATGGCGAATATGCCCGCACGCCGCCATCAGCCGCGCCTCCAGCCCCGCCTGGCGCTCGGGCGTATCCAGCGGCTCGGCGTCCCGCTCGCGCCGCCACAGCAGCTCCGACATCGGCAGGCGCGCGGCCAGCTGCTCGGCCATCGCAGCCGCCCCCTTCGCGCGGATCAGGTCGTCAGGGTCCATCCCGTCCGGCAGCAGCACGAAGAAAACGGATCGCCCCGGCTCGGCAAAAGGCAGCGCCCGGTCGAGCGCGCGATAGGCGGCGCCAAGGCCTGCCCGGTCGCCATCGAAACACATCACCGGCTCGGGCCCTGCCCGCCAGATCAGCTGCAGCTGATCTTCGGTCAGCGCCGTGCCCAGCGGGGCAACGGCATTGCCAAACCCCGCCTCGCAGAGGGCGATGACGTCCATATAGCCCTCAGCCACGATCAGCCCGCCGCCTTCGCCATGGCCGAGTGCCTCGCGCGCCGCCTTGTAGCGATAGAGCACGGTCGATTTGTGAAAGAGGGGGGTGTCGCCGGAGTTGAGGTATTTCGGCTTGGCATCGGGCTGCAACGCCCGGCCGCCAAAGGCGATGATCCCGCCGCGCGCATCGGGAATGGGAAACATCAGGCGCCCGCGGAACATGTCATAGGGCTCGCCGCCCCGGTCGCTTTCCTTGATGATGCCCGCTTCCATCAGCTCGGCATCGGTAAAGCCCTCAGCATGCAGGTGCGCCCGTGTGCGCCGCCAGTCATCGGGCGCATAGCCGAGCCGGTATTTGCTCCAGCTTGAAGCGCTGAGCCCCCTGCCCTCCAGATAGGCGCGCGCGCCGCTCCCCTCAGGCGCGCGCAGCCGTTCCTCGAAGAACTCCGCCGCCGCCTCGCACGCCGCCTGCAACCGCTTGCGGTGGTCATATTCCTCTGCCGCTGCCGGGCTCGCCTTCGGCAGCGCCATGCCTGCCTCCTCGGCCAGCTTCTCCACCGCTTCCATGAAGGAGAGCCGCTCGGTCTCCATCACGAAATTGATCACATCCCCGCCCATGCCGGAGGAGAAGCATTTGAAGATGCGCTTCTGGTCGTTGACATAGAAGCTCGGTGTCTTCTCGGCGGTGAACGGGGACAGCCCCACCCACTCCTTGCCCTTCTTGGTCAGCTTCACCTTGCGCCCGATCACATCCGAAGGCCGGATGCGGGCCTTCAGCTCCTCAACGAAGCCATCAGGAATGCGAATGGGGGAAGCAGATGACATAAGGGTCAGAATACCATCTTTGATCGTCGCCGGGCACCGGAGATTGGCATCCGCCCACAAAATACAACACCCCAAAGAAAAGGGCCCCGCCTTGCGGCAGGGCCCTCCTGGTTCAACGGCGCTGAACGTATCTTACTCCCAGCGATACATCGGCGCTTCGTCGAACTCGCTCTGATCGATGTCCAGGATCACATCGCCTTCGCCGTCACCTTCAGCAACGCGGATGGCGTTGGCCGGCACCACGAACTGGTCGGTGGAGGCCAGGCTCGGCGAAATCACGGCATAGCGCAGCTCACCGGAGTTGGTCAGGATCAGGTCGGTGATGCGGACATCATCCTCGCGGAAGGAAACCGGGGTCGTGGCGCCCATGATTTCCGAAGCCAGGCGGTAGTCATTCATGCCGTCCTGCTCGAAGGCGGGAAGCGTTTCGACGGTTTCCTCGGCAATCTGAACCAGCACTTCCGGCTCCTCATCGGCCGGAGCCGTCACGGTCGCGGTGCTGAATGCGATCTGGCGCAGGTCGCCGCCGACGCCGGCAACACCGCCGTCACGGATCAGGATCACGGGCGAAGCGCCATCTTCACCGAGATAAACATCGGCAACCGTCGCGATTTCCTCGTCAGCGCCATTGCGCACCGACGCGCCGATCAGGTCAGAAGCTTCCATCTCGCCCTGGGCGAGGCGGTATTCTGCGCGAACCGAATCAAGATCGGTGGTCTCGTTCACGCTGGCGGTGTCCAGGGTCTGGTCGTCATATTCGACAACCTGCGGGCCGCGGGTTTCATAGCCATTGGTGGCGGCCGGGCCTTCCGCCGGCGAACAGGCGGCTGCGCCCAGCAGCAGGACAGAGGCACTGGCAGTAGCAAGAAGGGTCTTCATGGGAATATCCTTTCGATGGGGGTAGATGCCCCACCAACGGACCCTGCGAAGAGTTGTTCCGCCACATTGCCGACTTTTCAGACTCGGGGCGGAAATGGGGCGCGCTGCCCGCCGCTCAGCCCTTGCTGAGCGCGGTGCGCACGGCCTTGCCGGCGCTGGCGGCCTCGATCTGGCCCGGATAGCGTGATTTCAGCTCGGTCACGCAGCGGCCCAGATCCTTCAGCTTGGCCGCGCCCAGATCCTCGACCACCTGCCGCACGGCAATATCCAGAGCCTTGCCGGAAAGCGGCTGGGGCAGGAAAGCCTTTATGATGTCGACTTCCTCGCGTTCGCGGATGGCATCGGCGATGCGGCCTTCCTCTTCATGCTCGCTGGCGGCTTCCTCGCGCTGGGCCACCATCGTCAGCAGCACGCGCTGCACATCGGCGTCCGGGCAGCCTTCGCCCTCGCCCCGCCCGCGCGCGCAGACATCCCTGTCCCGGATGGCGCATTCCACCAGGCGCAGCGTACTCAGCCGCGTCTCGCTCTGCGTCCGGGCAGATTCGTCCTTGAGTGCTTGAAGGATGCGGGACTTGAGTCCCATACAGGCAGTCATATCTTCACGGCCCATGCCGGTCCTATGCCTTTCTACACCCCGCGACAAACGCCTTGCTTGACGGTGCGGAGAGTCAGCCCCAATAAGCGGCCGAGTTTTAGCCAGACCGGTTAAAACGGCGTCAACCAGCATGGCCAGCGGCGAGAGGTATATCTTCCATGAGCAGGAATCAAGATATGGACTCAGCCACCGGTGCCTTGGCCCTTGAAGATGGTACGATTTTCGCGGGTTTCGGCGCTGGGGCGACGGGTATCAAGGTGGGGGAGCTGTGCTTCAACACGGCCATCACCGGCTATCAGGAGATCCTGACGGACCCCTCCTACGCCTCGCAGATCATCCTTTTCACCTTCCCGCACATCGGAAATGTTGGCGCAAATGCTGACGATCAGGAAGAATCCACCCCTGCTGCGGCCGACGCGGCCCGCGGTGCCATCTTCCGCGAGCCGATCACCGCGCCGTCCAATTGGCGCGCCACCGATGATTTCGGCGGCTGGCTCGCAAAGCGCGGCATCATTGGCCTTTCCGGCGTCGATACGCGCGCGCTGACCAAGCGCATCCGCGAAAAAGGCATGCCCAAGGCTGCCATCTGTCACAAGCCGGACGGGAACATCGACTTTGCCGCCCTGGTGGAGCTGGCGAAAAGCTGGGAAGGCCTCGACGGGGCAGACCTTGCCGATGTCGTTGACCAAGACGCGCCTTACGAAAACTCCGACGGCCTCTGGAAACCGCAGACCGGCCACGACAAGCTCAGCAATGCCGAGTTCCATGTCGTCGTCGTCGATTTCGGCGTGAAGAAAAACATCCTGCGCAACCTCGCCAATGCCGGCGCCCGCGCAACGGTCGTCAATGGCAATGTCAGCGCCGAAGAAGTCCTCGCCCTGAAACCCGACGGCATCGTCTTCGCCAACGGCCCCGGCGACCCCGCCGCCACCTTCGTGCGCTCGGGCGAAATGATCAAAACCCTCGTCGCCTCGGGCCTGCCAATCCTCGGCATCTGCCTCGGCCACCAGCTCCTCGGTCTCGCGCTCGGCGCCAAGACCAAGAAAATGGCGCAGGGCCATCACGGCGCAAATCATCCCGTGAAGGATCTCACCACCGGCAAGGTCGAGATCGTCTCGATGAACCATGGCTTCACGGTCGATCCCGAAACCCTGCCCGCAGGCGTGGAAGAGAGCCACCGCTCCCTCTTCGATGGCACGAACTCCGGCCTCTCGGTCACCGGCAAGCCGATCATCTCGGTCCAGCACCACCCCGAAGCCTCCCCCGGCCCGCAAGACAGCTTCTACCTCTTTGAGCGCTTCGCCGGCCTGATGCGGGACCATCGCGCGAAGTAATCCGTAAGGGGATTTCCCCCTCCGCCCTTCGGGCACCTCCCCCGCTACGCAGGGGAGGATACCACTACGACATCTCCGGGTTTGCGCCCTTATCCTCCCCTGCGTAGCGGGGGAGGTGGATTGCGCTGTAAGCGCAAGACGGAGGGGGGAGCCCCAAACACAAACCTCTCGTCACACTCGACGGGCAAAGCCCGTCTGAGTGCCCAGCTCCTGAAGTCTCAGATTGCGCAGCGGGGAGATGGTGGGAGATGGGCGCTCAGATGGCCTGACGGCCATCGAGCGTGACGAAGAAGGGATAGGTTGGGGACGTGCCCGCAAACCCTAAACCAGCGTCGCCTCGGTCTTCGCCCGCACTTCGTCTTCCGTAACGCCCGGCGCCAGCTCAACGAGCTTCAGCCCGCCCGGCACCACATCCATCACGCAGAGATCGGTGATGATCCGGTCCACCACGCCCTTGCCCGTCAGCGGCAGGGTGCATGCCTTCAGCACCTTGCTCTCGCCGGCCTTGTTGGCGTGGTCCATCACGACCACCACGCGGCCAACGCCGGCCACCAGGTCCATCGCCCCGCCCATGCCCTTCACCAGCTTTCCGGGGATCATCCAGTTGGCAAGGTCGCCATTCTCCGCCACCTCCATCGCGCCGAGGATTGCCATGGCAATCTTCCCGCCACGGATCATCGCGAATGAGGTCGCGCTGTCGAAATAGGCGGTCTGGGGCAGTTCGGTAATCGTCTGCTTGCCGGCATTGATCAGGTCGGGGTCTTCCTCGCCCTCGAAGGGAAACGGCCCCATGCCCAGCATGCCGTTCTCGGACTGAAGCGTCACATTCACGCCCGCCGGAATATGGTTCGCCACCAGCGTCGGAATCCCGATGCCGAGGTTCACATACATCCCGTCTTTGAGCTCCTGCGCGGCCCGCGCCGCCATATCATCGCGTGTCCAGGGCATCAGCTTGCACTTCTTTCTTCAATCGAAACCGAAATTACTGTCTCTATTATTTCGTTATTTTTAAGTGGCTCCAGAGCATAAAGAATCTCTATGAAGCTACCAATGACGTAGAGCCGACGCGCCTCTGGGTTATTGAAGTACATACTTTCCTCTACTTCGCCCGACGCGGACTCAATCATAATGGAGTTCGGACGTCGATCACTGTCCATACCTGCATAGAAGAGTCTGGAAATTCTTCCTGATACTGTCTTTGTTGGCATCCGTCCTTTTTCTATGGATTTCCACCACTTCTCTGAGCCGAATAAGCCAAATTTGCCCTTCAAACCCATACGCGGCTTACTCCGATCTAAGGTAAGAGCCTGCGCCAGATGCATTTGCTTAGGGTCATGAAGCAAATCAGTCTTAAGGTCGTAGACCTGCATCAAGCACGCTCCCGCTTGCGAACAGTGCGCTGCTCAATCCGCTTCTCATGCGTCCCCTGCACCAGCCGGTGCACATAGATGCCCGGCAGATGGATCGCATCGGCATCAAGCTGCCCCGGCTCCACGATCTCCTCCACTTCCATCACGCACACCTTCCCGCAGGTCGCCGCGGGCTGGTTGAAGTTGCGTGCCGTCTTGCAGAAGATGGCGTTGCCCGTGGTGTCCGCCTTCCAGGCTTTGACGATGGCGAGGTCAGCAAAGATCCCCTCTTCGAGGATATAGGTCTGCCCGCCAAACTCTTTGTGCTCCTTGCCCTCGGCAATCACCGTGCCAACGCCGGTCTTGGTATAGAAGCCCGGAATGCCCGCGCCGCCCGCCCGCATCCGCTCGGCCAGCGTGCCCTGCGGATTGAATTCCAGCTCCAACTCGCCGGAGAGATATTGCCGCATGAACTCGGCATTCTCGCCCACGTAAGAGCTCATCATCTTCTTCACCTGCCGGCTCTCCAGCAGCACACCAAGGCCAAAGCCATCCACGCCCGCATTGTTGGAGGCCACGGTCAAATTCTTCACGCCCGCCTTGCGGATCGCCGCGATGCTCAGCTCGGGGATGCCGCAGAGGCCAAACCCACCCGCCGCGATCAGCATGCCATCAAACAGCAGCCCGTCGAGCGCTGCTTCGGCTGTTTCATAGACCTTGCTTGCCATCCGGCCCGTTTCTCCCTGGTTCTGGCCCTCATTTGCGCGCCCTGAATGCCTCAGGTCGCGCCAAATTTCAACACCTGTTGAAACTCAGACCGCCTCAACCGTCTGCTCGATCGCACCGAAAATGGAATGCCCGGCCTTGTCCAGCATCTCGATGCGCACGGTGTCGCCCGGCTTCATGAACGGCGTCTTCGCCGCCCCGTCCGCAATCGTCTCGATCATGCGGATTTCAGCGATGCAGGAATAGCCAAGCCCGCCTTCGGCCACGGGCTTGCCCGCCCCGCCATCAGCGCCCTTGTTGGACACCGTGCCCGACCCGATGATCGAGCCTGCCACCAGCGCCCGCGTCTTCGCGGCATGCGCCACCAGCCGCGGCAGGCTGAACGTCGCGTCCACACCGGCATCCGCCCGGCCGAAGGGCTGGCCATTGAGGTCCACCCGCAGCGGCAGATGGACGAGCCCATCCTTCCAGGCGTCCCCCAGCTCATCGGGCGTCACCGCCACCGGCGAAAATGCGCTCGCAGGCTTTGCCTGAAAGAAGCCAAACCCCTTGGCCAGCTCCCCGGGGATCAACCCGCGCAGGGACACATCATTACAGATCATCACCAGGCGGATCAGCTTTGCCGCCTCCGCCTCAGACACGCCCATCGGCACATCATCGGTGATCACTGCCACCTCCCCTTCCATGTCGCAGCCCCAGGCCACGTCCTTCAGAGGGATCGCGTCGCGCGGGCCCAGAAACCCGTCACTGCCACCCTGATACATCAGCGGATCGGAATAGAAACTCTCCGGCACCTTGTCGCCCCGCGCCGCGCGCACCAGCTCCACATGGTTGATATAGGCAGACCCGTCCGCCCACTGATAGGCACGTGGCAGCGGGCTCATCGCGTCATGCTCATGAAAGCGGAAAGTCGGCACGGAGCCCAGTTCCACCTGCTCGGCCAGCATGGCGAGCTGCGGCGCATAAATCTCCCACTTGTCGAGCGCCGCCTGCAAGGTCGGCGCAATCCGCGCGGCGTCCGTCGCCCGCGTCAAATCCCTGGAAACAACAACAAGGCGCCCATCCCGGGTGCCGTTCTTTAGGGTAGCGAGTTTCATGTCTGATGTTTCCTCTCAAATCTTTTAAGCCCCCTCTCCCCTGGGAGAGGGGGTTGGGGGTGAGGGAGCACGCCCTCTC
>NZ_JBNNJJ010000018.1:0-66836 GCF_050269995.1 Hyphomonas sp. NPDC076881 | reverse complement strand
ATCTGCTCGTCTGAAAATCTGCTCTTGCGCATGTGTCATCCTCTCTAATCGAGAGAGTCTGCAAAATCATGGCCGGAATTCAGGGGGCTGGGTCACCCTCTCCCTCTGGGAGAGGAGGGGCCCGCGCCCGGAGGGCGTGGGAGGTGAGGGCTCTGCCCGCGCGGCCTAGCTCTTCCGTTCCGGGAGTTTCTTGCGCTTGGTGGAGGCCATTTCCTCAAGCTCTTTCTGGCTCATGGACGCCTGCATCTTCTTCGAGGCACCCTGGAGTTTGGATTTGGGGGTGTCGCCGCGTTTGGCGGAGAGGGCCGCGCCGGCGGCTTTCTGCTGGGCTTCGGACTTGGCTTTCATGGCACGCTTCCTTTCGCTGGGGCCGCGCGCGTCCTCCCACGGAGGTTCTAATGCGCGAGGGCGGGAAAGGTTGCGTCTGCGCCCTTGAGACTTGTGAAGCTAACTTGATCGATAAGGGATCGAACTGGCTGTAACTTTGACGCGAGAAAGATCGATTCCAGCTCTACGTAACATATTCAACGTGGCGGAATGCTTGTGAGGAAGGTCGGACGTTGGTCCTATCATCACTTCAGTAAGGATTTTATCCAATGTGATCGGACCATTAGCTAGTTCGGGATCATCTTTAAGCGGGAGGCAGAAGAACTCGAACAAGCCTCTCGCACTAATTTGAGGCTTCAAATATTCCAGATACTTATTGCTTGAGTGGCTGCGTCTCCAAACAAATCGCCATTCGCGCTCAATTCCGAACCCTGGATGTTTATGTGTCACTGCTAGAAAGAAAAGAAGCTCATTAAAAGCGCTCGCGAAAATACTAGCTGGCAGGTTCCGTTCTTCGTCAGAAAGTGAAACTAGAGCATCCCGAAAGATACGTAAAAGTGCTGCGCATCTATGAGCGAACTCATGCTCTGTCTCGTACCGAACAGGCCAGAAAGTGATCTCACTGTATCTCAGGGTCCCCAATTGAATCACTTTGGGGTCGATAGCAATGGCAACACCATTACCATCCGCTGCATAGCTGCGCCACATTGCAAGGTTATCGTGTTGGAATGCCACCAAGTCACAATTTGACCAACACGAAATAAAGGTATCGTAAGGGTCGCTTAAGCTGTTCTCGATGAAGACCTTATCGACTTCTGCAAGTTGATTTGGGTAGCTGTGCATCAGGTCTCGAACGATCGTGCTGACTTCCGAGCTGTCATCTCGGACTAATTCTTGTACAAGCCTTTTTCCATGTCGCACCTCATTGTAATCGTTCATCCTGTCGATTGAGCTGAACCACAGCTCGTTATTTTCAACAATTGACTTGAAGGATGCGAAGTTAGTGTAGTGGACGAGGCATTTCAGCTCGTCAGTGTTCGAATAAACCTGATCATTTAGAGAATCGACCAACTTGTACCAAAGGGCCACGCCGGGTTCGATTACCTCTTCGGTCATTGTCTAAACATCCACCTCAGCTTCCAGCGCAAACTCTTCGATAAACTCGCGGCGGGGTTCGACCACGTCGCCCATCAGTTTGGTGAAGAGTTCGTCGGCTTCGTCGGCGTGTTCGACTTTGACCTGCAGGAGGGTGCGGGCGTTGGCGTCCAGTGTGGTTTCCCAGAGCTGGCCGGCGTTCATTTCGCCCAGGCCCTTGTAGCGCTGGATCTTCAGGCCCTTGCGGCCGGATTCGAGCACTGCGCCCAGCAGGGTCGATGGTCCGTTCACGGCAATTTCGCCGCCTTTCTCATGGCGCAGGATGGCGGGCTCGGCATAAAGCTCGCGCAGGCCATTGGCGCGCTCGGTGAGGCGCATGGCGTCCTGGCTGGCGAGGAGGGCGGGGGGCAGGACGGCGGTTTCGTCCACGCCGCGCACGGTGCGCTGCAAGACAAGCGCGCCTTCGACGAAGCGGCCGACCCAGGTGTCTTCGCCTTCTTCGGCGAGGCGGTTGAGGCGGGCGGCGGTCGCGTCTGCCTCTGCCTGGCCCGCGCCGGGCTTCATCGCGCCGGTGAGGGCGGCGTGCTCGATCAGGTCTGCCGGCGCGCGCAGGGCGAGACGGCGCAGGCTGGCGCGGAAGCTCGCGGCCTGGTGGACCTGCTCGCGCAGGTCAGCGCCGGCAATCTGCGTGCCATCGGCAAGGATCAGGGTTTCGCCGCTCGTGCCTTCCTCGATCAGGTAGGCTTCGAGCTCTCCATCATCCTTGACATAGCGCTCGGAGCGCCCGCGCGTGACTTTGTAGAGCGGGGGCTGGGCGATGTAGAGGAAACCGCGCTCGATAATCTCCGGCATCTGACGATAGAAGAAGGTGAGCAGCAGGGTGCGGATGTGGGCGCCATCGACGTCAGCATCGGTCATGATGATGATCTTGTGATAGCGCAGCTTGTTGATGTCGAACTCATCCCGCCCGATGCCGGCGCCGAGCGCCATGATCAGTGTGCCGACCTGATCGGAGGAGAGCATCTTGTCAAAGCGCGCGCGCTCGACGTTGAGGATCTTGCCGCGCAGGGGGAGGATGGCCTGATTGTCCCGGCTGCGGCCCTGTTTGGCAGAGCCGCCGGCGGAATCCCCCTCGACGATGAAGAGTTCGGATTTGGCCGGATCTTTTTCCTGGCAGTCTGCCAGTTTTCCCGGAAGGGAGGTGATGTCGAGCGCGGATTTGCGGCGGGTGAGCTCGCGCGCCTTGCGGGCGGCCTCACGGGCGGCGGCGGCCTCGACGATCTTCTCCATGATGATCTGGGCCTTCTTGGGGTTCTCCTCGAACCACTCGCCCAGCTTCTCGTTGATCAGGCTTTCGACGACCGGGCGGACCTCGGAGGAGACGAGCTTGTCTTTCGTCTGTGAGCTGAACTTCGGGTCCGGCACCTTGACCGACAGAACGCAGGTCATCCCCTCGCGGGCGTCGTCGCCGGAGATCTCGACCTTGGATTTCTTCGCCACGCCGGTTTCGTTGGCGTATTTGTTGATGATGCGCGTGAGCGCGCCGCGGAAGCCGGCCAGGTGGGTGCCGCCATCGCGCTGGGGGATGTTGTTGGTGAAGCAGAGGACCGATTCGTGATAGCTGTCGGTCCACTCCATCGCGGCCTCGACGGTGATGCCGTCCTTCTCGCCGATGACATAGATCGGCTCGCCGATCAGGGATTGTTTCTGGCGGTCGACATGCTGGACGAAGGCCTTCACGCCGCCTTCATATTCCAGCACGGTCTCATAGGGCTCTGCCTCCCGCTCGTCGCGGAAGATGATCCGCACACCGCTATTGAGGAAGGCGAGCTCCCGCAGGCGGTGTTCCAGGGTCTTGCGGTCGTAATCGGTCATCGTGAAGGTGGCGGGCGAGGACAGGAAGCGCACGGCGGTGCCGGTATAGGGCTTGCCATTCTCGCGCTTCGGGGAAGGCCCGCGCGTTTCCAGCGGCGCCTCAACCCGGCCGCCCTCGACGAAGCGGACGAAGTGTTCCTTGCCTTCGCGGTGGATGGTCAGCTCCAGCCAGTCAGACAGAGCGTTGACGACCGAGACGCCCACGCCGTGCAGGCCGCCGGAGACCTTGTAGGAGTTGGAATCGAACTTACCGCCCGCGTGCAGCTGGGTCATGATCACCTCGGCGGCGGAGACGCCTTCGGTGGGGTGCATGCCGACGGGGATGCCGCGGCCGTTATCGGTGATTTCGGCCGAGCCATCGGGGTAGAGCGTGACGGTGACGCGGTCGGCATGGCCGGCGAGGGCCTCGTCAATGGCGTTGTCGACGACCTCGTAGATCATGTGGTGGAGGCCGGAGCCGTCATCGGTGTCGCCGATATACATGCCGGGGCGCTTGCGCACGGCATCCAGGCCCTTCAGGACCTTGATGGAGCCCGCGCCATATTCGCCTTCGCCGCCCTGTTCGGGGGCTTCGGGATGGATGTCTTCGGCCATGGGAATTGCTTTCTCGATGATTCTTCGAAATTCCCCTTAAATATAGGGGATTTACGCTCCGCTGGGAACCGGAGCGGCAATCATTTTGCAGTGCCGCGGGGGCGGCAAAAAAGTATTTGGAATCAGGGGATTGCCGAGGGTTTTCGGGGCGGCGGGGCCGCCCCGGCGGCGGCTTACGCGCGCGGCTTCTTCAGACCCTGGAAACTCTTGCCTTTTGGCCCCTTGGGCGGGCCGGATTTACCGCCCGGTTTGCCCTTGCCGGCCGGCTTGCCCGAGGGCTTTCCGGCAGACTTTCCGGGGCCCTTGGTGAAGGACGGCTTGTCCTTGCTGCCGGCCCAGGCGGGCTTGGCGGGACGCTCGCTGCGGCCTTCCTCGCGGGGGCCGTCATACCGCTTTCCGGCGGGCTTTTCAGCGCGGCTGGGGCGGTCTTTCCAGTCGGGGCGCTCGCTGCTGCGGGCGGGACGTTCGGCGGGGTTCCAGTCGCCCTTGCGCTCACGCGGTTCGCGGCGCTCCGGGCGCTCGGCGCGGTCGAAGCGGGGCGGGCGATCCTCGCTGCGGCTTTCGCTGCGCCCTTCCGGGCGGCGTTCGCGGCGGGGCGGAGGGCCGGCATCCTCGATCTCGGGCACGCCGTCGAGCGGGAAGGCCTGCAGGCTGCCCTCAAGGCGGCCATTCTCGGCGTGCTCGAACAGGCGCTCGGCGCCTTCAGGGGTCAGCTCGACATGGGTGTTGCCGGAATTGATGCGGATCTGGCCGATCTGATCGCGGTCGATGCCGCCGGCCTTGCAGAGCATGGGCAGCAGCCATTTGGGATCGGCATTCTTCTTGCGGCCGACATTGATGGCGATCCAGACGGCGCCGTCGATGCTGGCGCGTTCACGCCGGGCGCGGGGTTCACGCGGCTCGCGCGGTTCGCGGTCTGACCAGTCGCGGCGTTCGCGGGGGGCGCGTTCGGGGCGGTCCTGCCATTCCCGCTCGCCGCGATCCTCGCGGGGTTTGCGGGCCGGGCGGTCGTCCACTTCGCGCAGGTCTTCGGGCGCCGAGCGGCCAGCGCGGGCCTTGCGGATGAAAGCGGCGGCGATCTGCTCGGGCGTATGTTCCGCCATCAGACGGGCAACGAGGTCTTCTTCTTTCTCCATCATCGGATTGGTGAGCGCGGTATCGGCCAGAAGGCGGGCGTCATCGCGCGCGGTGACATCATCGGCAGACGGCGGGCGGCCCCAGCGGGCCTCGACCTTTGCGTCCTGCAGAAGCCGCTCGACCCGGCGGCGGGCCTTGGGCGCAACGATCAGTGTGCTGATACCCTTGCGGCCAGCGCGGCCCGTGCGGCCAGAGCGGTGGAGCAGGGTGGCCGGATCACGCGGCAGGTCTGCATGGATCACGAGGTCAAGCTTTGGCAGGTCCAGGCCGCGGGCGGCCACATCGGTGGCGATGCAGACGCGGGCACGGCCAGAGCGCAGCGAGGAAAGGGCGTTGGCGCGCTCTTTCTGGCTGAACTCGCCCGACAGGGCGACCACGCTGAAACCGCGATTACCAAGGCGGGTGACGAGATGGTTCACGGCCACGCGCGTGGAGCAGAAGACGATGGCGCTTTCGGTATCGGAATGGCGCACGATGTTGACGATGGCGTTTTCTTCATCTCCCGGGGCGACCATCAGCGCTTCATAGGCGATGTCGGCATGGGCGCTGGTGTCGCTGGCCGTGGTAATGCGCAGGGCGTCTTTCTGGTAGCGGCTGGCCAGTGCTGCGATGCCTTTTGGCACAGTGGCCGAGAACATCAGGGTACGGCGATCCTCAGGGGTGTCTTCGAGGATGTGCTCAAGTTCCTCGCGGAAGCCCATGTCGAGCATCTCGTCGGCTTCATCGAGTACCACAGCGCGGATTTCGGAGGTGTCGAGCGAGCCGCGATTGATATGGTCTGACAGGCGGCCCGGCGTGCCGACAACGATATGGGCGCCGCGTTCCAGGGCCCGGCGCTCGTCGCGCATGTCCATGCCGCCGACGCAGGTGGCGATTTCGGCATTGGCGTTGGCGTAGAGCCAGCGCAGCTCGCGGGCGACCTGCAGGGCAAGCTCGCGCGTGGGCGCGATGATCAGGCCGAGGGGGGCGGACGCGCGGATGAGGAAGGTTTCTTCCCCGGCGAGGAGCTCATTCGCGATGGCGAGGCCGAAGGCAACCGTTTTGCCTGAACCGGTGCGCGCGGAGACCAGAAGGTCGCGTCCTTCCAGTTCCGGCGCAGTGGCGGCGGACTGGACTTCGGTAAGGTTTTCGTAGCCACGCTCAAGGATGGCTGCGCGGAGGGCGGCAGGCAGGGTTTCAGGCAGATTCATGGAGGAGACAAGACTTTCAGGCGTCACAATCGGTGCCCAATGACACAGAACGGGGGCGGGCGCCATGGCAGGACGCCACATAAGGGAGAATACTTACAGTGAACATCCTTAAGCGGTGGTATCTCCCCGGCCATGAAAGACGCCTGGATCCCCTACGCGACGCGCGCTGTGCCCCGCTATACCAGCTATCCGACGGCGGCGGATTTTACGCCTGAGACGGGCGTGGCCGCGGCCATGGCCTGGTCGGCGGCCACACGCGCCGATGAGGCGATCTCCGCCTATCTGCACATTCCCTTCTGCGACAAGCTCTGCTGGTATTGCGGCTGTGCCACCAGCGTGCCCAATGGTTACCGGCGGGTGGCGGAGTATGTGGACCTTCTGCTGAAGGAGGTTTCGCTGCGCGGGCGGGCGATGGGGCCGCATGGCGGGATCGGCCATCTGCACTTTGGCGGCGGCTCTCCCAACATTTTGAACCCGAATGATTTCCTGGAACTGATGGACGCATTGCAGCGCCATTTCGGCCTCCGCACGGGCGCGGAAATTGCTGTGGAACTGGACCCGCGCACGATGAAGCCGGGGCAGGTGCCCACTTTTGCGCGCGCCGGGGTCAACCGGGTGAGCCTCGGGGTGCAGACACTCGCGGAGGATGTGCAGCATGCGATCAACCGCATCCAGCCGCGCGACATGGTGGTGGCGCTGATCGAGGATCTGCGCGGGGCGGGCATCGATGCCATCAACATGGACCTGATGTATGGCCTGCCTTACCAGACGACGCAGCATGTGGTGGAGGCCGCGCGCTTTGCCGCCGAGATGGGCGCGGCGCGTGTCTCCGTGTTCGGCTATGCGCATGTGCCCTGGTTTGCCAAACATCAGCGCGCGATTGATGAGAACGCCCTGGCGGGCCTCCATGAGCGGTTCACGCAGGCCCGTGTGGCGGCGATGACCCTGGAAGGGGCAGGCTATGTGGCCATCGGGCTTGATCATTACGCCCGGGCCGATGACACGCTGGCGATTGCCGCGCGCGAAGGCCGCCTGCACCGGAATTTCCAGGGGTATACGGATGACCCGTGCGAAACCCTGATCGGCATGGGCGCCACGGCCATTTCGCAGTTCCGCGAGGGCTTCAGCCAGAACCTCAAGGACCGCAAGGCGTGGGGCGAAGCGGTCACCGCAGGCCATTTGCCAGCCGAGCGCGGCATTGCTCTGACGCCGGACGACCGCCTGCGCGCCCGGGCGCTGGAGACGCTGATGTGCCGGCTGGAGGTGGATGCGGCGGAAGTGTGCGCCGGGATGGGCGTGCCCGACGACCGGCTGGACGGCGCGCTGGACGCGGCGCGGGAGCTGGAGCGGATAGGGCTCTGCCATGTTTCCGGAACGGTGGTGACCGTGCCGGAAGAGGCGCGCATCATGCTGCGCACGGTGGCGCAGTGCTTTGACGCGCGCTCACCCGCCGCCGCGCCGCAGCGCCACGCAAAGGCGGTCTAGCCTTTCAGGGCTTTGGCATGATGGGCGATGTGTTCGTCCATGAAGGTGGCGATGAAATAATAGTCGTGGCCGTAGCCTTCGCGCAGGCGGTAATCGAGCCGCTGGCCGTCTTTCTCGCACGCCTGGATGAAGATTTCCGGTTTGAGCTGGGTTTCGAGGAAACTGTCGGCGGTGCCCGTATCGATCAGGATCAGGGCTTTGGACTGGCGCTCTTTCACCAGCTCTGTGGCGTCATACTGTTCCCAGGCGACGGAGAGGGGGCCGAGATAGGCGGTGAACGCCTTTTCGCCCCAGGGCACGCGGGCGGGGGATGTGATGGGCGAGAAGGCCGAGCAGGATTTGTAGGTATCCTGATGTTTCAGATGCAGTGTGATGGCGCCGTGGCCGCCCATGGAGTGGCCGAAGATGCCCTGACGCGACATATCCGCTGACGGAACATTCGCCGCGATGAGGGCGGGGAGTTCATCGGTGATATACTGGTCCATCCTGTAGTTTTTGGCCCAGGGGGCCTGCGTGGCCGTGAGGTAGAAGCCTGCGCCCTGGCCGAGATCATAGGCGTCGTCATTGGGCACATGTTCGCCGCGGGGGGAGGTGTCTGGGGCGATGATGATGAGGCCGTGGCGGGCGGCATGTTCCTGCACGCCGGATTTTTCCATCATGTTGGCCCAGGTGCAGGTGAGGCCGGAGAGATACCAGAGCACCGGCACGGGGCCATGGGCGGCCTGGGGCGGAACATAGACGGCAAAGCGCATGGCGCAGCCGAGCAGGGGGCTCTCATGATCATAGACCGAAAGCGTGCCGCCGAAGGATTTCCAGGCGGAGACTTGGGTAAGCTGGGTCATGGGCATACTCTCTGGCTGGCAGGCAAACGGGGATAGGGCCCTTCTGGCCTCTTGCCGCCCGCCTCGTCAAGGAAAGCGGGGCGGGGGCTTGCCTGATTTATTGGCATTTGAGATGACAATACAAAGCAAGAGACGTCAAAGGGACAGGCATGGGCGGATATACGCTGTATGGGGCTGAGGTCAGCTATTTCACGGGCAAGGCGCGGGCCTATCTGCGCTGGCGGGGCGTGGACTTTCGCGAGGAGCTGGCCACGCAGGCGGTTTACCGCGATGTGATCCTGCCGAAGGTCGGCTGGCCGGTGATCCCCGTGATGGTGACGCCGGAGGGCGAGGTGGTGCAGGACTCTGCCGACATCATCGAGACGGTGGAAGCGCGCGAGGGGCTTGCCCCGCCCGCGATACCGCAGACGCCGCTGCAGCGGTTCGTGGCGCAGCTGCTCCATCTCTATGCGGATGAATGGCTGACCCTGCCGGCGATGCATTACCGGTGGAGCTATAACGAGGATTGGGCTTATGCCGAGTTTGGCGCTCTGTCTGCGCCGCAGGCCAGCTGGGGCGAGCAGTATGAGATCGGCAAGAAGAATGGCCAGCGCTTCAAGGGCGCGCTGCCGATCCTGGGCGTGCATCCCGAAACCATTCCGGGGATCGAGGCATCTTATGAAGCGTTCCTGGGAGAGTTTTCGGCGCATCTCGAGCAGCATCCCTATCTGCTGGGCGCGCGGCCGTGCCTGGCGGACTTTGCCTTTATCGGGCCGCTCTATGCGCATCTTTACCGCGACCCGGCCTCTGGCGAACTGATGAAGCGGCTGGCGCCGCGCGTGGCCGGCTGGGTGGAGCGGGCGCATGCGGGCGGGAAGGGCGCGGGTGATCTGCTGGCGGAGGACGCGATCCCCGAAACGCTGGAGCCGATCCTGGCGCGGCAGATGCGCGAGCAGTTTCCGGCGCTGGAGGAGACGGCGCGGCTGTTTGAGGGCTGGGCCCGTGAGGCGGCAGCGGGCGCATTCCTGCCGCGCGGGCTGGGGGAAATCTGGATCGATATTGAAGGCACGCGCGGCCCGGCGCAGGCACGGACCTTTCCGCTCTACCGGCTGCAGGCGGTGACCGACGCCTATGACGCGATGGACGAGGCCGCGAAGGCGCGGGCAGATGCGTTGCTGGAGCGCGTGCGCGGGGAACCTTTGAAGACTTTCCGCCTGTCAAAACGCCTTGTGCGGATGAATTACCGGCTGGCGCTGGCGTAAGGTACTGGGGGGAGGCTGGTAACGCAGACCGCGCTCATCCTGAGCGAAGTCGAAGGATGCGCCAAACAGAACTGCCGCCAGCCCCGGCTCGTCCTTCGACTTCGCTCAGGATGAGCCGTCCGGGGCGCTATAGCGGGGGCGGGGGAAGGAGATGGCGAAGCCGTTTTCGATATAGCCTTCGTCGGGCTGGTTATGCGGGCTTCCGCCGTCGGAATAATAGTCGAGGGCGGGCCAGCGGGCGGCGATCTCTGCCTTCAGGGCTGGCGTGAGGCCGTCTCGCATATGCGCGACAGGTCGGGCGTATCCGGGGCGGGATAGACCATGGCCGGATACTCCCCGCTGTCATCAGCCGCGCATCATGGCGCAGATCTTATTGCCGTCCGGATCGCGCAGGTAGGCGAGGTAGAGCTTCATGCCGCCGCCTTCGCGCCAGCCCGGCGGGTCTTCGATGGCGGTGCCGCCGGCTTCCACGCCGGCCTTGTGCCAGGCGTCTGCCTGCTCGGTGGAGGTCGCTGCAAACCCGATCGTGCCGCCATTGGCGTGGCAGGCGGGCTGGCCGTCGATTGGCTGGGTGACCAGGAACATGCTGCCATTGTGGATATAGATCAGGCGGCCTTTCGGGTCCTGGATCGCCGGCTTCCCGCCGAGCGCGCCGAACAGGGCGTCATAGAATTTCTTCGATTTGCCGATGTCATTAGACCCGACCATGACGTGACTGAACATTTACGTTTCCTCTTCGTTGTTGATTAGACCTGCCTTATGCAATGCTGCTCGGGATCGAAACCGGACTCGGGCGCATCTCTCTCGATCTTCAATTGGCGTATCGTCTGTGCACGAGCACTGTTGCGACAGCCAAGTCAGATCGTGGGCTTCAAGCCACAGAGCAACTCGACCTAGTTCACATTCGCGCTCGGGATTTGTTGGCTCGATCTTCTTGGGCATCAATATACCACCACGCTCCGGATACTCTTGCCCTCGTGCATCAGGTCGAAAGCGTCGTTGATCTTGTCCAGCGTCATGACGTGGGTGATCATCGGGTCGATTTCGATTTTGCCGTTCATGTACCAGTCGACGATTTTCGGAACGTCCGTACGCCCCTTGGCGCCGCCGAAGGCGGTGCCGCGCCAGTTGCGCCCCGTGACGAGCTGGAAGGGACGTGTGCTGATTTCCTTGCCCGCTTCAGCCACACCGATGATGACGCTGGTGCCCCAGCCGCGATGGCAGCATTCCAGCGCCTGGCGCATGACGGTGGTGTTGCCGGTGCAGTCAAAGGAATAGTCTGCGCCCCCGCCGGTCAGCTCGACAATATGCGCGACGACATCGGAGACGTTCTTCGGGTTGACGAAATGCGTCATGCCGAATTTGCGGCCCCATTCTTCCTTACTGTCATTGATATCGACGCCGACGATCATGTCCGCACCCGCCATGCGCGCGCCCTGGATGACGTTGAGGCCGATGCCGCCGAGGCCAAAGACGACGACATTCTCACCCACCTGAACCTTGGCCGTGTTGACGACGGCGCCGACGCCGGTGGTGACGCCGCAGCCGACATAGCAGGCTTTGTCAAACGGCGCGTCTTCGCGGATTTTCGCCACGGCGATTTCCGGGAGGACGGTGAAGTTCGAGAAGGTGGAGCAGCCCATATAGTGGAAGACCGGCTGGCCTTTATAGCTGAAGCGGCTGGTGCCGTCCGGCATCAGGCCCTTGCCTTGTGTGGCGCGAATGGCCGTACACAGATTGGTCTTGCCCGAGAGGCAGCTTTTGCACTGGCGGCATTCGGGCGTGTAAAGCGGGATGACGTGATCGCCCTGCTTCACGCTGGTGACGCCCGCGCCCACCTCGCGCACGATGCCAGCCCCCTCATGGCCGAGGACGGACGGGAAGATGCCTTCACTGTCCAGCCCGTCGAGCGTGTAGGCGTCGGTGTGGCAGATGCCCGTGGCCATGATCTCGACCAGCACTTCACCGGCCTTGGGGCCTTCCAGATCAAGCTCGACAATCTCGAGCGGTTTCTTGGCTTCAAAGGCGACGGCGGCGCGGGTTTTCATGGGGCAGGCTCCTTATTTCGAACCCTTACCTAATCTGCTGCGGGGCCGGGGTCCACTGCCGGCTGGGGGTCTATTCGGAGAGGGCGGCTGTGCCTTCGTCCACGCGGATGCGCTGGGCGCGGTCGCCGAAGGCTTCGAAGAGGAAGGCTTCGGTGCCCGTCAGCCAGGCCTGGCCGCCGAGGGCGGAGAGCTCGTCGAAGAGGGCGGCGCGGCGGTCGGGATCAAGGTGGGCGGCGGCTTCATCGAGCAGCAAGAGGGGCGAGGGGCCCGAGCCGCCCGCAGACAGGGCGGTGGCGGAGGCGAGGATGAGCCCGATCAGCAGGGCTTTCTGCTGGCCGGTAGAGGCTTCCCCCGCAGGGGCGGCCGTGGGCCGGTGGATGACGGCGAGGTCTGTGCGGTGGGGGCCTGCGAGCGTGCGCCCGGCGGCGATGTCGCGGCGGCGGCCGTTCCGGTAGGCATCCACCAGCAGGTCGAAGATGGTGCGGAAGTCTTCGCCCCTCAGGGCGGCGGCTTCGGCCTCGCCTTCCAGGGTGAGGTCTGCCTTCGGGAAATGACCTTCGGGGCGCGCGTCGATGGCCAGTTGGAGGGCTTCGAGCACGATGGCGCGGTTGATGGCCATCTCGGTGCCCGCTTCGGCGAGGCGGGCCTCGATGGCGTCGGCCCAGGCGGGGTCGACATGGCCGCGCTCGATCAGGGCATTGCGTTCGGCCAGGGCTTTTTCATAGCGCGCGGAGGCTTTGCCATGGGCGGGCAGATGGGCGAGCACCAGCCGGTCGAAGAAGCGGCGGCGGTCGGACGCGCCGCCCCGGAATACGCCGTCCATCGCCGGGGTGAGCCAGACGATGCGGATACGCTCGGCGAGGTCGCCGGGGGAGGCGGGCGCGCCATCAATCCGTACATTGCGCTTGGCGGCGCCGGAGCCTTCCAGATGGATGGAGATTTTCTGCTCATCATCCAGCGTGGCGGCGAGCGCCCAGCCGCCGGGCGCGTCGCGGCGGGTCATCTCGGAAAGCTGGGCGCTGCGCAGGCCGCGGCCGGGGCCGAACTGGCTGACGGCTTCGAGAAGGTTCGTCTTGCCCGCGCCATTGGAGCCATAGAGGCAGACATGGCGCCCATCGAGGCGCAGCGTCAGGCCCGCATAGTTGCGGAAGTCTGTCAGGCTGAGACGGGTGAGGGCGGTCATGAAACTCTCCCGCCGCCACGCCGGGCAGGGTGTCTCCGCTGGCGCGGTTACACCCGCAGCGGCATCACCACATAGCGCGCAGATCCATCCGACGGATCGAGCACGAGCGCGGGTGAGGCCGGGTCGTTGAACATGAATTCGACATCGGGCGATTCAATCTGGCTGGCGATGTCGAGCAGGTATTTGGCGTTGAAGCCGATTTCCATCGGATCGGCTTCATACTCGGCTTCGATCTCTTCATTGCCCGCGCCGGTTTCGGCATGGTTGACGGCGAGCGTCAGGCGGCCATTGGCAACCGACAGCTTCACAGAGCGCGACCGCTCTGCCGAGACGGTGGAGACGCGGTCCACGGCGGCCTCGAAGGATTTGTTGTCGACGGTCATCTTCTTGTCGTTGCCCTTCGGGATGACGCGGGCGTAATCGGGGAAGGAGCCGTCGATCAGTTTCGACGTCAGCACGGCGCGGCCGGCGCGCAGGATGATCTTGGTGTCGGAGACTTCGATCTCGACATCCTCGTCCAGCCCATCGACCAGGCGGCGGGCTTCGCCGACCGTCTTGCGGGGCACGATCACGCCGGTGAGCTTCTCGGCGCCTTTGGGGGCTTTCAGCTCAGCCAGCGCCAGGCGGTGGCCGTCGGTGGCCACGGTGCGCAGCACGGCGCTGCCATCATCGGCCTTGGCGGCATGCAGATAGATGCCGTTGAGATAATAGCGCGTCTCCTCGGTGGAGATGGCGAAACGGGTCTTGTCGATCAGGCGCGCAAACTCCTTGGCCGGGAGCTTGAAGCTGACGGCGCCTTCATCCGGCGTCATCGTCTGGAAATCGGAGGCGGGCAGGGTGGGTAGCTCGAACCGCGAGCGGCCGGCGGCAATCGTCAGGCGCTGGGATTCCGGGTTGAGCTCCAGCTCCACCTCGGCGCCGGAGGGCAGCTTGCGGACAACATCGAACAGCGTACCGGCCGGGGCGGTGATGGCGCCGGGCTTGGAGACTTTCGCATCGGCAGAGTCGACCGCTTCGATGTCGAGGTCTGTTGCGGTGAGCTTCAGCGCGCCCTGGGAGGCTTCGAGCAGGACGTTGGAGAGGATCGGAATCGTCGTCCGGCGCTCGACAATGTTCTGGACATGGCTGAGGGCGTCCAGAAGGTCTCCGCGTTCGATCGTCAGTTTCATCGTGTCATCCGTCCATCAGGGAGCCGGCCAGGGCTCCGTTTCCTAGTCTTGCGCCGGGTTTTCATTAAGCTCTGTTCTGCCGGGGCCGGCAAGAATCAGCCCGCTCCGGGCAGGAGCGGGCTGCAGAGCCTTAACGAACTTCCGGAAAAAGCCAAGCGCTGGCGCTGAGCGGACCCGGAAAAGGGGTCAGTTTTGACCGCTTTCCATCAGCTCGTGGATCACCGCCTGTACCTTGGCGATATCGGAGGCAAGCTCCTGATCTTTTCCGAGATCCCCATCCATGCGCCGGAACGCATAGAGAACCGTTGTGTGGTCGCGTTTGCCGAAGGCGCGGCCGATCTGGGGGAAGGATTTCCGGGTCATGGTCCGGCAGAGATACATCGCGATCTGACGCGGATAGACGAAACCGCGCATCTTGCTGGGGCCTTCAAGGTCCGACTTCGCAATCGGGAAGACTTTCAGTGTCGCGCGCTTGATCACCTCGATCGAGGGCTCGCGCTGCTCGCCCGCATGACGGCGGATAATCTTCTCGAGCATCTCCATCGTCGGGGCGCGCTCGCCAAAGCCCGCCTCGGTGTAGAGACTCCACACGGCGCCGGTCAGCTCGCGGCCGGGGCCACGGATGCCGTTATTGAGGCGCTGCATCATCTCTTCGGTCAGCACGAAAGCCGGGTGGTTCTCGGCGATGTGACCGGCGAGGCGCACGAGGATTTCGCGGCGCATGTCCGCGTCGGGCAGGGCGACCTCAACGGCGGTGGCGCCCTTGATTTCGCTGCGCATCCGCTGGCCGAAGCCGTTGGCTTCACCCGGCGCGGAGTCGCCCACCAGAACGACCTGGCCGCCATTGGAGGTGACTTCGCGGATGTTCTGATAGAGTTCAGCCTCGGTGCCCGGCTTGCCGGCGATCCGGTGCAGGTCGTCGATCAGCAGGATCGAGGCGGCCCGCAGGCGCTTCTTCAGGTCGCTCGTGTCACGGGCTTTGACGCCGTCGAGATAGGCCGACATGAATTCCTCAGCTGTCAGATACACGATCCGGCGTCCGGCATCCCGGCGGGCCGTCTCCTGGCGGAGCGCCTGCATCAGGTGGGTCTTGCCGGTGCCCGGAGGGCCATAGATCAGCGTGGTGGCGGTGCCGGCCGGAAGGCCTGCCGCGATACGCTTTGCCAGCGTCACGGCGATCTCGTTCGACGGGCCGGTGACCAGTGTATCGAAGGTCATGGCTGGGCCAGCTCCAGACGAGGTGGCGGGCGCCTCAGGCTCAGCCGGCGCGGCCGGTGCCTCGATTGCCCACGGGTCATCGACCAGATCGCGCAGATCCGCCGGAGCATTCCGCCAACAGATCAATTTGAACGTGCGCTCTGCCGGGTCAGCGGCGGCCCACAGTTTCTCGATCAAGCGCAGATACTGGCTGGTTACCCGATCAAAGGCCAGCGGATCCCGCGCAGCCACGATCATTTCGCCTTCATGGTCTGCGACGAGGCGCAGATCTTCAATCCAGCGGTCAAATTCAGCTTCCGCGATCTTGTCCCGCAGGACATCGCGAACGCCATTCCAGATCCTTTGACCCGTCGCTTCAAAAGCATCGTTGTTATCGACCGCCTCTGATCCAAAAGGCGAGACAGTCATTCCGTTTCGGTCCATCACCGAGCCCCGTTTCTAATTATCTTCGCTCATCCCAGCGAGTACACGACACTACCCGGCAGGCCCCCGCCTGAAACACAAAAAACTCTGTACCGGGACTAAATTCGCTGGTATGGAGAAATTATTCCCGGGGGATTTTTCTGGCAAGTACTAACTTTTTTTGACAGCCGCATTTCGCGTGTTGACATTGCGGTCTCCGAAAAAAAATCAGCAGAGATTCATGCAACTGACGTCTCAAAAAAAGTTTGAAGTGATTGCCCGCTTACTTTTGTTCGCTTCTGTTCTGTCAATACGGAAAGCATTCTCAGGCCTGTGGAATACATTTTTTTTGACCTTGCTTTTGCTGGGCTGCAACATCGCCGCGCGGCAACCTTGATCCCATGGAAAAATTGCCCCCTGATCCATCAAGATGGAGGGGTTATGGCACTGCCGGAGACATTTCCCGCGCCTGCCATGGGGAGGGGGCAGAAAAGGAAAACCCGCCGGGCGCTTACCTGGCGGGCCATCTTTTCAGCTACCGCTTAAAAGGCTGGTAGCAAGCCTGCGCGCTGCCCTCAGGCCATTGCCTTGACGCGGGCCGAAAGGCGCGAAACCTTGCGGGAAGCCGTGTTCTTGTGGGTCACGCCTTTGGTCACGGAGCGCATGATTTCCGGCTGGGCAGCTTTCAGGGCTTCCTGAGCGGCCGACTTGTCGCCGGATGCGATCGCTTCTTCGACCTTGCGAACATAGGTGCGCACGCGAGAGCGGCGGGCTTTATTGACCTCGGTGCGCGCTTCGATCTTGCGCACCATTTTCTTGGCTGAGCGGGTATTCGCCATAACAAACTCCTGGCGCCCGGCGGGAACTCCCTCGGGCAGAAGGCGCGGAGATACATAAACGGCCCTGTGGCGTCAACCGCCATCATGACGGAAAAGCAGCCTTTTCGCCGCCGCCGTCAGCGATCCCGGAAATGCGCGGACCGCTTCTCCACATAGGCTTTCATGCCTTCTTTCTGGTCATCGGTGGCAAAAAGGGACTGGAACAGGCGGCGTTCGAACTGGATTCCCTGCGATAGCGGGGTTTCGAAGGCCGCATTGATGGCTTCCTTGGTCATCATGGCAGCAGCCCGGGGCATGGCGGCGATGGTGGTGGCCAGGGTCCGGGCTTCTTCCATCAGCTCATCGGCGGGCACGATCCGGGCGACAAGGCCGCAGCGTTCGGCTTCGTCGGCCTCCATCATCCGTCCGGTCAGGCAGAGTTCCATGGCTTTCGACTTGCCGATGGCGCGGGTAAGGCGCTGGGTGGCCCCGGCGCCGGGCATCACGCCGAGGCGGATTTCCGGCTGGCCGAAGCGGGCATTGTCGGCGGCCAGGATGATGTCGCACATCATGGCGAGTTCGCAGCCCCCGCCGATGGCATAGCCCCCGACCGCCGCGATGATCGGCTTGCGGGCCCGGGCGGCGCGTTCCCAGTTCCGGGTGATGAAATCCTCATAATAGGACTGGGGGAAGGTCTTGCCCTGGATTTCCTTGACATCTGCGCCGCCGGAGAAGGCCCGTTTGGAGCCCGTGAGGATCACGCAGAGGATGGTGTCGTCCGCCTCGAACCGGTCCAGCGCCTGGGTAAGTTCCGACATCATCTCCTCGCTGAGGGCGTTCAGGCTCTCGGCGCGGTTCATCTGGATGACGGCATATCCGTCTTCGGTGTTCACTTCGGTGATGAGGGTCTTGTAGGCCATGATGGGTCCTTGAGGGGAGGGCGGCGGCAGGGCTGCCGGTGTCTGTCTTTGGGATGCAGGCGCTGCTGGGTCGCGTCGTTCTGGTTTCAGGTCAGGAGGGCTGATCAGGAAAACGTGCGTGGATGGTGCAGGGCGGGGCCTCAGCAATTGTGGCGATCTGGAGGCGGCGTATACGCCTACATGAACAGTTTGTCACCCCGGTCACCTGCCGCCTGTCCATCCCGGGGCAGGGCTTCTATATCTTGGGGCATGAGCCCGCCCCCTTCCGACACGCCTGATCCTGAACGCAACCGCCTTTCCGGCCGCATTGCGCGCACGGCGAAGGTGGGCGCCAACCTTTCCGGCGCGGGGCTGACCTTTGCTGCCCAGTCGCTGTTTGGCGGGGACAAGGGGGATGAGCGGGTGGCCAGGGCGATGGCGGCGGCGCTGGGCAAGTCCAAGGGGCCGCTGATGAAGGTGGCGCAGATGGTGTCCACCGTGCCGGACCTTTTGCCGCCGGAATATGCCGCCGAGTTTGCCAAGCTGCAGGCTGCGGCCCCGGCCATGGGCTGGCCCTTCGTGAAGCGGCGGATGCGGGCCGAGCTGGGGGCGGACTGGGAGGGCAAGTTTGCGGCGTTTGGCAAGGAAGCGAGCCATGCCGCCTCGCTGGGGCAGGTGCATGAAGCCACCCTGCATGATGGCCGCAAGGCTGCCTGCAAGCTGCAATATCCGGACATGGCGAGCGCGGTGGAAGCCGATATCGGACAACTGCGGACACTTCTGGGCCTCTTCAAACGCATGGACGGCTCGATTGATGCCGACGAGATGGTTGAGGAGATCACCGACCGGCTGCGCGAGGAACTCGATTACGCCCGTGAGGCCAAGCATATGGCGCTCTACCGGGACATGCTGGCCGACAAGGCGTTCATCACCTGCCCGGAGCCGGTAACGGAGCTGTCGACGGCCCGGCTCATCACCATGACCTGGCTGGAGGGCGACCGGCTCGACGCATTTCAGACCGCGCCGCAGGAAGTGCGCAACCGGATCGCCGAGATGCTGTTCTGGACCTGGTGGGCGCCGATGAACTCCTACGCGGTGATCCATGGCGACCCGCATCTTGGCAATTATCAGGTGACCGGCGGCGGGGAGGGGATCAACCTTCTCGATTTTGGCTGCGTGCGCATCTTCCCGCCGGCTTTTGTGGCGGGCGTGGTCGATCTCTACCGGGCGATGCTGCACGATGATTTCGATGCCGCTTATGCTGCCTATGAGGCCTGGGGGTTCCAGAACCTGTCGCGGGAGCTGGTGGAGGTGCTGAACGTTTGGGCGCGCTTCATCTATGGGCCAATCATCGATGACCGGGTGCGCACGGTGGCCGACGGGGTTTCGGCGGGCGAGTATGGCCGCAAGGAAGCGTTCCGGGTGCGCCAGCTGCTGAAGGAGAAGGGACCGGTGAAGATCCCGCGCGAGTTCGTGTTCATGGACCGCGCCGCCATCGGCCTTGGCGCCGCCTATCTGCGGCTGGGGGCGGAGCTCAATTTTCACCAACTGTTTGAAGAGAGCCTTGAGGGCTTCTCGGTGGAGACGGTGGCGGCACGGCAGGCGGAGGCGCTCGGCCGGGCGGGGCTGGCATGACGCGCGCAGATCGGTGGCCCCTCGTGCTGATTGTTCTTGGTGTGCTGGGGTTTGCAGTTCTTGCCGGGCTGGTTTCTGCCGGCGCCGCGCATGGCTTCGATCATGGAGTGCTGCGCTGGTTCCGGGTGCCCGGGGACTTGTCGCAACCGGTTTTCAGCGCCTGGCTGACGCATCCGATGGCGGACATCACGGCACTTGGCGGATACACGGCCCTGACCCTGCTGACCCTCGGAGCGGCGCTCTATTATGCCTTGCTGAGAAACTACGTCACGGCGATCATTTTATCATTGGCCATCGGGTCGAGCGGCCTGCTGACCCACCTGCTGAAACAGGGGATCGACAGGCTGCGCCCCGACCTTGTGGATCATCTGACCCATACGGCGCATTCCAGTTTTCCCAGCGGCCACGCCCTGCAGGCAACCGCTGCCTTTCTGATCATCGGCGCATTGCTGGCCAGCGGGCAGCCGGCCCGGCCCATCAGGACACTGATCTATGCCGGCGCGATCCTGCTGACCTTTCTTGTCGGGATCAGCAGGATTTATCTTGGCGTTCACTGGCCGACCGATGTGCTGGCAGGCTGGTGCCTGGGCACCGCCTGGGCAGCCTTGTGGTGGCTGGTACTGCGCCGGGTGGCCGCGCGCTGACCCTGCCGCTCAGTTCATCTTGAAACGGATCGGCACGGTTTTCGGGCCGCTGACGAAGTTGGCCTGCGTGCGGGAGGGTTTTCCGGCGAGTTCGACGGAGTGGAGGCGGGGGAGGAGTTCTTCCCACAGGAGGCGCATTTCCATCCGGGCAAGATGCTGGCCCAGGCACACATGGGCGCCATAGCCGAAGGCGACATGCTTGTTGGGCGAGCGGTCGACCTTGAAGCTGTAGGGATCTTCGAACACGGTTTCGTCCCGGTTCCCGGAAGGATAGGCCAGAAACAGCCAGTCATTCCTGGCGATCTTCTGCCCGGCGATTTCCGTGTCGTCGGTAGCGGTGCGCATGAAGTGTTTCACCGGCGTTTCCCAGCGGATGGATTCCTCCACCATGGACGGGATCAGCGAGAGATCGTCTTTCACCTTCCGGAACTGGCCGGGGTTTTCGGCGAGCGCCCACATGGCCCCGGCGGTGGTGTTGGAGGTGGTGTCGTGGCCTGCGGTGGCGGCGATGATGTAATAGCTCATCGCTTCGAGATGGCCGAGCGGCTGGCCGTAGACGGCGCCATTGGCGATCACGCTGGCGAGATCCTCGCGCGGGTTCTGGCGGTGGTCTTCGGTCATGGCGTTGAAATAGGTCATGAAGTCGAAGATCGTTTCATTGATCATCTTCAGCGTGTCTTCGGTGTTGCCGACTTCCTTGCCGGCCCGGTTCACGTCCGGGTCCTGGGTGCCGAAGAGTTCCTGCGTCAGCTTCAGCATGCGCGGCTCGTCAATCGGCGGCACGCCCAGCACTTCCATGATGACATGCAGCGGATAGAGGAAGGCGACATCGCGGGCGAAATCGCATTCGGTGCCTTTTTCCGCCATCTGGTCGATGAAGCCGCGCGCAATCTCGCGCACCCGGTCTTCCAGCTTGCGCAGGTTCTGCGGCATGAACCAGGCCTGCGTCAGGCGGCGGTACTGCATGTGGTCCGGGTTATCCATCTGCACCAGCGAGCGCAGGATGTTCGGTTTGCCGCCCATCATCTCGCGCACCCGTTTGTCGCTTTCGATGGTGGTCAGCGTGGCCGAGCGGTCTTCATTGTGGAACAGATCGTTCTGTCTTTCGATGTTGAGAATGTCGGCATGACGGGTCACGACCCAGAAGGGGTCAAAGCCTTCCACCTCAGCCACATCCAGCGGCGCGTTGGCGCGCAGCCAGCGGAAGGCATCATCCACGCGCTTGCCATCGGCATAGGCTTTGGGGTCAACAACATCACGGGCAATGTGTTCAGGTATGGCCATGTTTCAATCCTCCCACTTCCGGGTTTTGCGATCTCCGGGGTGCGGACTGCTTTACATCAAACTTGCTATACAGCCAACAAATATGTTAGGGGGTGCGTATGTCTGACACAGGTACGAGATCATCTGCGGCGGCGGGCCGCCTGACTCAGGCTGAAAGGCGTGACCGGTCGGAGCGCGAGCTTCTCAGCGCGGCCATTCGGGTTGTGGGCGAGCAGGGCGTGTCTGCCGCGACCTTTGACGCGATCGGCAAGGAGGCGGGCTTCTCGCGCGGCCTGGTCACTCAGCGGTTCGGGTCCAAGGAAGGGCTGATCCGGGCTGTGATCGCCCGCCTGCATGAGGGGCAGGGCGAATACCTCGATGCGGCGAGGGTTTCGGATATGGACGGGCTGAGCGCGCTGTGCGCTTTCGTCGATCTCCATTGCCTGGCCATGCGGGAATCCGAAGAGGCCGACACCTATTTCATGCTGCTGGCCGCCGCTGTGGCTGACCGGCTGGAAACGCGCGAAGCGTTTCGCGACTCCCACGAGATCGAGCGCGCGCTGATCCGCGGCTTCATCGAGCGCGGCGTGGCCAATGGCCATATCCGCGCAGACATAGACGCAGATGCCGAAGCGCTGCTGGTGGGCTGCTCGCTTCTGGGAATGCGCATCCAGGCGCTGGTCGATCCCGCTTTCGACCCGGATCCGGTGCATGGCGCGCTGATTACATCGATCAAGGCCCGGCTACGCAGGCCGGACGGGGAGGACACATGAGCGACGGGTTCAAGACATGGCAATGCCGCACCTGCGGCTACATCTATGACGAGAAGGAGGGCGACCCGAATGAGGGCCTCGCCCCCGGAACGCGGTGGAGCGACATTCCGGATGACTGGATCTGCCCGCTCTGCGGCACGCCGAAGTCCGATTTCGACATGGCCGAGATCTAGGGCTCGACCCGGCGGCAGGCGCCGCTGGCCGTCTCGCAATCCATCCGGTCGAGGCTGACAAGATCGCCGAACGGGTTGATTGAGGCGGGATCATCTGCCTTCAGCGTCACGGCATAGGCCGGGCCGATATTCTGCGCGCTGCGGAAGAAGGAGAGCGCTGTGCCGGCGCAAAGCCGGCGCGTCTCGCCCGGCTGCAGGGCGGCTGATTTCAGCGCCGGGGCGGTGGCGATCCACTGGCCTTTGGCATCATGCAGCGTGAGATAATAGCGCAGCTTGCGGTTGGCAGTGTTGGTCACCTCGCTGCAGGCGTCCAGATGCGGCGTGCCGCCATTGGCGGTTACGCGCTGGGTGATCTTGCCGAGCTGTCCTTCGGTGCGGCCGCCCGGATAGAGCAGGGCGCCGAAGCGGGAATTGACCGCCTTGTAATAGGTGGCCGCTGCCACCCGGCAGGCGGCATTGCTCGCGCCTGCTTTGCTCAGAGGGTATTCTGCGTCGCAGGCGGTCTGCATGTCGGAGAGGAAATCGGCGTCGCAGCGGCCCTGATCCAGCGCGCCGGAGCGGTAGCAGGCATCATGAAACTTGCAGGCTTCCAGGAACGGGCCATCGGGCACGATCTTGTCCAGCAGCTTGCGCCCGCCGCAGGCGTCCAGCGGTTCCTGCGCGGCCAGCACCGAGGCGCTGACGAGAAGGTCGTCCCTTGCCCGGGGCTCGGCCATCGCGGGCTGGGCCGCCAGACCCAGGAAAACAAGAAAAGCTGCCACCACGCGCGTCATGGAAAAAATCGTTTGCGGAACGTTGCGGCAATTTGAAGGCAGGTCTTGCAGGGAAGGCGTGGCCGGGTTTAGGAGCCTGCCCATGACCGACGATTTCAATCGCTATCAGACCACAGAACTCCCGCCCGGCTACACGCAGCTGGCCTGGCATCGCGGCTTTGGCCGCCAGATTGGCCCGCTGTTCGAGAAGCGCGAAGACGGCACGCTGATGCGCGCCTTCCGGGTGGAGGAATACCACACCAACGGCATGATGAACGCCCATGGCGGGATGCTGATGACCTTCGCCGACATGGCCTGGGGCGCCGCCGTGGAAAAGGATGACGACACCTGGTGGGTGACCGTCCGCCTGATGTGCGACTTCGTCTCCGGCGCGCCGCTGGGCAGCTTTGTCGAGGGCAAGGGCGTGATCGCCGGCCGGCAGGATGATGTGTTCACGGTTGAAGGCCGCATCTGGACGGGCGACAAGCTGCTGATGCGGGGCACCGGCATCTTCAAGGTGATCCCCCGCCGGGAAGAGGGAAAACCCTTCGTCAGGACCACAGCGGGCGCCTGACGAAGGATCAATCCCGCTCCCCGGATCAGGGCTTGTGGGCCTTTTCGTCCGCGCCGGTCTTCCACAGCGAGAAGAGGATCGCCCCGCCGAGCAGCGCGATCGTCAGCATCAGCGACCAGTGCGGCTCCAGATAGGGCACGAGGTGGAGTTCCTTGTAGAGCAGGAAGTTCCAGAAGATCTTGATGCCAATCAGTACCAGCACGGCGGCGAGGCCGTATTTGAGGTATTTGAACCGCTCCACGGCTGCCGACAGCATGAAATACATCGAGCGCAGGCCGAGAATGGCGAAGATGTTGGATGTGTAGACGATGAACGGGTCGCGGGTGACGGCAAAGATGGCCGGCACTGAGTCCACCGCAAAGATGATATCGACCGTCTCGACCATGAACAGCGCCAGCAGCAGCGGTGTGGCATAGCGGGTCATCTTGCCGGTGCCGGGGTCGATCTTCCTGATGAAGAAGTTGTGGTTGGTGATCTCGTCGGTCACCCGCAGGCGTTTCTTCAGGAAACGGAAGATCGGGTTCTTCTCCAGATCGAGCTCTTCCTCTTCGGGCCCTTCGCCGGGGATCAGCATCTTGCCGCCGGTGTAGAGCAGGAAGGCGGCGAAGATGAACAGCACCCAGGTGAACTCATTGACCACCGCCGCGCCCAGGGAGATGAAAATCCCGCGGAAAACAATGGCGCCCAGGATGCCCCAGAACAGCACCCGGTGCTGATACTCCCGGGGCACGGCGAAAAAGGTGAATACCATGCCGATGACAAAGATGTTGTCGAAGGCAAGCGCGGTCTCAAGCAGATAGCCGGTGGCGAACTGAACTGCCGCCTGCTGGTTGAGGTTTTCCGGGCTGTTGTAGAATTGCGGGTCGGGCTGGTAGCCGAAATAGATGTAGAATCCGAAGGCCACGGCGAGCGAAGCAAAGCAGGACCACATGATGGCGCTTTTCTTCGGGGAGATGACCTCGTCTTTCTTGTTCAGCAGGCCAAGATCGACCCAGAGCAGAAAACAGATGAGGGAGAGAAAAGCGGCCCACAGCCATAAAGGCTGCGCCGCATATTCCACGGTCAGGAAATCTGGCATGATTGGGGGTGCCGTCAAAGCAGTGCGCCGCGTCCGCGCGAGTTGCTTCTAGGTTCCGACATCGCATTTGCCGCCGCAAACACCAGAGGGGCCCGGACCCGGTTGACGCGGCGCAGGGTAGATCAAGCGCGCGCGCCGTCAAGCCACGCGGCGCTGTAGCCTGTCAGACCCAGAAGCTGAGAAGACCTGCCAGCGCGCAGCCCAGGACGACCAGAACAATGTTCACCTTGTAGCGGATCAGGGCAATCGCAGCGCCTGCCGCAATAGCCATGGCCAGCAGATCCGGCTGCGTAAAGTCTGGCAGGGAAAGCGGGCTACCCCAGGGCAGAGGCGTGTTGATCGCGCCCCGGAACAGCACCGCCATCCCGAACACGGCTGCCACTTTGGCAATGATCCCGAACACGGCGGCCGTAATCGCCTGCAATATGCCGGCGGCCGCCCGGCTGCGCCGCAACCCCTCCGAAAAGGGAGCGCCGGCAAAGATCCACACGAAGGAGGGCGCAAAGGTGCACCAGCTGGCCATGAGCGCCGCGGCTGCGGCCAGCCACAGTCCGCCGCCTTCCGTCTGCCAGCCGGCCATGAAGCCGACGAACTGGTTGACCAGCACCAGAGGCCCCGGGGTTGTTTCGGCAAGGCCGAGGCCATCGATCATCTGCGGCGCCGTGAGCCAGCCTTCGGCTTCCACCGCCTGCTGCTGCAGATAGGCCAGAACGGTGTAAGCCCCGCCAAAAGTCAGCACCGCCAGCTTGGAGAAGAATATGCCAACCTTGGTGAGCACATGATCCGGGCCGAGCATCACCATGGCGGTGATCAGCGGAGCAAACCAGAGCGCCCCCCAACTTGCCGCCGCCTTCAATGCCCTTCCGGCGCTGGTCTTTTCCGCAGGGATGGGGAGCGCTGCGGCGGCAGGTCTTGGCTGCGAGAGGCTGCGCACGAGGCCAATCCCTGCCGCCAGGCCGATAACCAGCGGGAAGGGCATCTGGAACAGGAATAGGCCGAGGAAAGCAGCCGCAGCCAGGGCAATATCCTGGGGGCCTTTGAGCGCCCGGCGGCCTACCTTGACCAACGCTTCCAGAATAAAGCCGATCACCGCCGCCTTCACCCCATAGAAAAGGGCTGCCACCACGGGCAGCGTGCCCCAGGCGGCATAAAGCCAGGTCAGTGCGAACACGATCAGGGCGCCGGGCAGCACGAACAGAAGTCCGGCAATCACCCCGCCGGTCACGCCGCGCAGGCGCCATCCGGCATAGGTGGCCAGCTGCTGCGCCTCTGGGCCGGGCAGCAACATGCAGTAGTTAAGCGCGTGCAGGTATTCAGCCTCACCGATCCACCGCTTCTCCTCCACGAAAACCCGGTGCATCAGGGCGATCTGCCCCGCCGGGCCGCCAAAGCCGAGACAGCCGACGCGAAAGCTCGCCGAGGCGAGCTCCTTCAGGCTGGGCGAGGGGGCAGCGGCTTCCGTCACGAGTGTGTGGTTTCGCAGAAGCTGCCGCAAAGACAAGCCACGAAATCTGGCGATATTGTTGACTTTTCTTACCTGGCTGCGTATCGGCCCCGGCAATGAACACAGGCATGCACCACCCCCATCATCACGCATGACGCGCCGCTGAGGCGCGAACCGGTCCGGCTGCGCCTCTGAAACGTGTTCCTCCCCCCGAGAACCAGACCAGATGCGGCAGGCCGGAACGGGCGCGCCTCAGGGGCCTTTGTGCCGCCTTCCCAATCGGGCTGCCTGCGTTTAATGCGGGGCCAGCCGGCAAACAGGATCTGAAGACCCCATGAGCACCAAGGACACCCAACCTCTCTCTGGCAAGGATCTCGCCCGCAAGCCGCGCGGCTTTCCCGACAAGCGCGAGGCCCTGATTCATGCCCAGGCAAAGCTCGTGGAGACGGTGACCGGGGTTTACCGCCAATGGGGCTTTGAAGCGCTTGATACCGGCGCTTTCGAATATGCTGATGCGCTCGGCAAGTTCCTGCCTGATTCTGACCGTCCCAATGCCGGCGTTTTCTCCCTGCAGGATGATGACGAGCAGTGGATGGCGCTGCGCTACGATCTGACCGCGCCGCTCGCCCGTTTCGTGGCAGAGCAGGGGCAGGGGCTTGGCCGCCCGTTCCGCCGGTATGCTGCCGGGCCGGTCTGGCGCAATGAGAAGCCGGGGCCGGGACGGTTCCGCGAATTCTGGCAGTGCGATGCCGATACCGTCGGCGCGCCCGGCCTGCATGCCGATGCCGAGATGATCGCCATGGGCGCCGAAGCGCTCCGCGCGCTGGGCATGAAGCCCGGCGAGTTCGTCATCCGCGTCAATACGCGGCGGCTGCTGAACGGTGTGCTGGACGGGGTGGGCGCGACCTCTGCTGACACCCGCCTCGCCATCTTGCGCGCGCTCGACAAGCTCGACCGTCTTGGCGCTTCGGGCGTCGCAGACCTCCTTGGCGCAGGCCGCAAGGACGAAAGCGGGGATTTCACCAAAGGGGCCGGGCTCGGGGCAGAGGAAGTGAGGCGCGTGCTCGCCTTTGCCGAGGCGGGGGCTGAGACCCGCGCCATGACGCTCGCCAACCTCGCCAAGGCGGCTGGTGGCACGGAAGAGGGCAAGGCGGGCCTGGGGGAGTTGGAAGCCATCGCGCTGGCGCTCGAAGCGCTCGGCGCGCCGGAAGACGATGTAAAGATCGATCCATCCGTGGTCAGAGGGCTGGAATATTATACGGGCCCGGTGTTCGAGGCAGAGCTGCTGCGTGAAGTGAGCGGCGAAGACGGCAAGAAATACCGCATCGGCTCCATCGGGGGCGGCGGGCGGTATGATGATCTCGTCGCGCGCTTTACGGGCGAGACCGTGCCCGCCACCGGCTTTTCCATCGGCATCTCGCGGCTGGCGGCGGCCCTCGCCATCCTCGGCGAAACTGGAAAGCTTGATGGTCCGGTGGTCGTGCTCAATCTGGACAAGGATAATCCGGGCATTGCTCTCGGCCTTGCTGCAGAGCTGCGCCGGGGCGGCATCCGGGCGGAAGCCTATATGGGCGCCTCCGGCATGCGCCCGCAGATGAAATATGCTGACCGGCGGTCTTCACCCGCTGTCGTGATCGTCGGCACTGACGAGATCGAGAAGGGCACGGTTACCATCAAGGATCTGGAAATCGGCGCGCAGAAGGCCAAGGCGATTTCCTCCAATGAGGAATATCGCGAAGCGCGCCCCGGCCAGATCGAAGTGCCGCGCGCCGAAATGGTCGAGGCTGTCCGCCGTATCGTCGAGGCTCAGGCATGAAACACGACGCCCTGGTGGCGGTTGCCCGCGCCGTCGTGGAGACGGCTGGCGGCACGCCGATTGATCCTGATTATGTTCTGCCAGCGGACATTCCGCTGGAGCTTTCCGGCGAAGCCGTGCGCGCGCGGCTCTGCGTGTTTCAGGATTATCGCGGCGCCGAAATGGCGATGCGGCCGGACCTGACACTGCCTGTGGCGCAGCGTGAAGCGGACCGGCGCGGAGCGGGCGAGGGCGGGGCGAAGACCTATACCTATGCCGCGCGCGCCTTCCGCATACCCGTTGCGCCGGACGACCAGCTGGAATTTACCCAGGTGGGCCTCGAACGCTTCGGTCATGAGGCGAGCGCTGAAGCCGATGCAGAACTCTTCGCGCTGATCCACCGCGCGGTGGAAGCCTGCGGCGTGGCGCCTTCCGGCGTGATCATGGGCGATCTGGCGATCTTTCCGGCCTTCATTGATGCGCTCGGCCTGCCCGGCGTGACGGCAGACCTGCTGAAGCGCGCCTTCCGGCAGGAGGGCGGCGTGCGCGCAGTGCTGGACGCGGCCTCCCGCCCGCTGGAGCCTGAGGTGGCGGCGGTTCTGAGCGCGGAAGATCCCGTCACGGCGCTTGGCAATCTGCTCTCTGAGCGGAATATTCCGATGGCCGGGGGGCGAAGCCTCGCCGAGATTGTCGAGGGCCTGAAGGCCCGCTGCGCGGCCATTGAAGCAGGCGGTCTCAGCCAGGCTGCGCGCGATGTGCTGCTTGCCCTGCGCGAGGTCGATTGCCCGCTTGGCGAGGCGGCAGGTACGCTTTCCGCGCTCGCCGGGACCCATGGGCTTGGCGCTGCGCCCGGCGCCATTGCGGCGCTCAAGGCACGGGCTGACGCGATCCTCGCGCGGGTGCCGGCTGCCGCCCAGACCGCGCGCTTCCGCACTGGCTTTGGCCGCCGGTTCACCTATTATGATGGCTTTGTGTTTGAAATCCTCGCGCCCGGCCTGGAACTCACCCAACCGGTCGCCGCAGGCGGACGGTATGACGGCCTGCTGACGGGGCTTTCCGGCGGCAAGGTATCGGCAACCGGGATCGGCGGCGTGGTGCGGCCAGACCGTATGGTGCGTGTGCGGAGGGCCGGAGCATGAGCCGGATCACAATCGCTGTCCCTTCCAAGGGGCGCCTCAAGGAACAGACCGAAGATTGGCTGGCCAGCATTGGCCACACCGTCCGCCAGATTGGCGGCGAGCGGGGGTATACGGCAGAGATAGAAGGCATTGATGCCGAAGTGCGCCTTCTCTCGGCCAGCGAGATAGCGCAGGGCCTGATCGAAGGCAGCCTGCATCTGGGCGTAACCGGGGAAGACCTGCTGCATGATCTGTCACCGGATGGCCCGGTGGATTTCGAAGTGCTCAAGCGCCTTGGCTTTGGCGGGGCCGATGTTGTGGTCGCCGTGCCCCAGGCCTGGTTCGATGTTGACACGATGGCCGACCTGGAAGCCGCCGGCGCGGCCTTCCGCAAGGCGCATCACCGCCGCCTGCGGGTCGCCACCAAATATCTGCGCATCACCCGGCGATACTTCGCCCAGAAGTCGGTCGGCGAATACCGCCTCGTCGAAAGCGCGGGCGCGACGGAGGCCGCCCCGGCCACCGGGACCGCCGACGTCATCGTCGACATCACAACCACTGGCGCCACATTGCGGGCCAATGGTCTCAAGGTGCTCGATGATGGGGTGATCCTGAAAAGTCAGGCCTCGCTCACGCGCTCAATCCGGGCCCCGTGGAGCGAGGAGGCGAACACTATCGTACAATCCCTTATGCGTCAGCCGGGCACAGGGACAAAACGCCCTCTTTAAATTTTTTTTGGACACATTCTTGACACATCCCCGAAAACGTTGCCGTATGGGTAGGCAAGTTTCTGGGAGGAAACGCTGCAAACGGTGGAGGGGCGTAGCGACCGGGGACGGAGCTACGCCTCTTTTTCATTTCCGGGGCAGTTTTCACGATTTCAGGAGAAGACCGGGACCAGCAACCGCGATGGTTCAGGGGGAGTCGAGGGGCGTCGTCACCGCGCCGCCGGTCCCGGCTTCATGAATAACAATATGCACTTATCGATAAACGTCAAGCGATATTATCGTTTTTCGATTAAATCGCTGTAATCCTTCCCGCTGTGTTGACTTGCCCATCGCCGCGCCCCATGCGTGGCGCCTTAACCAGCCCCCCCTCGGATCATCGCCGCGTCAAAGGAGACCAAGATGGAAGATCCCCGCCAGCACATCCTTTCCGTTTACCGCCCGCCGGAGGAAGTGTTCGTGCAGGGCGAAGGCGCCTATATGTTCACCGAGGACGGGCGACGTTATCTCGATTTCATCGCGGGCATCGCGGTCAACGCGCTGGGCCATGCCCATCCGGCCATGATCGAGGCCCTGCGCGATCAGGCCGGCAAGCTCTGGCACACCTCCAACATGTTCCGGATCAAGGGGCAGGAGGAACTGGCCGACAAGATCTGCCGCGATACCTTTGCTGACCGGGTGTTCTTCACCAATTCGGGCACCGAGGCGATCGAGTGCGCCATCAAGTCGGCGCGCAAGTATCACTGGGCTGCCGGGAACCCGGACCGGATCGACATCATCACCTTCACCGGCGCCTTCCATGGCCGCTCCATTGGGGCGATCAATGCGGGCGGCAACCCGAAATACCTGGAAGGCTTCGGCCCGAAACTGCCGGGCTTTGTGCATCTGGAATGGGGCGACACTGACGCGCTGAAGGCGGCCGCCTCGGCGCCGACGGCGGCGGCCATCCTGATCGAGCCGGTGCAGGGGGAGGGCGGCGTGCGCGCCGTGCCCGAAGAAGAGCTGCTGGCTATGCGTAAGCTGTGTGATGAGCAGGGCATCCTGCTGATCTTCGACGAAGTGCAGTGCGGCATGGGCCGCACCGGCAAGCTCTGGGCCTATCAGTGGGTCAATGGCGTGGAGCCTGACATTCTGGCGGCGGCCAAGGGCATCGGCGGGGGCTTCCCGTTCGGCGCCTGCCTGATGACCGAGGCGGTGGCCGAACCGATGCAGCCTGGCAGCCATGGTTCGACCTATGGCGGCAACCCGCTGGCCATGGCGGTCGGCAATGCCGTGTGGGACATCATCTCGAATGAGGAATTCCTGGCCAATGTCCGCCGCGTTTCCGGCTCGCTGGCTCAGGGCCTGAAAAGCCTTGCCGACAGCCATCCCGACAAGGTTGAAGCGGTCACCGGCAAGGGCCTGCTGACCGGCCTGCGCCTCAAGGCGGACCCGAAAAACCTGCAGACCCTCTGCCGGGAAGAAGGCCTGCTGGCCGGCGTGGCCGGGAATAATGTCCTGCGCCTCGCCCCGCCGCTGATCATCGACGACGCCCAGGTCCGCGACGCCGTCAGCATGATCGACGCTGCCCTGACCGAATGGGCGCTGTAGGCGCCCGCTTCCTGCAATAACGGGTCATGAAGTTTGAAGGGGCGGCTACCTTGGGGTGGCTGTCCCTTTCTCTTTCCGGTTGCTACTGTCTGCATCAAACAGAAGCAACCGGGGGAACAAGGCACCATGAGCCGAGTAGACGATTTCGAGCAGGCCACCCGGCTTGAAAGAGGGTGCGAGACTGTCTGGACCGCGCCGCTTCGGGAGGATTGGTCTCTGTGGGGGCCAGCGGGCGGATATATTTCTGCCCTTGCCCTGCGCGCGGCCGGCGAGGCGAGCGCCTTTCCCCGGCCTGTCAGCATGACGTGCCACTTCCTGCGCCCCGGCAAGTTCGCGGAGGCAGAGCTGCATGTGGAAAGCCTGCGGGCAGGACGGCGCAGCGAGCTTTTGCGGGTTGATCTCAGGCAGGAGGGCAAGAGCCTGCTCACGTGCTCGGTCTGGACGATGCCTGACAGCATGCCCGGTCTTGTCCATGACACCACCCGTCTGGAGGGGTTGCCGGCCCCCGACACCCTTCTGGCGCATGACGTGCTTGATCCGGAACAGAACACGCCGCCCTTCTTCCGGCGGTTTGACCAGCGCCCCATCCGGGGCATGCCCCGCTCTGGCGACGGCCCCCGCGATCCGGAGCTGACTGGCTTCTATCGTTTCACACCCATGGCAAAGGTCGAGAACGCCTTCATTGATGCCGCGCGTGTCCTGCTTCTGCTCGACACGTTCGGCTGGCTTGCCCAGTATCCGGCGCATCCGGAGGACGATCCATCGCCCTGGGTCGCGCCGAACATTGACTATCACTACCGTTTCCATCGCCTGACCTGCCATGCCGACTGGCTTCACATGCGTGTCCGCGCCCCGATTGCCGGGGCAGGCCTTATGGCAACAGATGGAGAAATCCGGGACGCAGACGGGTATCTTCTGGCTACCGGTACGTCGCAACTGATGTGCCTGCCGCGTGCAGGTCAGTAACCCCTGCAGGCGGCGCCTGCGGGGGCGTTTCAGGAACCCCTCCCATGCGCCAGGACCACAGACACTGCTTCATCCTCACCGGTGGCCCCGGCGCGGGCAAGACGACGCTGATGGAGCATCTGGCCGGGCAGGGGATCGCTGTCATGCCCGAGGCGGGGCGGGGGATCATCCGTTCCCAGATGGCCATTGGCGGCCGCGCGCTGCCCTGGGAAGACCGCGCGCTGTTTGCTGAGCTGATGCTGGGCTGGGAGCTGCGTTCCTTGAGCGCGGCGGCCATGCTGCCCGGCCCCATCCTGTTTGACCGGGGCGTGCCGGATGTTGCGGGCTATCTGACGCTGGAAGGACTGGAGGTGCCCGCGCATATCCGGCAAGCCGCCGAAACCCACCGGTACAATTCGCTCGTCTTTCTTGCGCCGCCCTGGGAGGAGATCTTTCACAGTGATACCGAGCGCCGGCAGGACTTTGATACCGCCCGGCGCACCTGTGAGACGATGCGACGTGTGTATACGGAGCTGGGATACAACCTGGTCGAGCTTCCGCGCGCCTCTGTTCCTGAGCGGGGAGATTTCGTGCGCGCCAAAATCGGCGCCTAATCCTTGTTTTTACTTAAAGAAAAGGGACAGGCTGAGAGAGCATAGCCTGTCCCTTGCAAATGCGCACGTGCGGTCCCCCCACACTTGCTGCTGTCCGGTTAGCAAATCTGAGCGCTGCTCGCGTCCGTGCAGATACCTAAATTTCGGCGGGCCCTACTCCAATTTCAGCTTTCATGTGCGCGGGCCCCGGTTAAGCTCATCTTCTGGCTGGCTTTGGGGAGAGCGGGCTGGAAGGGGAGCGGTCTGTAGTGCTGGTAGAGCGGGAACGGGATTTCGAACGGCTGGACGCCCTGATTGCGGCGGCGAGCCGGGGGCAGGGGAGTGTGGCGCTGGTCTGTGGGGAGGCCGGTATCGGCAAAACCTCGTTGATCCACGGCCTGTTTGACCGCCTGCCCCGTGGCTGGCGCGCGGCCGCAGGCGGATGTGACGCGCTTTACACGCCCCGCCCTCTCGGCCCGGTGAGTGATATGGCGGAGATGCTGGGGCCAAAGGTCCGTGCCTTGCTGGAAAATGGCGACCGCCAGCACCTCTTCGCCGCGATCCTGGACACGATCAGCCGATCCAACAGCCCGATCCTGATGGTCTGGGAAGATATGCACTGGGCTGATCATGCCACGCTGGACCTGCTGCGCTATCTCGGCCGCCGGGTTGCCTTCCTGCCGCTGGTCCTGGTGCTGACCTACCGGGATGATGAAACCGGCGCGCAACATCCTCTGACGCAGGTGCTGGAGGAGTTGCCTCCCGCCGTGCGCGAGGCTGTTCCCTTGAGCCGCCTCTCGCCAAAAGCCGTCAGCGCCATGGCGCGCAAAGCGGGCCTGCCGGGAGACTGGCTCTATCAGAAGACGTCCGGAAACCCCTTCCTGGTGACGGAGATGCTGGCGGCCGGGCAGGGCGCTGCCGACAATCTGCCCGGCTCCATCCGCGAAGCCGTTACCGTCCGCCAGGGACAGCTCTCCGGCGGCGCGCGCGAGTTGCTGGAACTGATCAGCGTCATTCCCGCCGCCGTTCCGCCGGCGCTGCTGCTGCGGCTTGGCGGCGAGGAGGCCGTGACACTCGCCGCAGACCTGACCGCCAGCGGCATTCTTCAGGCCTCCACCGCCGGTGATATCCGGTTCCGGCACGAGATCGCGCGCACTGCCACGCTGGAGCGTATTCCCGCCAAGGTCCGGCGCAGCCATCATGTCCGTATACTGGAAGCCCTACGCGCCCAGGGGGCCGAGGCACCGCTGGACCAGATGGTACACCATGCGGCCGGCGCGCTGGATGGGGCGGCTGTGCTCGCGATTGCGCCCGAAGCGGCAGAGCGGGCCGCCGCCAGCGGCGCCCACCGCGAAGCGGCTGCCCATCTGGGTACGGCGCTTCGCTTTGTCGAAGAGGCAGACCCCGAAACAGCCGCGCTGTTGCATGAACGCTGGGCCTATGAAAGCGCGCTTGCCACGCCGATTGATGAGGATGTGCTCGACGCCCGCCGCCATGCGATCACGCTCTGGCGCGTGCTCGGCCGGCAGGACAAGGTCGGCGAGAACCTTCGCTGGCTCTCGCGGATGCACTGGTATCGCGGCGAGGCGCTGGAGGCCGCGCGCCTGGCAGATCAGGCGATCCACGTTCTGGAAAGCATTCCGCCTTCCGCCGAGCAGGCGATGGCCTATTCCCTGCGGTCTCAGCTGCACATGCTGAACGATCAGATGGAAGACGCGGTCTATTGGGGCGAGCGCGCCCTGGCGCTGGAAGCAGATTTCCCCCGGCCCGATCTGCGCGCCCACGCTCTCAACAATATCGGCACAGCGCTGGCCTTCCGGGGACGGAGGGAGGGTGAGGCGCTGCTGCAGGAGAGCCTCGACATATCGCTCGCCAACAACCTGCATGAACACGCGGCCCGGGCCTACACAAACCTTGCCGAATATGCCGTCGAGTTCCGCAAGTTCGAACTGGCCGAAAGGGTGATCGCCGACGGCATCACATTTGACATCGATCACGATCTCGACGCCTGGACGCTTTACCTCTCGGGCCGCCTGGCGCTTTTGCGGATGGAGCAGGGGCGGCTGAAAGACGCCGTCACGATGGCCGCTTCCGTCACTGATCGTGAGCGGCTGACCCTTGTTGTTCGCCTGCCGGCGCTGTTGGTTCAGGCGCGGGCTGCCATGCGCCTGGCTGCGCCCGAGGCGCCCCGCCTGATGGAACAGGCCTATGCCGATGCGATGGCGACCGATGAGTTGCAACATATCGTGCCCGCGCGCCTGACCCTGATCGAACATGCCTGGCTTTCCGGCAATCCCGGCCTTGCGGGGGAGCATCTCGACGCGCTGTTCACGCTCGCCGATGGAGACCGCCATCCCTGGAATATCGGGGAGCGGGCCGTCTGGGCGCGGCGCCTTGGCCGGCAGGTGCCCGGCCTCAGCCCCGAAACACTGCCCGAACCTTTCCAGCTTGAGCTGGCCGGGAAGATTGAACAGGCATCAGAAGCCTGGCGGGCGCTGGGTATGCCCTATGCTGCAGCGATCGTCCGTCTGCAGAGTGATGATGTGGACCTGCTTGGCCAGGCGGTGCATGATCTTCAGGCCATGGGCGCGGAGGCAGGCGCGGCCTTCGCCCGGCGGCGCGCAGCCGAGCTTGGCGTCACCCGCGGTCTGCCGCGGCCCCGCCGGGGCACCTACAGCGCGGCCCGCGATCATCCCCTCGGCCTTACCCGCCGCGAGCAGGATGTGCTGCGCCTGATCGTCAGGGGGTGTTCCAACCGCGAGATTTCCGAAGAACTTGGCCGCTCCCCGCGCAAGGTGGAGCATCATGTCTCATCGGTCCTCTCCAAGCTGAACGCCCAGAACCGGATGGCCGTCATGCTGCGGGTGCAGAATGATCCCTGGCTGCTCGGAAGCGGATGATCATCTGGGGCAGACCTTCGGCGCGGGCGTTCCGTCAAACCGGGCCCGGGTCCATTTGACCAGGATCGGTCCGGTTGGCGCATCCGGCGCCACGATGGACGCATGGTCCAGCGTGTCGAACAGCTGATAGTCGATGGTTTCCCCCGCTGCGCAGCGCTCACGCGCATAGCCTGCCTGCATCTTGGCGCTCACCACATCATCGCGTCGGCCTTGCAGGATCAGCACCGGCGCGCCGAGTGTCCGGCTGGGTACGTTCTCGGCCAGTTTGCGGCGGAAACTTGTGCCCGTCTCGCCGCCCCGGAAGATGGTGCCTTCGGTGAATTTCTCCGCCAGCAGTAGTGGTACAAGGACACGCGCATCGGCAAAACAGCGTTTTGCAATCTCCTTGGCTTGCCAGCGCGCCTCTGGGCGCACGATGCCGCTGAAATAGAGGTCAGGATACGTGTCGGCATAGGCGCGCGCCGCAAAGGACGAGAATATCCGGCCCACCGGGGTTGCCTCCGTTTCTGCCACGATGGCCGGAAGGTCCGTAGCCGGAGCAAGCGCTGCAATCCCCTTCACCTGAAGCTCTGGCGCATAGCTGCGGGCCAGGATGCCGCTCCAGAGCGCGGCATGTCCGCCCTGAGAGTGGCCCCAGATCACGGTTTCCAGCGACAGGGTCAGCTCTGAGAGGTCATGCGCTGCCCGCGCCGCATCCAGAACGGAGCGTGCTTCCCCCTCGCCAATAAGATAGGGGTGGGGGCCTTGCGTCGTCAGCCCGGCATAGTCGCTAGCCACATAGATCCAGCCTTCCTCCAGCAGCGCGCTGAGGGCAGGCACATCGGCAAAGGGGTTTGCCTGCATCGAGGCGCCACAGCCGGGCGCTGCGCCCAGCGTGCCATGCGCCCAGAGGATCACCCGCCGGGGCGATGCGATGTCTTCCTGCGGCTTCCACATCACGAGGGCGCTGGCCGTTGCCGGCGCGCCTCCGCTGAGGGTCGTGGTGTAAAGAATGCGGCGCGCAACCGCGCCTTTGGGCACCCCGCGCTTGTAAGGCTCAGATTTCAGCAGATGCCCCGGCCCGGTGGCAGCCGCCACGTCCGCCTTGAAGAACTTGCCCGGCGCGGGCGGGTAGGACCAGAGCCACACACCGAGCACAAACAACAGGACAAGGAGGATCAGCCCCCCGACCACCATGCGCGCGAGTTTCACCCAGCCGGGCATCGCCTGTCCCCTAAAGGCTCCACCCTGTGCAGCCTGCCTGCAAACTACCAGAAGCCGCTGCGCCTCGCCAGCGCCGCTTTGGCGCCAGGGGCGCTGGCGGCAAGGCTTCTGGCGCGCTAGTCTGCTGGCCATGAAACTCACCGCCGCCTGTATCCAGATGCGCTCGGGCACCGAGCCTGCCGCAAACCTCGCCGCTGCCACTGCCCTCATCCGGCAGGCCGCCGGGCAGGGCGCGCGCTTCATTGCCACGCCGGAGATGACAAACCTTCTGGATATTCGCCCCGGCATGGCCCGGCCGAAAGTGCGCACGGAGACGGAGGACGAAAGCCTGCCGGCCTTTCGCGTCCTCGCCGCAGAGCTGGGCATCACGCTGCTCATCGGCTCATTGGCGATTGCGCTGGAAGATGGCGCGGACGACCGTTTCGCCAACCGCTCGTTCCTCATCGGCCCGGAGGGCGGCGTCATCGCCCGCTATGACAAGATCCATATGTTCGATGTCGAGGTTGGTGACGGCCAGAATTACCGCGAGAGCCGCGCCTATCGCCCTGGCGAAACCGCCGCGCTCGCACAAACACCCGCCGGAAAGATCGGCCTCACCATCTGCTATGATGTCCGCTTTCCGCATCTCCATCGTGCGCTGGCCAAGGCGGGCGCCGAGATCCTCGCCATCCCCGCCGCCTTCACGAAGGTTACCGGTGAAGCTCACTGGCATGTCCTGGTGCGCGCCCGCGCTATCGAGACGGGGTGCTTCGTCATTGGGCCGGCTCAGGCGGGCAAGCATGAAGACGGCCGCGAAACCTTCGGCCATTCGCTGATCGTCTCGCCCTGGGGCGAGGTGCTTGCCGAGGGCAGCGCCACGGAGCCGGGGATCGTGATGGCGGAGATTGACCTCGCAGAGGTTACCAGGGCGCGCGGGCGGATCCCGGCGCTCAGCAATGAGCAAACCTTCAGCCTGAAGACGTTTGGTTTTTGATGCCTGCTCCCCCGGCAGGATCAGTTTTTGCGGCAGAATATCTGCCAGAGTACGGTTATGAGCAGTGCCAGCATAATGCAGATGCCGAATATTACGATCCAGACCATCCCAAACAGAGCACTCTGGCCATAAGGCTCCGTAAGGCCGAGAAATTCACCCCGGACCCAGAGCGTGAAGGCTGCGAGCAGCGCGTAGGCAGCGGCTGTTCCTCCGGCCGACCACAGCGCGCGCATCAGCCATGAAGTTTGAGACCGCGCGGCAAGATTTGCTATGATCGGCAGGGAGACTGCAAAGGCAAGGAACGCAAAATCCCCGATACCCCGTCCTAGAAGGTAGGCCGCAAGTTGGGCTGCCGATAAGGCGGTCGTCCAGACAATGAGCCAGATGGCTGGCCGCAGTCTCACCGCCCCAGCCGCCGGCGGAACTCGCCATAACCAAAGTCGGAAATCGGTTCCACGCGCCCGTCTTCCCAGCGGATGGCGAGGTTGGCGAGCGGGGTGCCGTTGAAGGTGTTCGTCTTGACGAAGCTGTAATGCATCTGGTCGGTGAAGATGATCTGGTCGCCTGGTTCCAGTGCCTTTTCGAAGGAATAATCGCCGATCACATCGCCGGTCATGCAGGTCTTGCCGCCGAAACGGTATGTGTGCGGATATTGTCCCGGCTGGCCCGCGCCGATCACGTCCGGGCGGTAGGGCACTTCCAGAACGTCCGGCATGTGGGTCGAGGCGGAGGCATCTAGGATCGCCAGGTCCATCTCGTTCCAGTGCAAGGCGAGCACGGTCGAGTGCAATTCGCCGGTGTTCACCACGAGGCCCGCGCCCGGCTCAAGGATCACCTCGATGCCAAACCGCGCCTTGAATTTCAGGATGGCGGCAATCAGCGCGTCGACATCATAGCCCGGCTTGTTGAGGAAATGCCCGCCGCCGAAATTCACCGCCGAAACCTGTTCCAGGTAAGGCGCAAACTTTTCAGACACCGCCTCGATCAGGCCAACCGAGCCTTCATGAAGGCTCTCGCAGAGGGCATGGACGTGGAAAATATCGACGCCGCTCCAGTTCACCTGCGCCAGCTTTGACGGGACTTCGCCAAAGCGGCTCGTGGGGGCGGTGGGGTTGTAGAGGTCGCCGCCCAGCGTGGCATTGGAATAGCCGGGGTTCACCCGCAGGCCGATATGCGCGCCGGCGTCGCGCGCAATGTCGCCAAACCTGCCAAGCTGCTCAGCCGAATTGAAATAGATGTGCTGGGCCACCTTTGTCAGACGGCGGACTTCATCTTCCGTATAGGCGGGCGAATAGACATGGACTTCCTTGCCGAACTCCTCTGCCCCCATGATCGCTTCATGCTCGCCGCTGGCCGTCGTGCCATCGAGATAATCCTTCATCAGAGGGAAGGCGGCAGGCATGGCGAAGGATTTCGTCGCGAGCAGGATCTTGCACCCAGCCTCCTCGCGCACGCGCTTTGCCGTTTCGAGATTCTTCCGGAGACGGGCGGTATCGAGGACGAAGCAGGGGGTTTGGATGTCGGTCATGTCAGAAGGCCCTCACCTCCCACGCCCTTCGGGCGCGGGTCCCTCCTCTCCCGCAAGCGGGAGAGGGGTAATGTTGCGTTTGAGATGGCGTGGTGAAACCCCTCTCCCTCCGGGAGAGGCTGCGAGGGAGAGCGTTTGCAATGCAAACGGCCCGAGCAGGCCCATCGCGCAGCGATGGGAGGTGAGGGGCTTCGCGGTCAGGTCACAACCTCGAACAGTGGGTCCTGGTCGCCCGGCTTGATGTCGATGATCGTCGTCGGCAGGCCGCGTTTGGCCACGTCTTCGAGGAAAGGCGCAGAGGGGAACTCCTCGACGTTGAACACGCCGGGGCCTTTCCAGATGCCGCGGAAGAACATCGCCGCGCCGGAAACCGGGGGCACGCCGGTGGTGTAGCTCACCGCCTGCGCGCCGACTTCCTTATTGGTCTCGGCATGGTCGCAGACGTTGTAGAGCATCTTGGCGATCTTCTCGCCATCCTTCTTGCCACGGATGATCACGCCGATGCTCGTCTTGCCCGAATAGCCTTCGGCAAGGGAGGATGGCGGCGGCAGCAGGTCGCGCAGGAACTCCATCGGAATGATGTCCATGCCCTTGTGCTTGATCGGCTCCAGGCTGATCAGGCCAATCGATTTGAACACTTCGAGGTGTTTGATGTAAGCATCGCCAAAGGTCATCCAGAAGCGGATCTGCTTCAGGCCCTTGATGTTTTTCACGAGGCTTTCTTCTTCCTCATGATAGATGAGGTAAGAGGCGCGCGGGCCGACTTCCGGATAGTCCACCATCGTCTTGATGCTGAGGGCCGGGATTTCGATCCACTCACCATTCTTCCAGTATTTGCCGTCCTGCGTCACTTCACGGAGGTTGATCTCCGGGTTGAAGTTGGTGGCAAAGGTCTTGCCATGGTCGCCGGCATTGCAGTCCACGATGTCGATATACTCGATCTCATCGAACAGGTGCTCCTGCGCATAGGCGCACCAGATGTTGGAGACGCCGGGATCAAACCCGCAGCCGAGAATGGCGGTGAGGCCTGCTGCCTTGAACTTGTCCTGATAGGCCCACTGCCAGGAATATTCGAACTTTGCCACTTCACGGGGTTCGTAATTGGCCGTGTCGAGATAGTTCGTGCCCGCCTCAAGGCAGGCATCCATGATCGGCAGATCCTGATAGGGCAGGGCCATGTTGATCACGAGGTCCGGCTTCACCTTCCGGATCAGCGCCACCGTGGCGGCCACGTCATCGGCGTCCACCTGCGCAATCTCGATCGGCGTCACGCAATCCTTCGCGACCTTCTCGCAGCTCTCGATGCGGCGCGAGGCCAGGGTGATGTGCTTGAACGTATCGCGGTCCATCGCGCATTTCTTGGCGACGACCGAACCGGCCGCGCCGGCGCCGATGATGAGAACTCTGTCCATATCTGGGCTAACTCCCGGAAAGGGTTGAAACTGTGCGCCTCCCTTAGGGCACTTTGCCGCCGGACGCTAGCTGGCGGGGCGCGGGAAGAGGGCTAGATAGGCCCGCCTATGACGTGCCACAATGACAGCCCTGTGAAGGGGCCAGAGTGAGGGGGACACCGCCATGATCGCCACAACACCCGAGGCGCCCTATTGGGCCGTCATCTTCACCGCCATCTTCTCCGGCCGGGAGGAGGGGGAATATGCCGAAACCGCTGAAGCGATGGTGGCCCTGGCCCGCACAATGCCCGGCTTTCTGGGCTACGAGTCCGCGCAAGGCGAGGGCGGGCTGGAAATCACCGTCTCCTATTGGGAGAGCGAAGACGCTATCCGCGCCTGGAAACGTCAGGCCGACCATATCGCCGCCCAGAAACGCGGCCGCGAAGCCTTCTATTCGGCCTACACGATCCGCGTCGCCAAGGTGGAGCGGGCCTATGGCTTCTGAGGGTGGGGGTAGGGGGCGAAAGAGCCTCTAGAGGCGCGAAAGCGCGTTCAGAAACTCGTCAATCGTCATCCAGACATCGGCCGTCCGCTCGGGCGGTGCGGAGAGGAGAAGGCGCCGGGATTGGGCGCCAAACCGGCCCCGGAGGAAGGTCTCGAAGGTGGCCGTCAGCCCCCTGGGTGTGCGCAGCGTCTCCTGCGTAACCGGAAGGGACAGCAATTCCTGCAGGAATTCCTCAACCAGGCTGTCCCCCTCACTCAGCGACCCGCTGAACAGCCGGGCGCAGGCGCGCAGGCTCGGCACACAATGCTCGGCGCAATCAGCCACAGTGGGAAACGCTCGGCAATTTTGCCGAAGGAAATTCCACTTAAGATTTATAATCGATGTGTTGCGGAAATAGGGATTAGTCATTGCAATCAGCCTTGCAATCGCACCATGCGGAATTTGAGAATGCGTAGCAAAGACAATGTAAAACGAGCTTCTTTCATGTTTGAATTTCCTCTGGTTTCGGGCCGTGTGCTGACCAGGCTAAAGAGACAAATATAGGGAACGTTCCCGCAATTTTGCAGTTTTCGATTGAAATATCTGTAAGTGTGATCAGAAGGGCACACTCGTCAGAGGCGAATTTTTGCTTCCCGACGGGGCCGGATCAGGCCTATCCTTTCCGTAAGGGCAGCCCAAAGACTGCCTGGCAGGCAGGCGGGCCAACCGGCCGCCGCAAACCGGGCCTGCATAACGGGAAGGAGACCCAGAATGACGCTAGAAAGTATTCTGATATTTCTGCTGATCGGCGCAGTCGCCGGCTGGCTCGCCGGGCTAATCGTCAAAGGCTTCGGTTTTGGGCTTATCGGCAATATCGTTGTCGGCATCCTCGGCGCGTTCATTGCCGGCTATGTCTTTCCCGCCATCGGGGTCAGCCTGGGCGCCGGCATTCTGGGGGCCATCCTCCATGCCACGATAGGCGCGGTGATCCTGCTCCTGGTCGTCCGCGTGATTAAGCGGGCCTGACCGTGCGCCAGCTTGCCTTCTGCCCGCCCGCGCTGCCGGGCGGGTAGGTGCCGCCGCTGATTTCACCAACAAACACTGGCGATCCTTCGAAAAACACGCTATGCGGCGCCCTTTCTTTTGCGGGGGCAGCGCCCATGACGATCCGCCATTTCCTTGATCTCTGGCCCATTGAGCGCGCCGAACTCCGCGCGATCCTCGATGAGGCCCACCGCATGAAGAAAGCCCGCGTGGGCTGGCCGAAAGGCAAGGTCGACGCCGGCGCGCCGCTGGAGGGCCACACGCTGGCGATGATCTTCGAGAAATCGTCCACACGCACCCGCTTCTCCTTTGATATGGCCATGCGCCAGTTGGGTGGCTCCTCGATCACGGCCACCTCGTCTGACATGCAACTCGGCCGCGGCGAAACGATCGACGACACCGCCAAGGTGCTCTCCCGCTATGTCGATGCGGTGATGATCCGCGCCAATGATCATACCGATGTCGAGGTCTTCGCCGAGGCGGCCTCCGTCCCGGTCATCAATGGCCTCACAGACCGCTCCCATCCGTGCCAGATCATGGCAGACCTGCTGACCCTGGAAGAACACGGGCTCACCCTGCAGGGCGCGCGCATCGCCTGGGTGGGGGACGGCAACAATGTCTGCGCCAGTTTCATACATGCGGCGCCGAAATTCGGCTTTTCCCTCGCCATCGGCACGCCGAAACGTTTTGCTCCGGATGAAGACGATCTGGAGATCGCGGCCGAGCTTCAGGGCCGGATCGACCTTTTCGAGACCGCCGAGGAAGCCGTCGCCGGCGCCGATGTGGTGATTGCTGACACTTTCGTCTCGATGGGGGATACCGACGCCGAACGCCGCCTGCAGATCCTTGAGCCCTATGCGGTCACCGAGGAGTTGATGGCGCTCGCTGGCGGCGGGGCGAAATTCCTCCACTGCCTGCCGGCGCACCGGGGCGAGGAAGTCGACGCCGAAGTCATCGACGGCCCGGCCAGCCTCGTCTTCGACGAAGCCGAAAACCGCCTCCACGCCCAGAAAGCCATCCTGCGCTGGTGCCTCGGGAAATAGGCCAGGGCAGGGCGCCCCCTTGCGATAAGGGCCCCTCGCTGCCACATGGGGCGCCTTGAACGCCCCATTGCCCCGAACGGGATATGCTCCATGACCCTGCCTGCCTTCCAGACCGGTGATTTCACTGCCAGTTTCCAGATTGAGGACCGCCCCATCCGCGGGCGCGCCGTGCGCATGGGCGCGGGCAGCCTCACCCCGATCCTGGCCCGGCATGATTACCCGGAAAACCTCGCCCGCATCTTGGGCGAGGCGGTCGCGCTGGCGGCCCTTGTCGGCTCGTCGCTGAAGTTTGACGGGCGCATCCTGGTTCAGGCCGAAGGCGATGGCCCGGTGCGGATGCTTGTGGGAGAATATACCACCAATGGCGGCGTGCGCGGCTATGCCCGCTATGATGAAGAGGCTTGGGCAAATCTTGACCGCCTCAACAAGGGCAAGCCGCCGCATATGCCCCAGCTTTTCGGGCGCGCCGGCCGGCTTGGCCTGATCCTGCTGCAGGACAATCCCAACCTGCAGCCCTATCAGGGCATCGTTCCGCTCAACAAAGGCACGCTTGCCCAGTGTGCGGAGGATTATTACAGCATGTCCGAGCAGGTGCCCTCGCGTATCCGGCTGTCGGTTGAGCCTACCGAAGGCGGCGACTGGATCTGCGGCGGCATGATGATCCAGCGCATCGCCGGCGACGAGACCCGGGGCGACACGCAGGAAGCCTGGCGTGAAGCAGAGGCCCTGTTCTCCACGCTGACACCTGCCGAACTGTCAGACCCCGGCCTTCCGATGACGGATCTTCTCTTCCGGCTGTTCCATGAACAGGGCGTGCGCCTGGAAGACAGCCGCGCAGTCGATGATCGTTGCACCTGTAATGAGGAGCGCCTTCTGCACACGCTGCGCGGCATGCCCGAAGAGTCGCTGCGTGATCTGGTTGAGCCCGATGGCACCCTCGCCATCGACTGCCAGTTCTGCAACCGCCACTATGTGCTGCCCATCGAAAGCGTCACCGGCCCGGCCAACTGACGGGGAGGGGCGGTTCGCCGGATCCGGCCTGCCGCCGCGTTCCGCTCAACCCCAGAGCGCCGCCCCCGGCGGCGCCACAACACCGTCCGTATACGTCAGACCCCCTTCAATATCGCCCGCCAACCAGAGCGGCCCGTCCAGATCTGCCGCATCTGCCAGCTGCGCCAGCAGCACCGCCGGCGCCATCGATAGGGAACCCGCCACCATACAGCCCACCATCACGCCCATGCCCGCCCCGCGCGCGGCGCGCGCCATGGCCATCGCCTCGGTCAGCCCGCCCGCCTTGTCGAGCTTGATATTCACCGCGTCATAGCAGCGGGCGAGGATCTGGATGTCGGCACGGGTATGGGCGCTCTCATCGGCGCAGAGGGCCACCGCGCCTGGCCGCTTCAGCAGTGCTTCGTCCTGGCCGGCGGGCAGGGGCTGCTCGAGCAGCACCACGCCGAGGCCCGCCGCTGCCTTCACCAGCGCCGGCAGGTCGGCAGGGGAGAGGCCTTCATTGGCGTCGGCGATCAGGCGCGCCTCGGGCCGTGCCTCATGCACCGCCTGCAGCCGGGCAATGTCGCCCGCCCCGCCAAGTTTCAGCTTCAGCAACCGGCCCGGCGCCGCGCGTGCGGCGTTCGCCATGGCGGCGGGCGCGTCCAGGGTAATTGTCATCGCGGTCTCCACCGGTCTGGGGCGTGGCAGCCCTGCGAGCTGCCAGACTGGCTTGCCCGTCTTCTTCGCTTCCAGATCCCACAGCGCGCAGTCCACCGCGCAGCGCGCTGCGCCCGGCTTCATCAGGCTCTGCAGCGCCTCAAGGCTGATCCCGGCCTCGATCTCTGCTCGCGCCGCTTCGATCTCCCCCAGGACAGAGTCTACCGTCTCCCCATACCGGCCATAGGGAACGCTTTCCCCCCGTCCGGAGTTATCCCCATCCGTGAGGCGCACGCGCACGGTTTCGGCGCTCGTCTTGGCGCCGCGGGAAATCGCGAAAGCCGCGTTCAGAGGGGTGGAAATATGAGCAGCTTCAAGCCGGAAATGACCCATGGGTTAATCCTCACAGACGAATTGTCTTGGTTTGGCACACGCCGTCCTTAAGCATGTTTTGCTATGGAGGTCAGTCAGGACCAGAAGAATGCTGAACTCTACCGCCCCCAGCTTCACGCTTGAAGAGAGCGATGAAGGCCGCGTCCTCCGCCTCAGCGGAGACTGGACGGTGGCGACGATCAACCAGCTGGATGCCCTGTTGCACGCGGTGTCCGGAGATGTCCCGGAATGTCTCGATGTATCCGCGCTGGGGCGCCTCGACACCTCCGGCGCGTATCTGATTGACCGCACCCTGCGCGAAAAGGGCGCTGCCTGGCCGCCCCGTATCCTGGGCGAGCATCCTTCCGTGGAGAGCCTGCTCGAACAGGTTCACGCGCATGCCGAGCCGGCCCCGCCGCCTGAGAGGCGCGATACCGGCCTTCTCGCCCTGCTGGAGCGGACGGGCAAGGGCAGCGTTGATTTCGTAAAGGAAACGCAGGCCAGCCTGGCTTTCCTTGGCGAAACCCTCGTCACGGTCGCCCGCCTCGCCACCCAGCCCTGGAAGCTGCGCTGGACATCCATCGTTTCGGTGATGGAAGAGGCCGGCCTCAATGCGATGCCGATCATCGCCTTCCTCTCCTTCTTCGTCGGCCTCGTCATCGCCTTTATCGGCGCGACGCTGCTCAGCGATTTCGGGCTGGAGGTTTTCACTGTCCAGCTGATTGGCTTTGCCGTTCTGCGCGAATTCGGCGTGGTGCTAACGGGCATCGTGCTGGCGGGCCGCACGAACTCATCTTTCACCGCCCAGATCGGCTCGATGAAGATGCGTCAGGAAATCGACGCGATGCAGACGCTGGGTCTCAAGCCGATGGATGTCATCGTCGCGCCGCGGGTCATCGCCATGTTGGTGATGACGCCGGTGCTGACTTTCGTGGCCACCGTCTCCGGCATCGCCGGCGGCATGGCCGTCTGCTGGAGCACGCTGGATATCGCACCAGCGGTGTTCCTGGAGCAGATGCGGGCCGCCGTGACGCTCGACCAGTTCTGGGTCGGCATGTCGAAATCCCCGGTGTTTGGTCTCGTCGTGGCGCTGATCGCCTGCCGCCAGGGCTTGCAGGTGGGCGGTTCGGTCCAGTCGCTCGGTAAGGCGACCACCACATCGGTGGTTCAGGCCATCTTCGCCATCATCGTCATCGATGCGCTGTTTGCCATCTTCTACATGGAGATGGGCATATGAGCGCCGAACCCGTCATCAAGATCCGCGACATGAAAGTCGCCTATGGCCGCAATGTCGTGCTGGATGGTTTTGATCTCGACATTCCGCGCGGTGAAGTCATCGGCATCATCGGTCCGTCCGGGGGCGGTAAATCGGTCACGCTCCGGGCAATCGTAGGGCTGAAACAGCCTGAATCCGGCACCGTCGAAGTTTTCGGCGAGCAACTCGGGATGTTGAGCCGGGAGGAGCGTACCACGCTGGAGCGCCGCTGGGGCATCATGTTCCAGGATGGGGCCCTGTTCTCGAACCTCACCGTGCGGGAAAACGTCATGGTGCCGATGCGCGAGCATACCGATCTCAATCCGGCCCTGCGCGTGCAGCTTGCCGATATGAAAATCCAGATGGCGGGCCTTTCCCCCAGCACCGGGGACAAATACCCCGCAGACCTTTCCGGCGGCATGCGCAAGCGTGCTGCGCTTGCCCGCGCCCTGGCGCTTGATCCGGAACTTCTGTTCCTGGACGAGCCGACCGCCGGCCTTGACCCCATCACGGCGGCAGCCTTTGACAAGCTGATCCGCGATCTGCAGCAGGCGCTTGGCCTCACCGTCTTCCTCGTCACCCACGATCTCGACACGCTGCACGCCGTCTGTGACCGGATCGCGGTGATCGGCGAGAAGCGCGTGCTGGCCGTCGGCACGATGGACGAGCTGCGGCGCGTCGATCACCCCTGGATACAGCAATACTTTGGCGGGCCGCGCGGACGTGCGGCCTCGGCAGGCTATTAGGAGCGTTTGGACCCATGGAAACCCGGGCAAACTATGCATTGATTGGCGGTCTGGTGATCCTCGCCGCCGCGCTGGTCGCGGGCTTTGTTCTCTGGCTCGGCCAGTCGGAATTCAGCCGCGACTACAAAGCCTATGACATCGTGTTCGATGGGCCGGTCTCGCTGGAGGAGGGGGCCGCCGTGCGCTATATCGGCATCAAGGTGGGTGAGGTTGCAACCGTCCGGGTAGACCGGGGCGACTCCTCCAAAGTGCGCGCCCGGGTGCGGGTTTCGCGCGAAACGCCGGTACGCGAAGATTCCAGCGCGTCGATCCAGCTGGCCGGCATCACCGGCACGACCTTCATTCAGATCACCGCCGGCACGGGCCGCCCGCTTGAAGCGCGCGCGGGCGAACCTGTGCCCGTCATCCGGTCAGAGCGTACGCTGGTCGACCAGATCGTCGCCGGCGGCGCGCAGGCGCTTGGCCGCGCCAACCTCACCTTCGACAACATCAACAAGATGCTGACTGACGAGAACATCGCCTCGGTCAATGCCACGCTGAAGAATATCGAAATCGCCACCGGAAAGCTCGCCGCCGAAGATGGCCTGATCGACAAGGCCACCGCCGCTGTGGATGATGTCTCCCGCGCGGCTGTCGCCTTCGAGAAGGCGTCGGTCGAGTTCCAGGAGTTTGGCGAATCGGCCGATACCAGCCTGGCGGCCGCTGCCGAAGATCTCAGAATCCTCGTCGCTGATCTGCGTACCGTCGCCAAATCGGCCAGCGGCACACTTGACCGCAGCGCAGAGGCCGTCGCCGCCGCCACCGCCGTCATCGAAGGCCCCGCCGCCGAGACCTTCCAGAATGCCGGTGTTGCCAGCAAGGAGCTGCGCATCATGCTCAACCGGTTTGACCGCTTCCTGAGGGAGCTGGAAAGCAATCCCCAGTCGCTGCTGGTCGGTGAAGCTGTGCCCTATGAGGAGAAACGCTGATGTTCCGCCCCCTGATCCTGGCCACTGCCGCGCTGTCGCTCGGCGCTTGCGCAAGCGTCATCCCGCAGCGTGATCCGGCAGATGCCCTCTACCGGCTGGGCCCGCTTGATCCGGCCTATGAGCTGGCCGGCTCCGTCACCGTGCGCGAGCCGGAAGCCTCCCGCCTGCTGGCTGGCCGCGCCATCGCCGCCGAAGATGATACTGGCGCCATGCGCTATGTGCGTTCTGTTCAGTGGACGGACCGCGCCACCAGCCTGATGCAGGAAGCCCTGCTTGACCTGTTGAGCGGGGAGGGCGCCAATGTGGCCCTTCCGGCGCAGGCGGGCGCCTTCACCGATTTCGAATTCTCGTGGCGCATTTCCGATTTCACCCTGAAGGGAGATACGGCCCGCTGCCGCCTTGAAGGCACGATCCTTCGCGGCAAGGAACGCAGCGTCTTCCGCCAGACCTCGATTGCCACCTCCGCCAATGCGCGGGGCCGCACCGATGCGGCGCGCGCCGAAGCACTGGTGGAAGCTGGCCGCGCCTGCACGCGGGAAGCGGCGGCCTTCATTGCCGACGCCACCCGCCAGCCCTGAGAAACCTTCCCCGGAAAAGAAAACGCCGGCCCCGTCTGACGCGGCCGGCGTTTCTGTTTTCTGAAGCGGTGGCCGATCAGCCGGACTTCATCTCGTCGAAGGCCAGATCCTTGTCGACGCGCACATCCTGGGGCAGGCCCAGCACGCGCTCGGCGATGATGTTCTTCAGGATCTCGTCGGTGCCCCCGGCAATCCGCAGGCCCGGCGCCCACATGAAGCTCTGCTGGAAGATCGCATCAGCCGGCATCCGGTCAGCTTCGGTGATGATGCCGTAATGGTCCTGCATCTCGATGGCCGAGTTGCAGATGTCCTGCAGGTGGTTGGCGGTGATGATCTTGCCGATCGAGTTTTCCGGGCCGGGCGTCTGGCCACGGGACAGGGCCGTCTGCGTGCGGAACTTCGTCAGCTTGTAGCCTTGCGCGGCCACGTACCAGTCGGCCAGCTTCTCGCGGAAGGCCTGATCGTCCATCGTACCGGCGGTCTTGGCGTAGGCCATGATCTCACCCCAGTCGGGGCCCGGCGAGCCGCCGACGGCGAGGCGCTCGTTCATCAGCGTCACGAGGGCCACTTTCCAGCCCGCGCCGACTTCGCCGAGACGGTCGGAGTCCGGGATGCGCACATCGGTGAAATACACCTCGTTGAATTCGCGGCCACCGGAGGCCTGGTGGATCGGGCGGACTTCCACGCCGGGCTGTTTCATGTTCACGATGAACATGGTCAGGCCCTTGTGCTTGGGCACTTTGGGGTCGGTGCGGACCAGCAGAATGCCGTAGTCGGAATAGTGGGCGCCCGAGGTCCAGACCTTCTGGCCATTGATCACCCAATGATCGCCATCCTTCACCGCGCGGGTCTTCAGGCCCGCCACGTCAGAACCGGCAGAGGGTTCGGAGAAGAGCTGGCACCAGATTTCCTCACCAAAGAGGGCTTTCTGGACATATTTCTTCTTGTGCTCGTCAGAGCCGAACGCGATCACGGTGGGGATGCACATGCCCAGGCCAATGGCGAACGGGCCGGTCGGCGCGTCATACTTGGCCTCTTCCTGGCCCCAGATAACGGCTTCCATTGAGGTGCCGCCGCGCCCGCCCCATTCCTTGGGCCAGGTGATCTGGGCGAACTTGTTCTCCGCCTTGGTCTTCTGCCAGGCTTTTGCGCGGGCGAGTGCGGACTCGCCGGATGCGCGTGGCTTGGCACCGTTCTTCAGCTCCAGATGCTTGGAGAGGAAGTCGTTGGCCTCCTTGCGGAAGGCGGCTTCTTCGGGGGTATCATTGAAGTCCATGGGGCACTCCGTTCGTTATCGTCTGTGTTTGTTGTTCGGATTATCGGGTGGGGGAGGGCGGGAAGGCTCTGTCCCCGGATTTTTTTGCCGTGTTCGGATGCTGCCAGCGTGTTGCCATATTCCATCCGGAATTGCGTCGTCCTATGACATTCACGCGCCGGGGCGATTCCGCCGGGGGCGCCAAAAGAAAAAGGGACGGATACTCATGTCGCAAGTCGTTACGAAATCTCGCAGGTTCATCGGTGCCGCAGCGGCTTCTCTGCTGATCGCTGGGCTTGCCCATGCCGGTATCGAGATCGATGTCGGCGGTACCAAGATTCCTGCCACCAACCTGACCTTCAGCGTCTCGCAGCAGCCTGTCTATGACCCGGAAACCTACATGCCGGTCGAGCCCAAGCGGTCCGAACTCTACACCGGCTCGCTCTATGTCACGCGCAGCTTCGACACCTCGTCCGTCAAGGTTCTGAGCCATGTCATCAACGCGACGAGCGTTCCGTCCCTGCAGATCACGATGACCACCGATGGCGCGCCGGGCCGCCAGGTCTGGAAGCTGACGAATGCCACGCTCAACAACTACTCGACCTATTCGGGCGAGGGGAATGCCGTGATCGAGAACTTCGACATCTCCTACGACACGGCCACGCTGCAGGTCTTCACCGGCCCGGGCAACACGCCGGCAGATACCCTCACCTGGAAGTCGGCCGGAACGAACAATTATCCGGGCGTTCCTGCCGCTGCGGCAGAATAATCCGGGCGCCGGGCGGCGGGACATCTCCTGCCGCCCGGTCCTTCCGTAAGAGGCAGATGCCTCAGGCCGCATTCTTGGCCTCAAGGGCACGCACCAGCTTTTCCTTCCAGACCTTCGGCGCGCCGGCCTGAACGTTCAGCAGCTTGGCGCGGCGATAGAAGAGGTGGCAATCGACTTCCCAGGTGAAGCCCATACCGCCATGCGTCTGGATGTTTTCCTTCGAGGCAAACCAGTAGGCTTCCGACGCAGCGACGCGGGCGGCAGCGGCGGCTTCCGGCAGTTCGGCGGCGCCGGTGGAAAGCGCCCAGGCGCCGTAATAGCAATTGGACCGGGCCACTTCGTTCTTCACATACATGTCGGCCAGCTTGTGCTTGATCGCCTGGTTGCCGCCGATCGGACGGCCAAAGGCGTAGCGGTTCTTGGCATAGTCATTGGCCATATCGAGGCAGACCGAAGCGCCGCCCAGCTGTTCAAAGGCCAGCAGAACGGCCACGCGGTTGAGCAGCTCATCATTCAGCGTTTCGCCTTCGCCCTTGCCGCCGAGGCGCTCGGCTGGGGTGCCGGAGAAGGTGATCTCGGCATGGCTGCGCGTCGGGTCGAGCGTCTGCACGCTCTTGCGGGTAACGCCGGCGCCGGAGAGGTCTACCAGCACCAGCGAGGCGCCCGAACCTTCCTTGGCCAGAACAATGGCATGGGTGGCGATGTCGCCATCGGTCACCGGGATCTTGGTGCCCGAAAGGGTCTTGCCATCGAACGTGGTCTTCAGGCTGGCGGCGTCGGGATGGCCGGGGCCTTCGCTGGCGGCATAGGCGCCGATCACTTCGCCGGCAGCAATCTTCGGCAGCAGGGCGGCTTTCTGGCCGTCGCTGCCGGCCAGCTTTACCGCTTCGGTCAGGTAATAGGCGGTGGAGGCAAACGGTACCGGCGCAATCGCGCGGCCCATTTCTTCTGCCAGCACGCACATTTCCAGCATGCCGAGGCCCAGGCCGCCATGCTCTTCCGGAATGGCCGCGCCCAGCCAGCCCATCTCGCCGATCTTGCCCCACAGCTCCTTGTGGTAGGCTTTCTTGTCATCGTTCAGAACCGTGCGCACGACAGCCGTGGTGCATTCCTGCGAAAGGAATTTCCGGGCCTCATTGGCAAGGAACTTTTGGTCTTCGGAAAAATCGAAATTCATGGCGCGTCAGGCTCCCAATCGCCCTTGCGGGCGTGTCTCGTTTATCGCTGATGAGAAACCATAGCGCGCTTTACGCGCACGGAAAGCCGTGACCCAAGGGAAACAAAATCGCCCGTGACTTCGGGGAAATTTGATCGATTGTGCTTACCTCGGCGACATACTCCTCTGGCATGTATGCGGGTTGATCGAGGTGGGGTCGTCCGTCATGGCCAAGGCGCTGTTTCACAAGTCTCAGCGGGTTTACGTCAAGCCGGTGGGCACCTGGGTGCCGATCGAGCGGGTGGTGCCCCATTGGGTGAAGGGTGTGGATGAGCCCCTGCGGATTACCTATGATTGCGGCCTCGGCCGGCTGTTTCAGGCGCATGAGCTTGTGTCTGAAGAGGCCATGCACCGCCTGGAGCGCAGCGAAGAAGAAGACGACGAGGATGACACGCTGATCGAGCAGTGGCGGGTCGTCCGGCGCCTGATGAAATGGCGCTCCGGGGAAGGGCAGGTGGAGCTTGGCGTGACACCGGGCACCTATCCGGCGGTTGCTACCGATGACGGGCCCAACAGCGGCTGGCGGGTGCCGGCCACGGAATATGACCGCGACCCGGCCCGTGTCGAACATCAGGCCCGGATGATCGCCCATACGCCCGATCTTTTCCGCGTGGCCCGCAAGATTGCCGAGTTCGCCGCCGCCAATCCGAAGAATGTGCCCGAGGAGCTGCGCCCGGTGGCGGCGCGCTGCGCCAAGATCCTGCGGGCTGTTTATCGCCTGGAAGAAGAAACCGCCGCCGCGACCGCGGCCGAGTGATCAGGGCCGCACGCCCGCCGCGAAACGGATCAGCGCCGCGCCCGCCATCGCGCCCAGAAAGTTTGCCAGCGCGTCGAGCACCGAGCCTTCGCGGCCGGCATCCCCCATCGCCTGGGCAAATTCCAGCCCGATCCCGTAAACCGTGGCCACGATCACCGCGCTCAGCCAGCGCTTGGGATGCAGGGCGAGCGTCAGAGGGGCGGCAAGCCCGGCATAGGCCAGGAAATGGTTCACCTTGTCGGTAAAGACAGGCGCCGGGCCCTCATCCACCGGCATCAGCGACAGATAGGCAACAACGATGGCAACCATCAGGGCGGCAAACGCGGCCAGCCTGCGGATCAGCCGCAAAGAGGGAGGATAACGCATGGCCTCCCTTTGCCAGAGGCCCGCCGCATGGGCAACGGGCCTCGACGGCGCAGCCCCGCTCCGGTATCCCTGCAGGCCTGTCACCCCTCCCGGAGACCCGATTGATGCGAACTGAAACCCCTGTCGCCGTCCGCCTTGCCGATTATACGCCCTATCCCTTCTCGATTGATGAGGTCCGCCTTGAGTTCCGGCTGGACCCCGCCACCACGCAGGTGCGCGCCACAATGAAGGTGACCCCGGCAGGCAGCGGCCCGATGCGGCTCGACGGGGAAGCTCTGACGCTGAAATCCATCCGGCTCGCCCCCGAAGGATCTTCCCTCTCGATCCTGCCGCCTTCGGACTATGCGCTGGATGATCACGGGCTGACGCTGATGGCGCCGCCCTCCGGCCCGTTCACCCTTGAAACTGTGGTGGAGATTTCGCCGGAGAAGAACACGGCCCTCTCAGGGCTCTACATCTCTGGCGGCCGTTTCTGCACCCAGTGCGAAGCCATCGGCTTCCGCCGCATCACCTATTATCCCGACCGTCCGGATGTAATGAGCAGTTTCCGTGTGCGGATTGAAGCGGAGAAGGCGAAATATCCTCACCTCCTTTCCAACGGCACGCCGGGGGAGGCGGGCGATCTGGAGGGCGGCTGGCATTTTGCCGAATGGGACGATCCCCATAAGAAACCTGCCTATCTCTTCGCCCTCTGCGCCGGCGAGTATGATGTGCTGCGCGACAGCTTCACCACCGCCAGCGGCAAGCCTGTCGATCTCGGCATCTATGTCGACAAGGGCGAGGCTGCCCGCGCTGCCTGGGCGATGGACAGCCTCAAACGCTCCATGCGCTGGGATGAGGAAGCCTATGGCCGCGAATATGATCTTGGCGTCTTCAACATCGTAGCCGTGCGCGACTTCAATTTCGGCGCCATGGAGAACAAGGGCCTCAACATCTTCAACTCCGCCTATGTGCTGGCCGATGAAGCCACGGCCACCGATCTGGACTTTGAAGCCATCGAATCCATTGTGGCGCATGAATATTTCCACAACTGGACCGGCAACCGCATCACCTGCCGTGACTGGTTCCAGCTCTGCCTGAAGGAAGGGCTGACCGTCTTCCGGGATCAGAACTTCTCCGCCGACATGCGCTCGCGCCCGGTCCAGCGCATCAAGGATGTGATCAAGCTGCGCGCCCGGCAGTTTGCCGAAGATGCCGGCCCGCTGGCCCATTCGGTGCGCCCGGACAATTACGCCGCCATCGACAATCTCTACACGGCAACCGTGTATGAAAAAGGCTCCGAGCTGATCGGGATGCTCCGCAGGCAGATCGGCACGCAGGATTTCCGCAAAGGCATGGATCTCTATTTTGAGCGCCATGATGGCCAGGCGGTCACGATTGAAGACTTTTACGCCTGCTTTGAAGCGGCCACGGGGCAGGACTTCTCCCAGTTCCGCCGCTGGTATGCTCAGGCCGGCACGCCGGAAATCACGGTGGAGGAAAGCTGGGACGAGGCGAGTTCGACCCTGACGGTGAAGCTCTCCCAATACACACGCCCCACCCATGGCCAGCCGGTGAAGAAGCCGGTGCCGGTGCCGCTGCTTTCCGCGCTGCTGGACGGGAAGGGCGGGCATGTCGCCGCTACTGACCGCGCGGCAGAGCCGTTCCTCTATGTGCTGGATACCGAGCACGCCGAAATGGTGTTCCGCCTGCCGGCTGGCAGCGCGCGCCCGCTTGTGTCCCTCAACCGCGATTTCTCCGCCCCGGTGCGCCTCAAGCGCGCGCTGAGCCGGGATGAGCGGTTGGCGCTCGTCCGGGCCGAGACAGACCCGTTCAATACCTGGGATGGTCTGCAGACGCTGATCAAGGAGGAAATCCTCACCCTGGCAGACGGCTCGCAGACCGCGCCCGATACGGCCCTTGTTGGCGCTATCGGCCAGGCCGTTCGCGGCGCAATGGGCGACCCGGCCTTCGCCGCGCTGCTGACACGCCTGCCGGATGTGGGCGAGCTGTTCCTGGAGCGCGAGCCTGCCGATCCGGTCGCCCTCTCGGCCGCCCGCCGCAAGCTGCAGGCCGCGATTGCCGCCGAACTCGCCTCCGAGATTTCCGAAACCCTCGCGAAAGCCTCGCCAGCTCCCTACAATCCGGGCGCAGAGCAGGCGTCCATCCGCGCGCTGCGTTCGGCCTTTATCATGCTACTGGGCGGGCGCGGTGACGCGGCTGATGCCCTGCTTGGCCTCTACCGCAACGCCCCAAACATGACCGAGCAGCTCTCGGCGCTGCGTGCGCTGACGGTTTCGGCAGGGGCGGGCAAGGCAGAGGCGCTGGCCGATTTTGAAGCCAGATGGAAGCAGAACGCCCTTGTCATGGACAAATGGTTCTCGGTTCAGGCTGGCCTGGGCACGGCAGAGGATGTCCGCCGCCTGATAGCCCATCCGGATTTTGACCTGCGCAATCCCAACCGGGTGCGCTCGGTGGTCGCCGCCTTTGCGATGCAGAACCTCGCCGCTTTCCACGCCCCCGACGGCTCCGGCTACCGCGCGGTGGAAGAGACGATCCTGGCGGCCGACAAGGCCAATCCCGCCCTCGGCGCGCGCCTGATGACGGCGTTCGAGCAGTGGCGCCTGCTGGAACCCAAGGCAGGCGCAGAGGCGGAAGGATGCCTCAAGCGCCTTGTTGCAGCAGGGCTTTCTCCCAATGCAATGGATATTGCCAGCCGCGCCCTCGATGGGGACGCGAAAGGTTAATTCCACAGCTAACTTTGTTAACGAGCGGTCAATGTTTCGGGCGGAAAAGGTAGGCTGACTGTTTCCCGGAAGTAGCAGGCGTCAGGCTCCACCTTGGCAAGATCGCAGGCCCGTTCTCAGCTGACACCAGCTGCTGCCGCAGATACGGCTGCAGCAAAGGCTGAGGCACGCCGGCTGCGCGTTCTGGTTCCGCTGATCCTCGGACTCCTGGCGCTTGCGCTTGGCCTCAAGGCCTGGGACGAGCGCCAGACCGCCGAAGCCAGCCGCCTCAGCCAGATCGAGAGCGAAGCCCGCCACCTGGCCGCGCGGATTGAAGCGGCGGGCAATGTTGCCCTAACCGCCATTTCGATTGCCGAGGGGGGCAGTGTTCCGCGGGCTGAAACCGCCAGTCTCACGCCCGGCATCGATGCCATCGTCTCCCTGCGCGATGCGTCGCAATCGCCCGAAACCTCCCGCCTTGGCGCGGGCGTGGCGGCGGCCAACCGGATGATGGAAGAAGGCGCCCTGATCGGCCTCTCGGCGCAGGGAGATATCGTCTTCCTGACGGCGCTGGACGAGCGCAATCCCGTCATGGCGCTGACGCAGGCCTCCCAATTGATTGGCCAGCCGGGAGAAGGGGCCCGGATTACCCTGCTGGGCGAAGGCAATACGTTCGGGTCTGGCGATACGTCCCTGGCGGCCGCAGCGGCTGCAGTCACATCCCGTCCCCGGATCATCTCTGCGGGCGGCACACGCGCGGCAACCGCCTGCGCCCTGGCGGGCAGCGGCGCGCTGTCAGTCTGCGTCGCAGTCAGGCAACCCCTGCTGACGCGGGCTGATCTTCTCAGCTTCGCGATTTTTGCCCTCCTGGTGGCCGCGCCCACCTTCACGCTGTTCGGTCTGTCACGGCGGCTTTCCCTGCGCCAGCGGGAGATCGCGATCCAGGAAACCCGGAATGAGGAGTCCGACCGTATCCTCGGCCTTGTGATGCGCGGGGCGCGGGCGGGCTATTGGGAATGGTATCAGGGCCCCGGCGCCCTGTTCCTCAGCGAGGGGGCGGCAGATCTGGTCGGCATCGCCAGTTCAGGCCGCGTGCCGCTTGAGGAGCTGCTCGACCGCGTGCCGGTGGAAAGCCGCAGCTATGTGAAGGAGGGCTTCTCCAAAGCCCGCAGCATCGGCTGGGTTCACCTGACCTTCATTGCCCAGACCAGCCCGCTGCGCTGGATCGAGATGCGCGGCAGTGTCTCCACCGATCCTGTCACCGGCACGACCGTTTTCGGCGGCATCATGATGGACGCGACCGAGCGCAAGCAGGCTGAAGACCGGGTGAAGACGGCCGAGCGCCGCCTGCGCAACGCCATCGAAGGCTTCAACGGCCCCTTCGCTCTCTGGGATACGCGCAAGCGCCTGCTCTACTGGAACCGCGCCTTCGCGCTGGATTTCGGCCTGCAGGACACGCTGCGGCCGGGCATGAGCCATGACACGGTGGTGATCGCGCGGGCAGGAGCGGTGGCCAGTGAGCGCCGGTCCGAGGAAGATATGCGCACGACGATGCTCGCCCTGCGCAATGGTCGCTGGCTGAAGATGGTAGAGCGCGCCACGCCGGATGGCGGATTGATCACGGTCGGCATCGATGTGACCGAAAATGTCCGCAACGAGGACGAGTTGAAGAAGCAGAAGGAAAAGCTGCGCCGCGCCGCGCTGGACCTTGAGCGTTCCGAAGGCCACTCCAATGAACTCACCCGGAAATATTCCGAAGAGAAGGAAAAGGCCGAGCGCGCCGCGCTCGCCAAATCCGCGTTCCTGGCCAATATGAGCCATGAGCTGCGCACGCCGCTGAATGCCGTGATCGGCTTTTCGGAAATCATGACGAATGAACTCGCCGGGCCGTTGGGTGATCCGTCGTACAAGGAATATGCCAAGGACATTCTGATGTCCGGCCAGCACCTGCTCGACATGATCAACGACATCCTCGACATGGCCAAGATCGAAGCGGGCAAGATGACCATCAGCCCACAGCCGATTGATCCCATCGACCCGGTGGACGCCGCTATGCGCATGATCCGCCGCAAGGCCGAGGAAAAGGCGATCCAGCTTGTGCTCGAAGCCGAAGACAATCTGCCCGACATCGACGCCGATCACCGCGCCATCCGGCAGATGATGCTGAACCTGCTCTCCAACGCCATAAAATTCACCGACAATGCCGGCACCATCACGGTGCGCGTGCAGCAGCGGGGCACCGACATCTATTTCGGCGTCACCGATACCGGGATCGGCATTCCGCCCGAAGACCTGCCACGCCTTGCCCAGCCTTTCGAGCAGGTGGCCGAATCCAAAGACCGAAACCATCAGGGCACGGGCCTCGGCCTCGCCCTCACCAAATCCTTTGCCGAGATGCATGGCGGGCGGATGCTGCTCTCGTCCATCTATGGCGAGGGCACGACGGTCGCCTTCGTGCTGCCGATTGGCGGGCCGTCTGCGCTCCGCTTTGATATCCAGCGGGATGTGGCCTGAGGATCAGGGGCGCTGGTTCCAGCTGAGCAGTCCGCTGCGGGCCGGTGTTACCATCAGTTCGCCCCAGGCCCCCGTCTTCAGCTTCCGGTCAAGCCCGGCGGGCATTTCGTCCACCACATCGGGCAGGAAGCGGGCGATGCCGTTGGAGGTAACCACCAGCGCGTTGGCGTCTTCCGGCAACTTTGCTGCCCGCGCGAGTAGGGCCCGCCAGCCCGCGCGGAGGACGCCGGGGTCAACCTTCCAGCCCGGCGGAGGTGTGCCGTCCCGGTCCCAGGCGTCCAGCGCCGGGCCAAGGCGCGCGGCGACCTTTTCTTCCGGCTGGTTTTCATCCGGGCCATAGTCGATTTCGGTCAGGAAAGGCGCGATCAGCAGGGCCGGGCGGTCGCTCCGCTGGCTGAGGATCGCGCGGGCTGTCTGCCGGGTACGCACCAGCGTGGAGCAAAGGGCGGCGGTGAAGCGCGTTCCGGCAAAGTGAACGGCAAGATGGCGGGCCTGCTCGCGGCCAGAGACGGAGAGCGGGAGATCGGTGCGCGCGCCGACACGGGTGACGGTATCGCCCTTGTCGAAGGTGTTGCCATGGCGGACGATAAACAGGTGCGCCATGGCTCAGGCTGCGTCCGGCTCGCCCAGCTCGGCCACGAGCCGCTCGGCAACGGCAATATCCTCAGCCGTATCAATGCCGGGAATGGCGATCCGGCCGGGCTTTACCTCGACGGCCTGAACAGTAAACCCGTTCTCGATCAGGCGCAGCTGTTCCAGCCCCTCCAGGCGCTCATAATAACTTTCGGGGATCGCGCAATATCGGCGCAGCGTGTCGAGACGGAAGCCGTAAAGGCCGACATGCTGGCAGACCGGCGAGAGATCGTTCAGCTTACGGAGCTCAGGCTCCTTGCGGATGGCAGGCAGGATATTCTTGGAAAACCAGATCGCCTGGCCCTTGGGATTTCTCACCAGCGTCGTGCCGGAGAAGGGCGTTTCCGCCTTGTGGGCGCGCAGCTGGTCGAGCGCGGCCCAGCTCAGCTGGATATAGGGCGTGGCCGCGTCGGCGCCGGATTTTTCAAGCGCTTTGACCACCGCCACAACATGGGCCACGGGCGTGAAGGGCGCGTCGCCCTGCAGGTTCACCACGAAGTCCGGGCTCATGCCGAGGCCATCAACCGCGGCCAGGGCCCTGTCAGACCCTGAGGGCAGGGCGGGGTCGGTCATCACGACACTGATGTTATTGTCGCGGCAATATTCGAGGATGCGTGTGTCATCCGTGGCGACCACGCATTCGGTGCCTCTGCCGAGTTGGGCCGCCGCGCGCCGGGCAAGGTCTGCCACGCGGCTTACCATCGTCTTGCCGGCGATCTTGGCCAGCGGTTTGCCCGGCAGCCGGGTGGAGCCATAGCGGGCGGGAACAACGATCAGGGTCTGCATGTCCGTCCTCCGCAGATCAGGGGCGCGAGGAAGATTGGAGCTGCCCGTCCGCCTGCATCGCCTGGACGATCGCCAGGATCGGGCCGATCCATTGCAGAGAGGCTTCCGGCACGCCTTCATTGCGCAGGAACTGGGTGAAGGCCGGCACGAAATTCTCATGCCGCCCGCATTGCGCAATGGCTGAATTCAGTTCCGGCACCACGACGGTTTCAAAGCTGCGGGCAAAGCGCTGGATGTCTTCGGCCTTGGCGGCGAGGATCACGCTCTGCACCGGATCAACCCGGCCATCTTCGCGCGTCAGCCGGCGCAGATCATTGACGAGGCCGCGATTCTCCATGGCGAATTTGCCGAGGATGCGGTCAGTGCGGTATTGCACCCATTCGGTGGTGCAGGGCTCAGGCTGGGTCGCGCAGGCGCCGAGTGAGGCAAGCGCCATAGCAGCCAGGGCAAAGCGGATCATCATGCAGGCGGGCCTCCGGGCAGTGAGCTTTTGCTCGACCCTAGCCGCAACTGCCGGGCGCGGGAAGCGCTGGTTCAGGCCGTGCCGCAGCTCTCCTCATTCAGGCGCAGGGCCGGGGAGAAGGGGAAGAGGCTCGTATGCTTCTCCTCCCCCAGCAGCTCCGACGGGGCGGCCGGGGCTTGCGGCGCTGCCGGCGGGATCGGCGCAGCGGGCGTTTTGTCCGTGCTGGTCTTGGTGGAGAAGGTAAAGATGCGCTTGTCGCCGGCAGAAAATTGCTGGCGGAACGTGGCCTTCTCTTCCTCGCTGAGGCCGGTATTCGAATTGATGTAGCCCATCGTAGCCTGGCTGCGCAGGACATCCTTATTCCCGGCGGAGCAGGCGATTTTCACGCTGAGGCCGTCACCGGTCTTGCGCTCGATGATCCGGGTTTCACCATCGGCCAGGTTGAGGGTGACGCACTCCTCGACCAGCTCGGGGATCACCGCAGTGCGCGCTTCGATCCGGGCTTCGAAATCCTTGCCATAATGGCGCTCGACTTCGGCTTCGATGCGGGCCGCTTCAGCCTCGATGCGCGCGGCATTGGCTTCTATATGGCGCTCAAGTGCCTCGGCGCGAACCTCGTTGGCCTTGTCCATACGTGCTTCAAGCCGGGCAGAGCGGGCTTCGATCTGAGCTTCCATCTCAGCGGCGCGCGCTTCGATTGCCGCAGCTTTGGCCTCTATCCGGGCTTCAAACTCTTCGGCCCAGGCATCGATTTCCTGTTCGGACATGCCGGCGAAGTTCATCGAGATGCCTTCAAAGGCCGCTTCGGTGCCGAGGCTTGCGCCCATCATTGCAAGCTCGGCGCTGAGGCGGGTGATTTCCAGGAAGTCCGGGTCCTTGCTCATGTCGGCGACGGTGCCGAGCACTTCCGGGCCGGTGAACTCGGCCACATCTCTTGCGATGCTGGCCGACAGGTCCTTGACTTCCGGCGGCACCGGCGGGGTGGGCTGGATGCCCTGCACCGGGTCGGTCAGCAGGATCACCTGGCGGTTGTCGATCTTCTTGCCGTCGAGCCAGAGCGTGCCATTCTGGATTTTGAGATCCTTGCGGTGGTTTTCACCGGCCGCCGCCACAGAGGCCGTGCCGGCAAGGGCGGTGGCGCCGAGGAGAACGGCGGTGCCAAATCCGATCCAGCGGCGGCGCGAGTCAGGGGCGGGATAGGACATCAGCTTCAGCCTTTCCTTGAGGGCGTGGGTGAGGGGCAGGCTGGTGGTCAGCGCAATGCGGGCGGGCATCTGCATCCGCACGGCTTTCACCAGCGTCGAGCCATAGGCATGGGGGCTGGCATGGCCGCGGCGCAGCACATCGGCGTCACAAGCCGCTTCCTGATCGGTGCGGAATGCCTGGCGGGCGATATAGGCGAGGGGGTTGAACCACATCAGGGCAAGGAAGATTTCGGATGCCTGCAGGGCCCAGAGGTCGCCGCGTTTCACATGCGTCAGCTCATGGGCAATGGCGGCGCGGGCTTCGGTGCGGGAATAGTCTTCGGCAAACCAGGCGGGCAGAACGACGGCCGGGCGGAAGAGGCCGGTGACGAAGGGACCGCTGGAGATCAGGCTGGTGACGATCCGAGGCAGCCGCTTGAGGCCAGCTTCGCGGGCCACTTCAATCGAGAGCGCTTCCAGATGACCGGTCACCGGCTGGCCTTCCCGCTCTACCACAGCCATGAACTGCATGTGGGTGTAGAGGCTGCGGGCGAGCACATAGACAACCCCGGCGAGCCAGACGGCAAGGACGGTCATGCCGGCATAAGCCAGAAGGTCCGGCATTTCGAGGAGGCCCGGCAGCGGGGCGGGCGCGGCCAGGTTGGCCGGTGCCTCGGTGATGACCGGCTGGGCAGCCGGGAGACTTTCGGCCGGGATAGCCGGGGCGGCGCTGCTGGCCACTGTCGAGGCGGTGGTGACCGTTTCGTGCGCGGTGCTGGTGATGGCCGGGACGGCACCCACATCGCTGGCCGCAGGAAGCCGGAACCAGCTGAAAAGGGAGGTCTGCACGTCATGCGGCAAGGGCGGCAGCGCCAGCCGGGCCACCGGGAGCAGCCAGAGGGCGTAGGCGGTGCCGGCGCCGAAATGCCGGGCCACCGGCTTGCGGATGATAAGCACCAGGATGATCAGCAGCGTAACGGCCAGAGCCGCTTCAAGCGCATGAGCCAGATAGGTGTCCGGAAGCTGGATAATCATTTCTTCAGCTCCCCCAGAAGCTTTTCGAGTTCGGCGATATCGTCATGGGTAAGGCCGCGCGTGTCGGCGAGGTGGGCCACCAGCGGTGCGGCGCGGCCGGAGAACACACGGTCCACGAACTGGCCGGCGGCCTTGGCCTTGTATTCGGCCTCGTCGATGGCGGGGAAATAGAGATAGCGGCGGCCATCCTCACGGGTGGTGAGGGCGCCTTTCTCGACCAGGCGGGCGAGGAAGGTTTTGACTGTGCGGACATTCCAGTCTTTCCCATCGCCCAGCTTCTCATGGACATCGGACGCGGCGAGACCGGGTTCCTCCCAGAGGACCCCCATGACTTCTAGTTCAGCGGCTGAGATCTGCATCATGATGGGAAACCCTATCGACTACACACGTGGTCAATACGACTGACTACAAGCGTGGTCAATAGGGGGAATATGAAATCGGCGTAAGCTGCTTCCTGTATGGGCGGCGCGGCTTCCCGTCCCTTCATTTCCGCGAAACGCTCTTGTAGAGTTTTGCAAGCTGGTGCGTTTCTGCTGGCGAGTTGTGTGGAGTAGAGTAACGTGAAGAAACCCGGCCATTTGGTTGCGTCCTCCGCAAATATGCGGAAAGTCAGCAGGGGAGTGGCCGCAGGACACGGTCCATCGGTAAAGAGAGCAGAAAACCGGGAGGCGCGGGTGCTGGGATTTGTTGAAGCGGCGATGGCGCGCGGCGGAGATCGCTGCTGATGCGCCGGTTCCGCGAAGAGATGAAATCCGGCGGCGAGATGACCGGGATCGAGTTTGGCGATCCGATCAAGCCGTTTGCTGCCATCTGGATCCACGCGACCGGCTTTAATGCGATGACCTATCAGTCCCTGCTGGCGCCCTTGGGCCTGCGCGCCCGCATCGGCGCGCTGGATATGCGCGGCCATGGCCGCACGACGATCCCCACCAAAAGCGGCCTGAAAAGCTGGAACCGCTACCGGGACGATGTGATCGAGTTCCTCGAGAAGGAAGCGCCCCAAGGCGTGGTTCTGGGCGGGCATTCGATGGGCGGATGCGTGGCCCTGCTGGTGGCGGGCAAGCGGCCGGACCTGGTGAAGGGCCTCGTGCTGGCAGATCCGGTGATCCTTTCACGGAAGACCTATTTCTGGAACCATGTGTTTCCGCCCTTCAACTGGCTGTTTGCACGCAACAAGATGGCCTCCCGTGCCCGCAAACGCCGGGGCGAATTCGGATCGTTCCGCGAGGCGCTGACGTCTTACACCGGGCGGGGGGCGTTCCAGTCCTGGCGTGAACCTTTCCTGGCGGACTATCTGCTCGACGGGATCGACCGCGTGGACACCGGCCCGCAGGACGCCGAAACCCAGCGCTGGGCGCTGACCTGCACGCCGAAATGGGAAGCCAAGACCTTCGGCGCGCAACGCCACAAGCCGTGGGCTGCGCTGAAGAAGGTGCGCAAGAGCAAGATCCCCATCGTCATCATGCGGCCGACCCGGGAGTCGGTGATCTCTGACAAGGTGCGTGCCCAGATCATCCAGCAGAATCCGTCGCTGATGATGCGGGCGGTACGCGGCACATCCCACTTCCTGCCGATGGAAGCGCCCTATGAAATCCGTGACCAACTGTCGGCCTTCATCGCCCGGCTGGTGGAACGGTTCACGCTGGAGGAAGACGCGCCGGTAGCGCGCGGCCTGCGCCAGAAACGGCGCCGGGCAGGGTAGGCGGGCTTTTTTTGCAGCACAGAGGGCCGGAACGCGGGGGCGCGGCCGGTTTTGGGGAAAGTGCGGAGAGAAGGTCCCGGACAATCGCTTTGCGATTTCCGGGAGGACACAGGTTTTATCTAGGAGGTGTCGGCGTTTGCCGCTCCCCCTCCGCCCCTGCTGGGCACTTCCCCAGGGGGAGAGGGATTGGGACTTCACCTCAAGCGCAACGTAAAACCCCTCTCCCTCAGGGAGAGGAGGGGCCCATTGCGCAGTAATGGGAGATGAGGGCTGCGGCGTTGGAGTTTTTGGAGGAAGCTCCCCGAAAAAAACCCAACGGCGCTCCAACCGTCACCAGAGGTCGCGGTCGGGGGAGGCGGTTTGGGCGAGTTTGATCATCAGGCGGGTGAGCTCGGCCTGTTCGGCTTCGGAGAGGGCGGCGACGAGGCGGGCTTCTTCGGCTCTGGCGAGGGGGACGATGAGTTTGTAGACCTCGGCGCCGGCGGGGGTGAGGTAGAGGTTGGCGCGGCGGGCGTCATCTTCGGAGGGGCGGCGCTCAAGATAGCCCATCTCGATCAGGCCGGCGACGGCGCGGCTGACGGCGACCTTATCCATCTGGGTGCGCTGGCCGATTTCGGTGGCGGAGATGCCAGGCGTGTCGGCGGTGACCGCCATGACGCGCCATTGCCAGATCGAGAGGCCGAATTCGCGGTCGTAAAGCTCCGCGATCCGCTGGGAGATGGCGTTGGAGAGCACCGACAGCCGGAAGGGCAGGAAGGTGGAGAGGCGGAGTGGGGGAACTTCGGACATCGGAAACCCTGTTTGATCCATCACTTGCGGCGCGCGGCGATATTAGTTACATATGAAACTATATATCCCACACGCGCAATATGGAGCCTTTTGCCATGGCTGATCTATTCGACAATCCCGCAGGTCTCGACGGATTCGAGTTCATCGAGTTTTCCGCCCCCGAGAAAGGCATTCTGGAGCCGGTTTTCGAGACGATGGGCTTTACGAAGATCGCCCGCCACCGGTCCAAGGATGTGGAGCTGTGGCGCCAGGGCGGCATCAACCTGATCACCAATTATGAGCCCAAATCCGCCGCCTGGTATTTCGCGCGCGAGCATGGCCCGTCTGCCTGCGGGATGGGCTTTCGCGTGAAGGATGCCCGCAAGGCCTATGATCATCTGCTGGCGCAGGGAGCAGAGCCTGTGCAGGTGGAGACCGGGCCGATGGAGCTGCATATTCCCGGCATTCGCGGGATTGGCAATTCGATCATCTATCTGATCGACCGGTATGACACCGGGGCGAAGGAACTCTCGATCTATGACATCGACTTTGAATATCTGCCGGGCGTGGACCGCCACCCTGTGGGCGCGGGCTTCAAGCTGATCGACCACCTGACGCACAATGTTTATGGCGGGCGCATGAAGTATTGGGCGGACTTCTATGAGAAGCTCTTCAACTTCCAGGAAATCCGCTATTTCGACATCAAGGGCGAATATACCGGCCTTACCTCCAAGGCGCTGACGGCCCCGGACGGGAAGATCCGTATACCGCTCAATGAGGAGGGCAAGGGCGGCGGCGGCCAGATCGAGGAATTCCTGCGGGAGTTCAATGGCGAAGGCATCCAGCATATCGCGCTGATCTGTGATGATCTCTATGCCTGCTATGATAAGCTGAAGACCATGGGCGTGCCCTTCATGACGGCGCCGCCGGCGGCTTATTATGAAATGCTCGATGGCCGCCTGCCGGGGCATGGCGAGGACGTGAAAGGGCTGCAATCGCGCGGGCTTCTTCTGGACGGAACGACCGAGGGCGGCAGCCCGCGTCTTCTCTTGCAGATCTTCGCGCAGGCGCAGGTTGGTCCGGTCTTCTTCGAGTTCATCCAGCGCAAGGGCGATTATAAGGACGGCTTCGGCGAGGGCAACTTCAAGGCGCTGTTCGAGAGCATGGAGCGGGATCAGATCCAGCGCGGTGTTCTGAAGACGGAAGAAAAAGTATAAGTCTGCCGAAAGGCTCACCCTGAGCGAAGTCGAAGGATGGGCCGACTGGCGGGACATATCGTGAGCCCGCGCTCGCCCTTCGACTTCGCTCAGGGTGAGCGCTCAAAAGGACCGGAGAGATGACCACACCAAAGCTCAAAGGCGTTCACCATGTCGCCTATCGTTGCAAGGATGCGAAGGAGACGGTGGAGTTTTATCGCAAGACGCTGGGCATGGATTTCCAGTTGGCGATTGCCGAGGACCATGTGCCCTCCACCGGAGCGTATGATCCGTACATGCACATTTTCCTCGATGCGGGGAATGGCAATGTGCTGGCTTTTTTCGAGCTGCCCGAGCAGCCGGAGATGGGGCGCGACCCGAATACGCCGGTCTGGGTGCAGCATATTGCGCTGCGGCTGGGCAGCCTTGAGGAGTTGCATGCGGCCAAGGCGCATCTGGAGTCGCTGGGCATCGATGTTCTGGGGCCGACGCATCATGGCATCTTCAAGTCGATCTATTTCTTTGATCCGAACGGGCACCGGCTGGAACTGGCCGCCGACATCGGCACGCCGGAACAGATGGCGCAGCTTAAGTCTGTCGCCGAGCCGATGATCGAGGAATGGAGCGCGACGAAGAAGGCGCCCCGGCATGCGGCCTGGCTGCATGAGAAGATTGCGGAAGAGAGCTGAGTTTCCTCCCCTCTCCCTTGGGAGAGGGGCCGGGGGTGAGG
>NZ_JBNNJJ010000017.1:0-73072 GCF_050269995.1 Hyphomonas sp. NPDC076881 | reverse complement strand
CCGCCGACACATCCTAGCTTTCCCCCCAACCCCGAACCCAGCCCAAATCCCCCGGCCAGCCCCCGCTGCGTCCGGCCAAACCTGCTGCGTGAAACCAAACCCTGCGCTCTTGTCTTCGTCACACTCGACGGGCGCAGCCCGTCTGAGTGCCCATCTCCCGCCGCATCCCCACGCGCATGCTGAATTTTCAGATGATGGGCCCTCAGATGCGCTGGCGCGCATCGAGGGTGACGAGGGAATGATATGTGCCGATACATTCAGACAACATACTAATTGATCGTCCGGTCATGCGGCTCCTCAGGCGTGGCCCCGGCGTCTGATCGATCAAAGACGCATAGGTGATCATATTTTCCAAACTCAGGAAACCATTCCCAATGCACCCGCATATCTTCCGGTGAGACATCGGCCTGAAACTCTTCTCGCGTTCCGCTGCCTGCGGGAGCGACAGTGCAAAGTGCAGTACCCTCTTTCAAAGTCCGAGAATGGTAGAAAGAGCCTTTTTCCTGCTCCGGACTATCAAATGTCCATATGTCTATATGCTCAAGGAAGGCTCTTCCGTTCGGTTCCTTATTGAACTGGTAAACGCCTTTGTAGCGATTTAGAGCATCGAGGAACATCACTACGGCGGCATCATGCATAACATGAATGACGCAGTACCCTCCATCCTTTTGGGAAACCCTGACATAATACTTTTCGCCTCGCTGATGATGCTGGCGGGCCTCAGACTCAGAAATAACTGAATCTGCCGCGCGGTCACCCCATCCCCATTGAAGGAAGTATTCAAGTGTCACCCGTAAACACCCCATAAGTCTGGCGCCTGAAATGCCGTACCCTTACCGCGTCTGCGCCTGGATCAAGTTCAGCGCCGCTTCCACCGCCGCCAGCCGGATTGCGTCGCGGCCAATGTCGCCCAGTTGCAGCATCTCGTGCAGCATGGCCCGGTTCTCCCGCGCGCAGGCGATGTGAACGGTGCCGACCGGTTTCATCCGTGTACCCCCGCCAGGCCCGGCCACCCCGGTGATCGAAACGGCAATGTTCGCCCGGCTGTTGGCAAGGGCGCCCTCCGCCATCATCCGCGCCACGGGTTCGGAGACGGCGCCAAAATCGGCCAGCACATCGCCGGGCACGCCCAGCATCTCTTCCTTGGCCTTGTTGGAATAGGTCACAAAGCCCCGCTCCACCACGCTGGACGAGCCGGGTATCTCCGTCAGCAGCGCGGCGACAAGGCCGCCGGTGCAGCTTTCGGCGGTGGCGATCTTCAGGCGGGCCCGCTCGGCATCGTCGAGCACCAGCATGGCGAGGTTGCGAAGGCGGTCTGGAAACATGAAACCCTGTCTAGCGCCCGTTCACTTGCCCGTGAAGACCGGCTTTCGCTTCTCGATGAAGGCGGCGGCGCTTTCCTTCGCGTCGGCCGTCTGCATCAGGCGGCGGATTTCGGTGATCGCCCATTTGCCGGTATCGCGCCAGTCGGGGTCCAGCGTCCGCCGCAGGCCCGCTTTCAGCGACCGGACCGCCTGGGGCGGGTTCGTCGCAATCTTCTCGGCCAGCGCCAGCGCCGTCGGCATCAGCTCCTCAGGCTTCACCACCCGGCTCACCAGCCCAATCGCCTTCGCCTCGGCCGCGTCGATCACATCGCCGGTAAACAGGAGTTCGCTCGCCTTCTCCCGCCCCACCAGCTGCGCCAGCCGCCCCAGCCCCGGCGCATCGCAGCAGAGCCCCCGCGTCACGAAAATCTCGCCGATCTTGGCGGTGTCAGACATCACCCGCATATCCGCCATGATCGCCAGCTCCGCGCCCCAGCCAAGGGCAAAGCCGTTGATCGCCGCGATCACCGGAATATCCGTATGCAGAAGGGCATCGGCAGCTGGCGTCAGCCCGCCAGTCTCCTTCGCCTTCGCCGCCCGCTCCGGCGTCACCGGCGCGCCCTTGGAGAGGATCTTCTTCACATCATCCCCGGCGCAGAACGCCCGCGTGCCAGACCCCGTAATCACAATCGCCCGCGCCTCAGACGTGCGCACGGCGTTTTCCAGCGCATCATAAAGCTCATAATCGAGCGAGTTCATCGCCTCAGGCCGGTTCAGCGTCAGCACCGTCACATGCCCCCGCTTTTCGGTAATCAGAATATCGTCCACGCTTTCCTCCCGGTCTTCTTTTGCCGGAAGGCTCTCATGAAGGGGCAGATATGAAAATAATGCCGCGAGGTAAGGGCAGGGCGCTTCGCCGGGCGACTTCATCCTCCCCTGCGAAGCGGGGTAGGTGGCAGACGGCGATAGCCGGCTGACGGAGGGGAATGAGGCTGGATACAGCCCCCAAAGTTCAGCCCCTGGGCACCAGCAGCGCCACAGCCTCCGCCGCGATCCCCTCGCGCCGCCCGGTAAAGCCCAGCCCCTCGGTCGTCGTCGCCTTCACGCTCACAGCGTCCAGCGGCAACCCGAGCAGTTCCGCCGTCCGCGCCCGCATCGCCTCGCGGTGGGGCTTCACCTTCGGTGCTTCGCAGATCACCGTGATGTCGCAATTGGCGATGGCATAGCCCTTCGCCTCGGCCAGCCTCTGGGCCTCCTTCAGGAAGATGCCGCTATCGGCGCCCTTCCATTTCGGATCAGACGGCGGAAAGTGGTCCCCAATATCCCCCAGCGCGACGGCGCCGAGGATCGCATCGGTCAGCGCATGCCAGGCCGCGTCGGCGTCCGAATGCCCCTTCAGCTTGGCGATATGCGGAATGGCCACCCCGCAGAGGATGACATGATCCCCCGCCTCAAACTCATGCACATCATACCCCTTGCCGATGCGCGGGGCGCCAGCGGGGGCGAGGAGGCGGGCCAGCATGTCGAAATCCTCCGGATAGGTAATCTTGGAAAGGCGGGCCGAGCCCGGCACCATGTCGATGGCGCCCCCGGCGGCCTCGATCGCGGAGAGGTCATCTACAAGGTCGGGCCCGGCAGCGGCGAGGGCGGCGCGTATCTCGCCGAGGCGGAAAGCTTGCGGTGTCTGGACCCGGAAGAGGCCGGTTCTGTCCACATGTGTCCAGTTTTGTCCGCGATTTGACTTCAAGGCGTCTGCCACTGGCAGGGCCGGTGCCGCGCCTGACACGCCCGGGTCCTGCAGCCGCGCCAGCAGGCTGGAGATGGTCGCCGCGTCGATGCCGGGCCGGGCCGCATCATGGATCAGCACCGTGGCGTCCTCACCCGCCGTCGCTGCCGCCAGCCCGCTCAGCACAGATTGCGTGCGCGTATCCCCCGGTTTTGCCTGCAGAATCTTGCCGCCGGCCGGCAATTCGCCCAGCTCCGGCCCGGCCACGATCACCACCTGCGAAATCTGAGGATGGCCGGCAAACGCCTCGATCGACCAGTCGATCACCCGCTTTCCCAGCAGGGTTTGCCACTGTTTCGGGCGCTCCGCCCCTGCGCGCTGGCCGGTGCCTCCGGCCACGATGATTGCTACAGCTTCAGTCATGATCCGGCTTGTAAGCGACCCGCGCGTGGCTGGCTACTCCACCGAATGTCCCGAAAAGGGGAATTATTTGCCCATGATTTGTGCGCTTGCGAAAAAATGAAAAGTGGGAAAGAAAAGGATATGACCAATTTTAAGGCACCTCGGGTCTGGCTGGCGCCCATGTCCGGCGCAACCGACGCCCCCATGCGGCGGCAGGCGGTGCATTTCGGCGCCCCGGCGGTCGTGTCGGAAATGGTCGCCGGGGAAACCCTGGCCCAGGCCCGCCCGGATGTGGTCCGCCGCACCTGCCGCCATGAAGGCGAAGGCCCCTGGATCGTCCAACTCGCTGCCCGCCGTCCTGAAGATATGCTCGCCGGCGCCGTGCTGATGGCTGAAGCGGGCGTCGATGTGATCGACATCAATATGGGTTGCCCCTCCAAACAGGTGACCGGGGGCCAGTCCGGCTCTGCGCTGATGCGGGATCTGCCGCTGGCGGGTGAGATCATCGACGCGGCCCTTCAGGGCGCAGGCGCCCGCCCGGTCACCCTCAAGATGCGCCTCGGCTGGGACGACCATAATCTGAACGCACCAGACCTTGCCCGCATGGCAGAGGCCAAGGGCGTGCAGATGCTCACCGTCCACGGCCGCACGCGCTGCCAGTTCTACACAGGCGCGGCCAACTGGGCCGCTGTGCGGCCAACGGTTGAGGCGGTCAGCCTGCCGGTGATCGTCAATGGCGACATCTGCGATCTGGCCTCGGCGAAAGAGGCGCTGCGCCAGAGCGGCGCGCATGGCGTGATGATCGGGCGCGCGGCCATGGGCCGGCCCTGGCTGCTGGGCTCTGTGGCGGCTGCCTTAGAGGGGCGCGCCTGGCGCAAGCCGGGCTTCAGCGAACAGCTCGCCAGCCTTTGCGAGCAGATCTCTGATTCCCTTGATCTTTATGGGGCCGGTCTTGGCCTCAAGATGGTGCGCAAGCATGTCTCTGCTGCCATCGACAATCTTGAAACCGATCTGCCGGCTGCCGAGCGCCGGCAGTTGCGCGCCGATCTCTGCCGTATTGGGGACGCCGGAGAGCTGATCGCCGCGCTGCGGAAAGTCTATCTCGGCCAGACGCTGGAAAAGGCAGTATAGTCATGAGTACGTTGACAGGTGAGCGGCCCTCAGGTCTCGCCGATCTATCCCCCATCGCGCTGCTGCACATTGATCAGCGCCGCCGCGTTGCAAATGTGAACCCTGCGGCAGAAGACCTGTTCAAGCTGTCGCGCCGGGCCCTCGTTGGGCGGCCGCTCAGCGAGGTTGTCTTCCACGATTCCATCCTGTTCGAACTGATCGACCGGGCCGAGCGCGACCCCGCCGAAATCACCGCGCCGTCCACGCCGGTTTCCGGCCCGTCGATGCAGATGCGCACGATCTGCGATGTGCGCCTGCGCACGGTCGAAGGCGGCAATTTCATCCTGGCCCTTTCCGAGGCGCCCTCGCGCGATTCCGGCGAGGGTGTTGCCGGGGCTGCCGGCTTCGGGCGGATCCTTGGCCATGAGGTGAAAAACCCGCTGGCTGGCATTATCGGCGCCGCCCAGCTGCTGGAGCGTCAGGCCCATCCCGGCCAGTCCGAACTGCTGGACATCATCAAGGACGAAGCCCGCCGGATCGAGCGTCTGGTCAACCGCCTGTCCGCGTTCGAGCTGTTCTCTGCGCCCCGGATGCAATCCTGCAATGTCCATGCGCTGCTGGACAAGGTGATCGCGTCGGAGCGCGCCGCCATGGGCGCGCGTGTGGAATACCGCCGCGACTTTGACCCCTCGCTGCCTGATATGATGTGCGATCCGGACCATCTGCAGCAGGCCTTCCAGAACATCGTCCGCAATGCCGCCGAAGCCGCCTCCGAAGGCGGCCGCAAGGGCGAAGTGGTTCTGCGCACCGCCTATGCCGCTGGCCTCGCCATGCGGCAGGCGCGCCTTGGCTCCGGCCTGCGCCGCGCCATGCTGATCTCCATTGAGGACAACGGCCAGGGCATCCCGCGCGAGCATCAGGCCACGATCTTTGATGTGTTCCAGTCCACAAAATCCGGCGGGCGGGGCCTCGGCCTCTCCATCGTCAGCGAGGTCATCAACGCCCATGGCGGGCAGATCCGCGTTGACAGCCAGCCCGGCGCCACCCGTTTCACCATCCTGTTGCCGCTTTCGGAGGCTTAAAATCTCATGGCCGACAAAACCGTACTCCTCGCAGAAGATGATGCCAGCATCCGGCTCGTTGTGAACCAGACCCTGGTGTCCGCCGGGTATGAGGTGCGCGCCACCAGCTCGCCCGACGCCCTTCAGCGTTGGGTCCGCAATGGGGAAGGGGATGTCGTCGTCACCGACGTCTATCTCGGCGACACGTCGATCTTCGATCTCCTGCCCTCCATGAAGCTGGCCCGGCCAGACCTGCCCTTCATCGTCATGAGCGGCCAGAACACCATCCTCACCGCAGCCTCCGCCGCGGAGCATGGGGCGTTCGACTATCTGCCCAAGCCGTTCGACATCGATGTCCTCTCCAGCCTTGTCCGCCGCGCGCTGAAGGCGGCCCCGGCGCCGGAGCGGGCGATCCATCCCGACGCCCAGAAGGCGGTGGCCGATGCCGGCCTGCCGCTGATCGGCCGGTCAGATGCGATGCAGGAAGTCTACCGCCTGATCGCCAAGGTGATGAATACTGATCTCACCGTGCTGATCGAGGGCGAAAGCGGTACCGGCAAGGAACTCGCCGCCCGCGCCATTCACCAGCTTGGCCAGTCCAAGCGCGGCCAGTTCGTGGCGCTCGACCTTGCCGCCATGCCGCCTGCCGAAATCAACCGCGAACTCTTCGGCACCGATGGCAATGGCGGCGCCGTCCACATGAAGGGCGGCACGCTGTATCTCGATGAGATCGGCGACCTGCCGGCAGAAGCACAGGCCCAGCTTGTGAAGCTGCTGCGCGAGCCCGGCGGCGCCCGCCTGATCGCGTCCACCCGGCGCAATCTCGGCCGCCTCGTGGAAGACGGCAAATTCCGGGAGGACCTTTATTACCGCCTCAATGTGATGCGCCTCTCCATTCCGCCGCTGCGCCAGCGCAAGGAGGATATTCCCGAGCTCGCGCGCGCCTTCCTCATCCGAGCGCAGCGTCAGGGCCTGGCCGCCCGCACCTTCGACAAGTCGGCGCTGGACCTGATGGCCGCCTATGACTGGCCGGGTAACGTCCGCGAGCTGGAAAACCTTGTCCTGCGCCTGGCTGTGCTGAGCTCCGATTCGGTCATCACGGTGATGGATGTCGAGCGCGAGATGCGGATGGGTGTGGCCGAGCAGACCGGCGCCAGCCTCGGCTTTGAGGCTGAAATCGAAGGCCTGCTGCACCGCTATGTGATGGGGGATCTCGTCTCCGGCGGTGAGGGGGAGGGATCGAATGTCCACGAATCGGTTGTTAACCGGGTCGAGCGCCCGCTGATCCGCCTCGCTTTGTCGGTCACCTCCGGCAACAAGGTCCGCGCGGCCCAGCTCCTTGGCATGAACCGCAACACATTGCGGGCCAAGATCAACGCGCTCGGCATTGCAGAAGACTGATTGACGACACACCGATCTGTGGCTTTAGTGCACCACTGTTGCGGGCAGGACACTGATAGTGTGTCCCGTTTGCAACGGGGCGGGGCTCCAACAGAACCGGAACTGAGTGTCGACCACAGCTAACTCACAGGCCAACAAGGCAAGCTGGGCCCTGTTTGAAGGGCTTTTCATCATCGCGGCCCTCGTCGCGGTGTTTGCGACCTTTATTGCCATTTCCGGCGTCGTTCCCGACGACCCGACGGCCGGCGCCACCCCCTGGCTGCTGGGGCTGAACTTCATTCTCCTGACCGTCCTCGCCATCATCGTGACGCGGGAATACCTTCAGATCCGCGTCGGCAAGGAAGATGGCAGCGGCAAGCTGGCCCGCCGGTTCGTGCTGCTGTTCGGCTTCTCGGCGCTGATCCCGGCCATGGTGGTTGCGGTCTTCATGGGCACCTTCATCACCCGCGGCCTCGACCGCTGGCTGGGGGAGCGGGTTGACCATCTGATGGAGCAGAATGCGGAGATCTTCCGCACCTATGTGGAGAACTTCCAGTCGACATTCGATTCCGACATGCGCCTGGCGGCCATGGATGTGGAAAGCTTCGCCCGGCAGGTGGACAAGAGCCTCGAAATCGCCCCGCCCACCGAAGACGGCGACGGGGCGATCTATGATTATGCTTCGGCCACCTTCTTTGACGGGCTGCGCTCGGAACTGGCCAGCCGGGAATTCCTGACCATCGCCATTCTCGGCGCGGACGGGGTGGACCTTGTGGCCGAGGCGAGCGTTCAGGAGCCGATCCTGCTGCTGCCGCCCAAATCTGCCTATGTCGAGGCCGATCAGGGCTCGGTGGCAACCACCCTTTACGAGGCGCGCGGCATCGCCACCGCGCTGATCCGCATTTCGGCGCCCACGGACGGGTACATCTATGCCGTGAAGGTGTTCGACCGGAACGCGGCGCGCTCGCTGCGCGAAGCGGAAGCGGCGCTGGAGGAATACTACGCCGCCAAGCGCAGCGGCGGGCGGCTGCAGCTGATCTTCGTGATCGGCTATGCCCAGATTGCCGGTCTTGTGTTGCTGCTGGCGGGACGTTTGGGGCTTGAGGCGGCGGGCCGTGTCACCGGCCCCATCGGACGCCTGGCATCGGCGGCCCATACCGTACGCGACGGCGATCTCAGCGTGCGCGTGCCGGTCACCGGGCCGGTCGATGAACTGCACGCCCTGGCGCATTCCTTCAACGCGATGACCGAACAGCTTGCCACGCAGCGGGAAGACCTCATCCGTGCCCGGAACGATGAAGAAGACCGGCGCCGCTTTGTCGAAACCCTGCTGGCAGAGCTAGGCGCGGGGGTCATGCGCGTGGGGCCCGATGGCCTTATCAGCCTGGCCAACCGCTCGGCGGCGGAACTCCTGGGCCTCACAGGCCAGATGGAAGGCGCGCCCCTGTCGGAAGTGGCCCCGCAGTTCGAGCGCTATGTGCGCGATACGATCGAGCGGGACGCGCCGGTAGACGCGACGCTGGACGTGAGTGTCGGCGGCGAGAACCGGAATATCCGCCTGAAGACGGCCCTGGGGCCGGAGGGCGGCTGTGTGATCACCTTCGATGACACGACCCGCCTGGTGAACGCCCAGCGCCAGTTGGCCTGGCGAGACGTGGCCCGCCGCATTGCCCATGAGATCCGCAATCCGCTGACGCCGATCATGCTGTCTACGGAGCGTCTGAAGCGCCGTTATGGCCCGAAGATCGATGACCCCGATGGCGTGTTTGACCGCTGCATCGAGACGATCCTGCGCAAGGTTGATGACATTGCCCATATGGTGGAGGAGTTCTCTTCCTTCGCCCGGATGCCCAAGCCGAGCGTGGCGCCGTTTGATATGCGCCCGCTGCTGCAGGGCGCGATTTTCTCGCAGACTGTCGTGTCGCCCGACATCGAAATCGAGATGGACACAAATCTCGAAACCGCGCCTTTCCTGGGGGATGAGCGCCTTCTGGGCCAGGCCTTCGGGAACCTCCTGAAGAACGCCGCAGAGGCCATCGAAGGGCAGTCTGTCGGCGATGACGTTTACGGCCATATCCGCATCATCCTGCAGAAGGACGTGCGCGGCCTGGAGATCATCATTGAGGATAACGGTCCTGGTTTCCCCGCTGAGGTGCGCAACCGCCTGCTGGAACCCTATGTAACGACGCGCGAGAAGGGCACCGGCCTTGGCCTCGCCATCGTCAACCGCATCATCGTCGATCATGGCGGCTCAATTTCCCTGCAGAACCGTCCTGACGGTCTGCGCGGCGCCCGCGTGCGCGTGCTGCTGCCGGAAAATGGCGCGCTGGCGATGCAGTTTGAAGACATGTCCGCAGAAGAGGCAGGCGCCGAAGGCCGCGTGCCCTACCCGTTGAATTTGTAGAGGAGAGACGTGCATGGCACTCGACATCCTGGTAGTTGATGATGAGCCCGATATCCGTGAACTGATGGCCGGCGTCCTCGGCGATGAAGGCTATGCCGTGCGCACTGCCGACACGGCAGAGCGCGCGCTGGAGGAAGTGCGTTCGCGAACGCCCCGGCTCGTGATCCTGGATGTCTGGCTTCAGGGCAGCGGCATGGATGGCCTTTCCGTGCTGAAATATCTGAAGTCGATTGACCCGATCCTCCCGGTCATCGTCATCAGCGGCCACGGCAATATCGAAACGGCCATCGCTGCCATCCGGCGCGGCGCGTTCGATTTCATCGAGAAGCCGATCAAGGCTGACCGTCTGATGCTGGTGGTGGAGCGGGCCATCGAGGCTGCCGCCCTGCGCTATGAGAACGCCGCGCTGCGCAACCGCACGGGCGATGAGGAGCGCTGGATCGGCAACAGCCAGGCCGCCGCTGCCCTGCGCGCCTCGCTGGACAAGGTTGCGCCGACCAATTCCCGCGTACTGATTTCCGGGCCGGCCGGGGTTGGCAAGGAACTCGCCGCGCGCCTCATCCACAAGAATTCCGCCCGCGCCGATGGCCCGTTCGTGGTGGTGAACGCGGCCACGATTGCGCCGGATCAGATGGAGATCGCTCTCTTCGGCGAGGAAGATCAGCAGGGGCGCACTGTCCGTGTCGGCCTGTTCGAGCGCGCGCATACCGGCACGCTGCTGCTGGATGAAGTGGCGGACATGCCCATCGGCACCCAGAACAAGATCCTTCGTGTGCTGACCGAGCAGCGTTTCCAGCGCGTGGGCGGCCGGTCTGATGTGACGGTCGATGTCCGCGTGATGGCGGCGACGACGAAAGACCTAAAGGCGGAAATCGACGCGGGCAATTTCCGCGAAGACCTGTTCTACCGTCTCAGCGTCGTGCCGCTGCGCGTGCCCTCCCTGTCGGAGCGGCGGGACGATATCGTGGAACTCGCCAACTATTTCTGCGAGCGCATCGCCGAAACCTCGGGTCTCACCTATCGCAGTTTTACCCAGGAGGCGCTCGCCGTGCTTCAGTCGATGGAATGGCCGGGCAATATCCGCCAGCTGCGCAACCTGGTGGAGCGTATCCTCATCCTGTCGCCTGCCGATTCCAACCGGCCGATCAGTGTGGACGAATTGCCGCGCGACCAGGGCCGGGGGCCCTCTCCGGCGGCCAAGGCGGGCTCTGCAGAGCTGGTTGGCCTTTCCCTGCGCGACGCGCGCGAACAGTTCGAGCGGGAATATCTTACCCTGCAGATCACCCGTTTTAACGGAAATATCTCGCGAACTGCCGAGTTCATCGGTATGGAGCGGTCAGCACTGCACCGAAAATTAAAGGCTTTGGGGATATCGACGGGCGTTCGTCAGGATTCCTGAGCCAGACGCTGAAGGCTTGAAGATATGCACGTTCTGATCTGCGGCGCCGGGCGGGTAGGGCAGGGCATTGCCCGCCGCCTTGCTCGGGAAAAGCACGAGATCACCATTATCGACGAGAGCGCCGATCTTGTGGATCAGGTGTCGATTGATCTGGATGTGCGCGGGATTGTCGGACATGCGGCGCACCCCGATGTGCTCAAGCGCGCCCGCGCGGCCGATTGCGAGATGATCATTGCCGTCACCCATTTCGACGAAATCAACATGGTGATCTGCCAGATCGCCCACACGCTGTTCTCGGTGCCGTTCAAGATCGCCCGTGTGCGTGACCGGTCCTATCTGGAGCCGGCCTGGAAAAACATCTTCTCCCGCGAGGGCCTGCCCATCGACATGGTGATCTCGCCGGAGGCTGAAGTGGGAGACGCCATCCTCCAGCGGTTCCGCACGCCCGGCACGATCATGAGCGCGAATTTCGCCGGCGGGCAGATCAAGCTGCTCGGCTTCGAACTGCGCGCCGACAATCCGCTGATCGATGTGGCGGTTGACCAGTTCAAAGGTCTGTTCCCGGATCTTTCTGCCCGCATCATCGGCATCGGCCGGGGCGACGCGGTTCACGCCCCGCGCGGCAAGGATGTGCTCAAGCCTGGCGACCGCGCCTATATCGCCGTTTTCGATGCCCATGCCAGCCGCCTTACCTCCATCTTCAACACCGAGCAGAGCCGTCTCGATCACGTCGTCATCGTCGGCGGCGGCAATGTCGGCCTGCATGTGGCCAAGATGCTGGAGAAGGAAAGCCATATCCGCGTCCGCCTGATCGAGCGTGACAGCGAGCGCGCCAACAAGGCCGTGGCGGCCGTCAAGCGCTCCATCGTCATCCAGGGCGATGGTCTGAACCCGGACATCCTCGCCGAAGGCGGCGTGGACCGGGCCGATTTCGTCATCGCCATTACCGATGATGACAAGGCCAACCTCCTGATCTCCAACCTCGCCAAGCGCGCCGGTGCCAAGCGGGCGCTTGCCCTCATCAACTCGCCAGAGCTTGCCGGCCTCGCCTCCGACATGCGTGTGGACACCGTTCTCGATCCGCGCGCGCTGACCGTCTCGCAGATCCTGATGCGCATGCGCCGGGGCCGCATTCTCAACCTGCAGTCCCTGGAAGATGGCATGGCGGAAGTGGCCGAAGGCATTACGCTGGAAACTTCCTCGCTGATCGGCAAGCCGCTCGGCTATGACGACCTTCCCGAAGGTATGACGGCGGCCGCCATCGTGCGCGGCAATCAGATCATCATGGCCGAAGAAGGTGTCACCGTGCGCCCCGAAGATCATCTCATCGTCTTCTATGAGGCCGAGATGGTGCGCACGGTCGAAAAGTTCTTCCGGGTTAACCCGGATTATTTCTGATCCATGAATTATTCGTCGGTCGTCCGTGTTCTTGGCCTGCTGATGCTCATCCTGGCAGGCTGCGCGGCATCGGCTGCCTTGCTCGCCTGGGCGATGGGGGAAACCCCGCAGATCATTTCCTTCGGCGCCACGGCGCTCGGCATTTCGGTTTTTGCGTCCAGTGTTCTGCTGCTGGCGCCAAAGCCTTCCCGCCGCGCCCGCCCGTCTGATGCGCTTGCCGTTGTGCTGCTCTGGTGGTTCCTCTCGCCCGTGGCGGCCGCCATGCCCTTCGTGTTCGGCGTGGCCAACGACTCCGTTGCTGCCGCGCTGTTCGAGGCCGCTTCCTGCCTCACAACCACCGGCCATTCCATTCTGGGCTTTCCCGAATCCGCCTGGCCTATCAGCCTGCTTTACTGGCGCGGCATTCTGCACCTGCTGGGCACCTATGCGGCCGTCGTGATGGCGGCCGGCGTGTTTGCGGCGATCAATCTCGGCGGCCCCGGCGTTCATCGCACGGTGTTGTTCACCGTTCCCGACGCCAGCTATTTCGATGCCATGCCCCGCATCTGTGCCGGCGTCGGCCTGATGCTGGGCATTTCCGTCGGCTTCATCCTGCTGCTGCTGCTGATGGCGGGCGTGCCCCCGGTGCGGGCGCTGGCCGATGCGGTCAGTGTCATCTCCACGGGCCTTGTTCTGCCGGATGCGGAGACCTTCCTGCCGCCCAATCCGGTGGCGAGTTTCATATTGGCTGCGGGCCTGGCTGTTGGCGCGCTGGGCCTGGCCGTGTGGCTGCCCTTGCGTATCGGCGCTGTGCGTTCCGCGATCACGGACCCCGAAACGGTGGTCTTTTTGCTGTTGATGCTGATCTTTGCGGCCGCAACCCTTCCGCTCGGCGTGTCGATGATGAATGGCCTCGGCTGGTCCCTGGCCAGCCTGTCGACGTCCGGCATCCCGCTCTCGGCCGGGGCGCGCGACGCCGAGATCCCGCTGACGCTTGCCGTGCTGCCCGCGCTGATCGGGGGCTCTGCCCTCTCGGCGGCGGGCGGGATCAAGATTGCCCGCTTTATCGTGCTGGGGCAGCGCGCCGGGCAGGAGTTCCGCCAACTCGGCTATCGCCGCTCAATCCTCAGCTTCCGCTTCCGCGACCGCGAGCTGGACGAGCGCAGCGTCATCGGCGTGTGGGTGTATTTCATCGTCTATGCGGGGGCGGTCTTCTCGGTGATCGCGGTGCTGGCCTTCCTCAACGTGCCTTTCGAGGAGTCGATTCGGCTCTCCATCGGCGCGCTGACCAGCTCCGGCGGGCTGATTGGGCAGGCCACAGACAATCTGGGTCCGGTGGGTCAGATCCTGCTCAGTATTGCCATGGTTTTAGGCAGGGTTGAAATTCTGACCGTGTTACCGGCTCTTTCCCTAAGCTTCTGGCGGGGGTAAAGGGGGAACACCCTTGCGCAGGGTAAACAATGACATTAGCTGCGCAGGATAAGACAACAAAAACAAGAAAGAAAAAACTGATGTCCGCCGATAAGAAGCAAAACCTCCAGGACACTTTCCTCAACGCCGTCCGCAAATCGCGCACCCCGCTCACCGTCTTCCTCGTCAACGGTGTAAAGCTCCAGGGTGTTGTCACATGGTTTGACAATTTCTGCATCCTCCTCCGGGGTGACGGACGCCCGCCGCAGCTGGTTTACAAGCATGCCATCTCGACCATCGCGCCCAGCGCGCCGGTCCAGCTCTTCGATGAGGAAATGGACGGAGACTGATCCCGTTTGACTGAAAAACTGATTGACCGCCTTCCGTCGCCGGAAATTGCCGGCGTCGTGATCCCGTGGTTCACACCGAGGGACCGGCCGGGTCCGGACCGTTTGTCCGAAACCGCCGGTCTCGTCGAAGCTCTTGGCTGTGAGCTGGGCTTCATCCGGCCCGATCATGTCCGTGAAGTGAATTCTTCCTTCCTGCTGTCGGGCGGCCTGCTTGACCGTATGGCGAATGACATTGCCGAGACGAACGCCACGCTCGCCGTCATCGACGCCTCGCTCACCCCCGTTCAGCAGCGCAACCTTGAAAAGCGCCTCGGCGTGAAGGTGATCGACCGGACTGGCCTGATCCTCGAAATCTTTGGCCTGCGGGCGCGCACCAAAGAGGGCCGCCTGCAGGTGGAACTTGCGCGCCTCCTGTATGAGCGCTCGCGTCTCGTGCGCACTTGGACCCACCTTGAGCGCCAGCGCGGCGGGGGCGGCTTCCTCTCCGGTCCCGGCGAAAGCCAGCTTGAGGCAGACCGCCGGATGCTGGACGACAAGATCGTCCGTCTGCGGCGTGATCTGGATGATGTGAAGCGCACCCGCGAAGTGCAGAGGGCAGGGCGCCGGCGTTCCGGCAAACCTGTCATTGCGCTGGTCGGGTATACGAACTCTGGCAAGTCTACCCTGTTCAACCGGCTGACCGGGGCCGATGTGTTCGCCAAGGACATGCCCTTCGCCACGCTCGACCCCACCATCCGGCGGCTGGACCTGCCAACGCTGGGCGAAGCGGCCCTGATTGATACCGTCGGTTTCATCACCGACCTGCCCACCCACCTGATCGACAGTTTCCAGGCAACGCTTGAAGAATCGCTGCAGGCGGACCTGCTCGTCCATGTTCGCGACCGGTCGAGCGCGTCGGATATGGAGCAGGCGGAGGATGTGGCGCTGGTGCTGGAGCGGTTGGAAACTGAGTCCGGGCTCCCATTGCCGCCAATGATCGAGGCCTGGAACAAGATGGACGCGCTCTCACCGGAGCGGGCCGAGTCCCTTTCCGCGCTAGCGGCGATCACGGATGATCCACCCGCCGCGGCTGTTTCGGCGCTCACGGGCGAGGGCATCGGAAACCTGCTGGAGTTGATCGAGAAATCACTCCTCCGGGGCCGGACAGAAATCCGTCTCACCCTCAGCCCCGCAGATGGCAAGGCGCGCGCCTGGCTTCATCAGCATGGAGAGGTGATCTCGGAAACCCAACTCGACGATGGCGGCACGGATATCTCCGTTCGCCTCTCAGCCGAGCGGCTGGGCCAGTTCCGCGCAGAATTCTCCGCACTGGCCGCCAATATTTCAACAGCTTGAAGCCCGCCCATCCTTCGACTTCGCTCAGGATGAGCTCCTTGAAAGTTGCACAACGCCTCAAAGCTCATCCTGAGCGAAGTCGAAGGATGGGCGGGCTCACTCATTATCCGCATCAGGATGTGTCAACTTGTAGAACAGCCCTTTCTCGTGGATCGCAGGTGCCGTCCGTGACTTTGCCAATTCTTTCAGCTCATCCCAGTCGCCATTGATGAAGGCAATCTTCTTGGCCCGGCTCCAGCCTTTCAATTGCCGCTCGAAACAAACCGCATCGTTTGGGTCTTCGAACTCGCCTGACCAGACGAGCTTCACCGGCCGGCGCCGGAAGGTATAGGCCTTGGGATAGAGGCCCTGATTGTGTTCGTGCACGCGGTTTTCAGGATCATCGCCGCGATGTGAGCCGACATAAAAGCGCCCGTCGGAACATTCGAGAATATAGACCCAGAACTGCATCGCTCGACGATAGCAAGTTCCAGATGCGAGGCCAGCGCCTTCGTGCCCGCCCATCCTTCAACTTCGCTCAGGATGAGATCCTCAAGTGAAGCGCTTCTTAGCTCATCCTGAGCGAAGTCGAAGGATAGAGCGGGCTCCGAAGCTTCACTCCCGTTCCGCCTTCTTCACGCCCTGCCAGTAGGCTTCCTGCTCATCGAGGCTAAGCGACGCAAAATCTACGCCCGCCTCTGCCGCTGCCGCCTCCATCGCCCGGAAACGGCGCTCGAACTTTGCGTTTGCCCGCCGCAGGGCCTGTTCCGGGTCAACAGATAGCCGGCGCGCAAGGTTTGCGGCCACGAACAAGAGATCACCGATCTCGTCCTCTATGGCGTCGGCGTCTCCGCTCGCCATCGCCTCTTTCACTTCGGCAGTCTCTTCTTCCAGCTTGTCGAAGATGTGCGCCGCTTCGGTCCAGTCGAAGCCCGTCCGGGCCGCCCGCTTCTGCAGCTTCTCGGCGCGCAGCAGAGCGGGCAGGGAAAGCGCCACACCGGAGAGCGCGCTGGTGTCCTCTGCCTTCTTGCCCTTCGCGGCCCGTTCGGCAGCTTTCACTTCCTCCCATGCCACCGTCTGGCCTTCCGCGTCCCGGCCGTCGGCGGCGACGAACACATGCGGGTGGCGGCGAATCATCTTGTCATTGATGGCGCCCACCACATCAGCTAGCGCAAAGGCGCCCGCCTCCTCGGCCATGCGGCTGTGGAAGATCACCTGGAACAGCAGGTCGCCCAGCTCCTCCCGCAGGTCGCCCATGTCGCCGCGCTCGATGGCATCGGCCACCTCATAGGCCTCCTCGATCGTATAGGGGGCAATGGTCGCGAAGGTCTGTTCCAGATCCCAGGGGCAGCCGGTTTCCGGCGTGCGCAGCCGGGCCATGATGTCCACCAGCTTCAGAAGCGCCTCTGCCGCCTTTGCGGGTTTGGACTCGTTTGAAGACATGGCTGCTGCTCCGCCTGGCTGATCCTGCTCTCCCCCGTGTTTAGGCCCGCGCCGCGCCGCAGCAAGAGCAATAGGGCATCTTGCGTCTTGCGCCGGAGCATTCGCTGGCCCACACCGGATGAGGAAACGTCAGATGCGTCGGTCATCGGAAAGCAGTTGAGATGAAAGACAGCCTCGCGCTGATTGGCCTGGACTGGTCAGGCTCCCGGCTCTCGGCTTGGGCCTATGATGGGGAGGGAGAGATCCTGTCCTCTACCGTGATGCACGAGCCGGAGCGAATCGCTGCGTCCGAATATCTCTCGCGCATCCGCTTCCATGTCAGCGAGTGGCTGGGGGCGTGGCCGGACGTGCCGGTCATCGTGTCCGGCGATGTGGGTATTCTGTCCCAATCTGTCACCAACGTGTCCATTCCTGGTCCCCTGATGGCCCTGCCGGGTCACCTGATGGCGCGCGATGGCATCTGGATTGTGCCCTGGCTGCGCCAGCTTTCTCCGCCGGATATGTCGTGCGGCTCCGAGACCATTCTTGCGGGGCTGGGCGAAGATCACGCCGCCGTCTGCATCGCCGGCCGCCACACGCGCCACTATGATCTGGAACATGGCCGCATCCTGGGTCTCTCCACCGAAATCACCTCCGAGCTGCGAGATCTGCTGCTCACGGCCGGCGCTCTGGCGCTGAAGGACGGCCCGGCCCAGATCTTCGATCCGCGCGTCTTCCGCGAATGGGTCGAGCGCGCGCTCGATACCGACGACGCACCCCCGGTTTTCGCTGTGGAAGCAGCCATCTTCACCGGCCAGCTTGACCCTGCCTGCAAGGCGGCGGCGATTGCCGGCCTGCTGATTGGCGCCGATGTGGCGGCTCATTACGATCCCGGCGATGAAGTGCTGCTGGTGGCCGATGGCCCGCTGCGGGAGGCCTATGGCCTTGCCCTGGATGCCCTGGGCGCTGACGTTGACGAAATTTCCGCCAGTGAGGCGCTGCGGGAGGGCTTGTTTGAACTCGCCGACCTTGCGGGTCTTCTCGGCGAGGATTAATTCGCCCTTTCCATCCATTGCGACGGTCTCCGCCATGATCCTTTCCCCTGAATGCGTTGCGCCAACCGGCTGTATGCAGGGCGAGGCGCCGCTGTGGAGCCCCTCTGAGGGCTTCCTCTGGTGGGTCGATATCCGCCGGGCAAAACTGCACCGCTACAATCCCAAGACCGGCAATACCCGCCGCTATGACCTGCCGGTGAAGGCCAGCAGCCTGGCGCTGTATGGGGGCCATCTGCTGATGGCGGCTGACCGGGAGATCGGTTTCTTCGATCCGGCCAATGAGGCCTATGAGCGGCTGTGCACCCTTCCGGATGAACCGCCGACCAATCGCACCAGTGACGGCGGCGTTGCGCCGGACGGCTCGTTCTGGTTCGGCACGATGGACGAGGCCGAGCGTGATCCGAGCGGGGTTTATTACCGCTATGGCCCCGACAAGACGGTGGCGCCGCTGCGCCTGCCATCGGTGCTGGTCACCAAGACGCTGCAATTCTCGCCGGACGGGCGCACCTTTTACACCTGCGACAGTGCCGAGGCGGAAATCCTGGCCTTCGACGTGAACCCGGAAACGGGCGCGCTTTCTGGGCGGCGGACCTTTGCGTTTACGCACGAGCTGGGCGGTCTGCCCTATGGCGCGACGGTTGACAGCGAAGGGGGCCTCTGGGTCTGCCTGCATGGCGCGTCCCGCGTGGCCCGGTTTGCGCCGGATGGAACGCTGGACAAGGTCATCATCCTCGCCGCGCCGCTGCCCACCGGCTGCGCCATTGGGGGGCAGGACATGCGCACCCTTTTCATCACGACCGCCAGAACCGGGCTCAGCTTTCCCCAGCTCGATGCGCGGCCGCTCTCCGGCAGCCTGTTTGCTGTGGAAGTGGACGTGCCCGGCCTGCCACCCAGGGCTTTCGGCAAGGTTTAGGGCAGGGCGGGGCTTGTTTCGGAGAGCAACTCACCGCACATCTGCAGCGGGTTGGCGCTCCTGAAGAGGAGTTCCATGCATATTTGCCGTGGACGCGGGCGTCCAAAAGGGCTAATCGCCCGCCTTTCAAGTGAGTGGTGACATGGCCGTTAAGGACCAGAAGGAAAAGAAGAAGCGGGTTGGACCGGTTACATTCCTGCGCCAGGTGCGTGCGGAAGGTAACAAGGTGACATGGACTTCGCGCCAGGAGACGATCCAGGCGACGATTTTCGTGCTCATCATGTCGATCCTGATCGCGATATTCCTTTTCCTGACCGATACAGTCATAACCCTGTTCGTGAATTTCGTACGCGGCGCTTGATGGCTGCCGTGACGCCAACAGACCTTCCGGAGCGCGTTCGCCCCATGCCTGATGCCAAGTGGTACATTGTCCACGCCTATTCCAACTTCGAAAAGAAGGTGGCCGCCACGATTCGCGAACAGGCGGAGCGCAAGGGCCTGCTGCACCTGATCGAAGAGATCGAAGTGCCGACTGAAGAAGTCGTCGAGGTTGCCCGCGGCAAGAAGAAGACGGTCGAGAAGCGGTTCTTCCCCGGCTATGTGCTGATGAAGGCCCAGCTGACCGACGATATCTATCACCTGGTCAAGGACACGCCGAAGGTTTCCGGCTTCCTGGGTGCTGAAGGCGGGAAAAAGCCGCTGCCGGTCCGTCAGAAGGAAGTTGACCGCATTCTCGGCAAATCGACCGACACCTCGGCTGAGCGTCCGCGTCCGAAGGTCAGCTTCGAGATTGGTGAGCAGGTTCAGGTCAATGATGGCCCGTTCCAGGGCTTCGAAGGCGCTGTCGAGGAAATCGACGAGGCGCATGGCCGCCTGAAAGTCACCGTTTCGATCTTTGGCCGGGGCACTCCGGTCGATCTGGAATTCGACCAGGTTGTGAAGATCTGATATTTTTCGGCAGGGCAGAGGCTTCGGGCCGCTTCTCTCTGCTTGAAACCCTTTTCCGGTAGCTGTATGTCGCCGGAACAGATGCCGCCTTAGCTCAGTTGGTTAGAGCGCTGGTTTGTGGAACCAGAGGTCCTCCGTTCAAGCCGGAGAGGCGGTACCATCTCTCCCCCTCCATTCCAGTTTCGCCTTCGTGAGCGCCAGATGATCTGGCTGGCGCCTTGCTGTTCGGGGCTGGGGTGCGCGCCGGCTGGAGAGCTGGGTTTCCCGCTTTGGTTGCGATCCTGGATGCAGATTCCGGGCAGCGATGCACGGCCCTTTCCCGTCGGCGTTCCGGCGCAATGCGAGCGATGGTCTTCCGGTCTGGACCATTGGCCTGCACCGCTTCAGCAGTCTCCCTTCCGGAACAGAATCCCGGCCTCAGCCGTTAGGCAGAGGCAAGCCTGATTCGGCGAAGAATCTGCCTGTGGCACCGAAACCGGCCGGTTTGGGCGGAGGTTGTGGAATTCGGCCGGAAAATCAAAAAATTTGCCTCCGGGCTGGAACCAAGGCCCGGATCGCTGCGTTTGTGAATTGTCGTTCAGCGTACGTTAACAATGCGTTGTTTGACGGCTATGGTGACCTGTTGCAAAAGGGTCTCGGTAAGCGAAAATTTCCACCGCATTCGGGGGTATTGGGACTAAAAATGCTCGCGGACGGCGGAAAAAACGTTTAACACCAAAGCATGCGGTTGATACCCGCTATGAACCTGCGGCCGAGGACAATCCCGTCATCGGCACACAAAAGGGGATTGAGTATGAAGAAAACTCTGTTGTGCGCGACTGCCGCGGCCGCTTTTGCGACTGCTGGCGCCACGGCGCACGCCGAAGACGGCTGGTATTCGCGCGCGGACGTCCAGTATTCCTTCGACGGCACTGTTGATCACGATCCGACCGCAGCCTTTGCTGGTTCGATGGTTGGCGACTCGTCGGTTTCCGAAAACCTCGGCCTGAGCGTTGGCCTTGGTTATGGCTTCGCCAATGGCCTGCGCCTTGAGGGCGTGCTCGGCCAGCGCGGTGGCGATCTTGATGTTCCCAACGGCATCAACGGTACGCTCACGGGCGCGACGGCTGCGCCGGCTGGCTACGCCAGCGTCACTGACCTGATGGTCAATGGCCTTTACGACTTCAACAAAGGTGGCACGATCCAGCCTTACATCGGTCTCGGTGTTGGTGGCGCGCGCGTGGACGCAAAAGCATCCAACCGTACGCTTGCGGCTGGCGCCGCTGCAAACGGCTTCTCGGACAAAGCCTCGGGCATCGCCTATCAGGGTCTGCTCGGCCTCGGCTTCAAACTGTCTGAGCGTCTCACCATGGACGTCGGCTACAAGTATTTCACTGTTGAAGACCTCAACTTTGATGGCAAAGCAGGGACCGCAGGTTCTTATGACGTAGACTACCAGGATCACACCGCGACCCTGGGCGTGCGTTATTCGTTCGCTGCGCCGCCGGCACCTCCGCCGCCGCCCCCGCCGCCGCCCCCGCCGCCTCCTCCGCCTCCGCCCCCGCCGCCTCCTCCGCCGCCTCCGCCGGAAGAGACCGCCCCGCCGCTGGCCCAGCAGTGCTCTGCACTCAGCCAGGAGTTCGTGGTGTACTTCGAGTGGGATCGTTCGGATCTGACGAGCCAGGCTTCGGCAGTTATCGATCAGGCTGTGGCCAACATTCGTTCGGTTGAAGGCTGCTCGGCCGGTTCGGTGACCATCGTTGGTCACACCGACACCTCGGGTAACGCTGACTACAACCAGCGTCTGTCGGTTCGCCGCGCTGACGTGGTTGCTTCCGCTCTGACCCAGCGCGGCATTGCCAACACGCTGATCGCGAAAGACGGTAAAGGTGAAACCGCCCTCGCCAAAGCAACGCTTGACGGTGTTCGCGAGCCGCTGAACCGCCGCTCGGAAGTCACGATCATCGTTCAGTAACGGCGATTGATTTCTCTAAGGAAACGGCCCGGCGAAAGCTGGGCCGTTTTTTTGTTTTCCCGGGGGAAGGGCAGAGGCTTGCCGCGTGCCTTCACCTGTGAAACCAAGGGGCCATGACCCAACTCAGCTCCCTTTCCCGCGAAGACGAGGCCGCGCGCGAGCGCCTCGCTGCAGCCGCCCCCGACATGATTGCCCGGACCCGCGCCTGGTCCTCCGTCAATACCGGCAGTTATAATATCCCCGGCCTGAAAACGCTGGCGCCCATGCTTGCAGATGCCTTCTCGGCGCTCGAGGCCGATGTGCGTCTTGTGGAGGGGCCCGGCTTTGACAATGTCGGCGCGGATGGCCGGGTGGTGCAGATGCATACCGGGCCGATTATCAAGGTCAGCTCCCGGCCTGCCGCCCCGATACAGGTCGTTCTGTCCGGCCATTATGATACGGTCTTCCCGCCGGGCACGTTCGAAACCATTCGAGACCTGGGTAATGGCCAGATCAATGGCCCCGGCATGGCAGACATGAAGGGCGGGCTGAGCCTCATGCTCGAAGCGCTCAAGACCTTTGAAAGTGGTCCGTTCAAGGATCGTCTCGGCTATCAGATCGTGATCACGCCGGACGAGGAAATCGGAAATTTCGCTTCGTCAGCGGCGCTGACGGAGGCTGCCCGTTCTGGCGCGCACATAGGTATGACGTATGAGCCAGCCATGGAAACGGGCGCGATGTCCGGCGGCCGCAAGGGCTCTGCCGTGTTTGACATCGTCCTGCATGGCCGGGCGGCGCATGCTGGCCGCGCGAAGGAAGAAGGCCGCAGTGCCATTGAGGCGGCGGCGGAACTCGTTCTCGGCCTGGAAGCGCTGAATGGCCAGCGCGACGGGGTAACCTTCAACGTCGGCGCCATCGAGGGCGGCAGCCCGGTCAATATCGTGCCGGATCTGGCCGTTGTTCGCTTCGGCGCGCGCGCGCCCGATGCGGAGGCCTCAGCCTGGGCCACCCGGGAGGTGGAGCGTCTGTTTGCGCGCGCCTCGGCGCGCGATGGCATTCACGGTCACCTGCATGGCGGTTTTTACCGTCCTCCGAAGCCTCGCAACGCGGCGCAGCAGGCGCTGTTCGACGCCATCCATGCCACCGGCCAGGCGATCGGTCTTGAACTCGAATTTGTCGATACCGGCGGCGTTTGCGAAGGGAATAATATCTTTGCGGCGGGTGTTCCGAACGTTGATACGCTGGGTGTGCGCGGCGGACGGATTCACTCCGATGAAGAGTTTGTGATCATTGACAGCTTTGCTGAGCGCGCGACGCTTTCGGCGCTTATCCTGAACCGGCTGGCCGATGGGCGGATGGACGGAAAGCGCATCAAGGAATTGATGGGGCGCTGAGTATGAGCATTGAATATGTAATGCGCCCCTCGAGGCTCGACGATCTCGAGGCTCTGATGGAACTGGCCGAATTGTCCGGACCCGGATTTACCAGCCTGCCTGTGGATGAGCCGATCCTGAGGGAGCGGCTCGAGAAATCCGACCAGGCATTTCACGGCCGGCAGAAAAATCTTCAGTATGGAAAGTATCTGATGATGATGGAGCATGCGCCGACCGGGAAGGTCGTCGGATGTTCCGCGGTAAAGGCCGGCACGGGCATCGACCAGCCCTTTTTCAACTACCGTATCATCACGCTGGCGCAGGCCAGCCACGCCGCCGGCAACCTTCGCTTCGACATGGATGCGCTGGTGCTGACGAACGAATATGTCGGCTACACGGAAGTTGGCACATTGTTCCTCAAGCCGGATCACCGGGGCGGCGGCGCCGGGCGGCTGGCGGCCCAGTCGCGCTATCTTCTGATGGCCGCAGCCCCGGATCGTTTCAGCGACAAGGTGTTGGCGGAGCTGCGCGGGGTTGTTGATGACACCGGAGAGTCTCCCTTCTGGGAGTGTCTTGGGCGGCACTTTTTCCGGATGGATTTCGCCGAGGCAGACAGGCTTTCGGCGATCACGGACAATCAGTTCATTGTCGATCTGATGCCGCGCTATCCGGTGTATGTTGACCTGCTGCCGCCAGAGGCTCGGGAGGTGATCGGGCGCTGTCACTCTGAAGGTGTCGGGGCTTACAAATTGCTGCAATGGGAAGGCTTCGAGTTTGACCGGACGGTGGACATCTTCGATGGCGGCCCATTGGTGGCGGCGCAAAGGCGTCACATCCGCACAATTCAGGAAAGCCGCGTTGTCACGGTAGAGGCGGGCGATGTGGATGGTGATCCGGATGCGCGCCAGGGGCTTCTTTCCAGCAACAGGCTTCCCGATTTCCGCGTTTCCCTTGGAAAATTCCTGCGGCGGGGCGAAAGCAATCTGGTTGTTTCCGCAGACATTCTGGACGCATTGCACCTGAAGCCCGGCATGCCGGCGCGCCTCTGGGTACGGAGCAAGTAATGAAAAACGGCGTATATATTGATGGCAAGTGGCGCCCCGGAAATGGCGCTGCCTTCGCCAAGCATTGCCCGGCGACCGGCGAGGTCAGCTGGGAAGGGCGCTCGGCGGATGCCGCCGAAGTGGCCGCCGCCGTTGCCTCTGCGCGGGCGGCTTTTCCCGGCTGGGCCAGGACGCCGGTTGATGAGCGGATCGCCATCATGGAGCGATACGCCGACGAGATCGGCAAACGCGCGGCGACTATCGCCGAAGCGATCAGCCGCGACATGGGCAAGGCGCTCTGGGATTCCCAGGCAGAAGCGGCCACGATGAAGGCCAAGATCGGTGTTTCCGTGGCGGCCCTGAAAGAGCGCGCCGGAGAGCGCGATGAGCCGGCCGCCTTTGGCCAATCCCGCCTGACGCATCGCCCGCATGGTGTGATGGCCGTGTTCGGACCCTTCAACTTCCCCGGCCACCTGCCGAACGGGCATATCGTGCCGGCGCTGCTGGCGGGCAACACCTGCGTATTCAAGCCGTCTGAACTGGCCCCCTCCGTGGCAGAGATCATGGCGGATGCCTTTGCCGCCGCCGGGCTCCCCGAAGGGTGCATAAACATCGTCCACGGAGGACGTGACACTGGCGCAGCGCTGATTGCTCAGCCGATCAACGGGCTGCTGTTTACCGGGTCTGCGGCCACGGGCGTGTTCTTCCATCGGCATTTTGCCGGCAGGCCGGATGTCATCCTGGCGCTGGAAATGGGGGGCAACAATCCCCTGATTGTCTGGGATCCTGCGGATGTGGACGCGGCGGCCGATATCGCTGCCCAATCGGCCTACCTCACAACCGGCCAGCGCTGTTCCTGCGCGCGCCGCCTGATCCTGCCGGAAGGCGCGTTCGGGGATGCCGTGATTGACGCTATCGCCGCGCGGGCCAGGGGCATTCGCGCCGGCGCCTGGAATGAACCCGGAATATTCATGGGCCCATTGGTTTCCCACCGGGCCGCAGCGCAGGCGGCCGAGTTTTACCAGATGCTCCTGTCGAAGGGCGCCAGGGCTATCTTGCCGCTGGAAACGGGCGCGCAGGGAACGGGCTTCGTTTCGCCGGGAATAGTAGATGTAACTGAGGCTCAGGATATTCCGGATGAGGAGCTTTTCGGGCCGTTGATCCAGGTAAGCCGCGCGGCGAATTTCGATGAGGCCATTCTGCGCGCCAATGCAACAAAATACGGTCTCTCCGGTGGCCTTGTCAGCGATGATGACGCGCTGTGGGCACGGGCCTATAGCGAGATGCGCGCAGGCGTGCTCAACAGAAACCGGCCGACCGCAGGGGCCAGCGGCGCCATGCCGTTTGGTGGGCCGGGGCTGTCAGGGAATTTCCGTCCGGGGGCGTATTATGCGGCCGACTATTGCGCCTGGCCGCAGGCCAGCCAGCTTGCCCCTAAGGCTGCGCGGATGACTGCGCCGGGCTTTCCGGCCTGAGAGGAGACAAGAAAATGGATAACACCTCGCAGATTGAGTACTGGAATGGCCCGGCAGGCCGCAAATGGGTGCGCGACGCAGACAGAATGGATGTGATGCTGTCGCCCTTTGTCGATGTGATCATTTCGCCCGTTCTGCCAGGGCCGGGGCAGGCCGTCATCGATATCGGCTGCGGCGCCGGGGCACTGTCGTTGAATGTGGCGGCCAGCGCCATGAATGTGTCGGTCACCGGTGTGGACGTGTCTGCCCCGCTCATCGAGTTGGCAAAACACAGGTCAGCCGCAGTGGGCGCTGGGATCGAGTTTGTGGTGGCGGACGCCGCAGTGTGGCGGCCGGCGCAGCCTGTCGATCTGGTCCTGTCGCGTTTCGGTGTGATGTTCTTTGCCGATCCGGTGGCCGCGTTTGCCAATATCCGTGCCGGCGTGAAACCCAAGGGGCGCCTGCGGTTCGCATGTTGGCGTCCGCTGGCGGAAAACACCTGGGCCCTGGCGCCCCTGCAGGCGGCGATGCACCTTCTGAAAACACCGCCCGCGCCGCCTCCGCCGGGCACTCCCGGCCCATTCGCGTTTGGTGATGCGGATCATGTTGGGCATATACTGACGGAAAGCGGCTGGTCCAACATTTCGATTACCCCCTGGGATGGCGATCTTGTTCTGCCCGGCGCTTCCGCAGAGGATACGGCAGAATTCATGCTGGAGATGGGGCCACTTTGGCGCGCCATTACCGAGCAGGGGATCGATCCGGATGTTGTGAAAGGCGCAGTTGTCACCCGGCTCAAGGAGCTTGCCGGAGAAGATGGCCGTACACGGCTCAAGGCGGCCGCCTGGATTGTCGAGGCTGAAGCATGACGCTCGCGGCTGAAGTCAACTTTGATGGCCTGATCGGGCCGAGCCATAATTATGGCGGCCTGTCAGACGGAAACCTGGCAAGTTCGCGCAATGCGGGGGATGTTTCAAACCCGCGCGAGGCGGCGATCCAGGGTTTGGAAAAGATGCGCTTTCTTGTGCGGGCAGGGCTCGTGCAGGGCGTGCTGCCGCCTTTGCCGCGTCCGAATTTTGATCTGCTTGTGTCGGCCGGGTTCTCCGGTTCGGATGCGGACATCATCGAGGCGGCCGGAAAGATCGCGCCGCGGCTCCTGAAGGCAGCCTATTCGGCAAGCAGCATGTGGACGGCGAATGCCGCCACAGTGTCGCCTTCGGCAGACACTGCGGATGGCTTGCTGCATTTCACGCCCGCAAACCTGTCCACCATGCTCCATCGCAGCCTTGAGCATCCCGATACGACGACAACGCTGATCTCGATTTTTTCCGGGGATCACAGATTTGCCGTTCATGGCGCCCTGCCGTCCCATTCGGATTTCTCCGACGAGGGCGCGGCAAATCACGTTCGTTTGTGTGCTGAGCATGGCGGCGCGGGCGTGGAATTGTTTGTATATGGCCGTGAAGCGGGCGAGATGGTTTCCGGCTTCCCGGCCCGCCAGACATTGCTGGCGGCGCAGTCCATCGCGCGGTCGCATGGCCTCAAGGAAGGGCGGACTGTATTTGCCCGGCAGGCAAAACGCGCGATTGAGGCAGGGGCGTTTCACAATGATGTGGTCTGCGTTGGCGCGCTGGACACCCTGTTCTTCCATGAAGCGGCGTTCGAGGATACCCGGAGCACGCTGGAAGCGCTGCGCCGGGCAGGCGATGGCCTGTTCGAGCTGAAGCCTGTCATGGTGCCTGAAGCCGAAGTGCCGCTGGAAGACGCGATCCGGTCTTACCTCTTCAATTCCCAGCTGCTCCAGTTCCCTGGCGAAGACAGGCTGGTACTCGTGGCCCCCCTGGAGGCGCAGGAGACCGCCTCAACCCGCCGCTTCTGTGAACAGATGGTGGCGGGCAACGGCCCGATCGGCAGGGTTGAGTTCGTTGATGTGCGCCAGTCGATGCGCAATGGGGGCGGGCCGGCCTGCCTGCGCCTGCGCGTGGTGATGACGCAGGACGAACTCTCCGAATGCCATTCGGGCGTACTGCTCGATGATGAGCTGATTGACGATCTGCAAGACGTCATTCGGAAAACCTATCGGGATCGTCTGTCCCCGGCTGATCTTGCTGACCCGGCATTTGCGGATGAATGCCGCATTGCCCGCGAGGAATTGCTGAGGGTGCTCGAGCTGGAGGACATTGCATGATCCGTCTTTATGATTACTGGCGCTCCTCGGCGGCCTACCGGGTGCGCATTGCACTCAATTTGAAGGGCGCGCCCTACGACCTTGTGCCGATCAACATTCTGGGCGGGGTTGATGAACAGCTTACGGATGAATACCGCAGCCTGAATCCGCAGATGCGCGTGCCTTCCATTGAGGTGGAGGGCCGGGTGGCCGGGCAATCCATGGCGATCATCGAGTGGATTGACGAGGCGCTGGAAGGCCCGGCGCTGCTGCCGGAAGAACCGTGGACCCGCCTTCAGGCGCGGGCATTTGCTGATGTCATCGCCTGCGATATCCACCCGCTCAACAATCTCAGCCCGCTTGCCTATCTGCGCAAGGAGTTCGGGGCTGATGAGGCCGCCATTTCGCGCTGGTATGCCGAATGGATCGTCCGGGGCTTCAGGGCGCTGGAGGACATGGCGCAGGCCTCAGCGGGCAGGGATTTCCTGTTCGGCGACGCGCCCGGCATCGCTGAAATCGCCCTCATCCCGCAGATGGCCAATGCCCGCCGGTTCAAGGTGGATCTGGCCGCGTTCCCGCGTCTTCTGGCGGTTGATGCGGCGTGCCGGGGGCTGGAGCCTTTCGTTCTGGCCGCGCCGGAAAACCAGCCTGCAGCCAAACCCGGCTAGCCGGTCCTGCTTAGTCTGTCTGGCCGGGGCGGCGGATGTCGATGATTTCGATTTCTTCCAGATCGCCCAGCGGCTCGGCCAGTTTTGGCGCGCTTCCGTCCAGCCAGTCGGCAAAACCGTCGATCACGGCGCCGCCGATCGGGCCCTCGCCAGCGACGACCCACTCGCCATCCGTCCGCTTGATCTCGACTGGAGCGGCGCAGACTTCGCCGGCTCCAAACCGGTCTGAGCAGACGCTGGCGGGATTTACGCCGGCCGCAAAGGCGGTTTCCTGGCCATCCAGCAGCAGCACGCCCCCAAAGCGCGCGCGGACCATCGGGTCGGCATTGATGACAGGCACCGTACTGGCCGGCAGGGGCTGGTTGCTGGCAATGACAAAGGCGCGGCCATTATTGTTCACGTCCAGATATTCCTGGAGCGCTGCGGCTGCGTCCTCGGCGAAGTTCGGCGCGCGCAGCTTGGGCGCATAGACCGGGCCGATGGCGTCCAGCGCAGCGGCGATGTCTTCGGGGTCGCGGCGGGTATCTGTTGCCAGCTGTACCACATCAATGGCCCAGCCACTGTCCCAGACGGCGGGCGGCTGCTCGGCGGGTTTCACGTCCCAGCTCTCGGCCTGTGAATAGTCGTAAGGATCAAGATGAACCGGTTCCGGCTCCGGGGCAGACATCAGCATCCACGCTGCCACGCCGCCTGCCGCCAGCAAGAGCGCGCCACCACCGATCAGAACAAACTTATTCATCTCAACCTCGCATGTTAGCGGGCTGCGGTACGGAGTCCCGAATAGCCCGGCTGATCGACAGACAATTGATCAATTGTGGTCGATTTTAGGTGGGTCAACAGGCCCGGCGTGCTGAGGTCAACCCGCTTGGTCCGGATTTCCTCACAGAGCTGGCGGTTCAGCTTACCCACATCAGCCTCATCCGACTTCAAAAGCGCTTGCAGGCGATCCCGCTCGCGGGCCTCTGCGCCCGGCCGCTGCTCCATTTCGCGCAGCACTGTGGCGAGCGCGTTGGAGGCGACCCGCGCGTGGAAAGCGGCGTGGCCCTGCAGCTGGACCATGGCGGTCTTGTCCAGGAAAGATTTGACCGCCTCGATCAGTTCCTTGGCGGAGGGGGCGTCATGCATGGCGTCCAAGTCCCTCAAACAGGTTGATGAGATCGATTTCGTTTTCAGACACGCGGCGGCCAATGGCGGCGCGCTCGACGCTGGGGTCCGCGCCGGTCTTGAAGGCGCCGTACATGGTCATGCACATGACGCCCCATTTGAGGCTGCCCATGATTTCCCACCAGTCGATGTCTGCCGGGCGATAGCGGGCGCCACCGGCGGCGGCGTAGGCATCCAGCAACTCATCGATCTGGCCAAAGCCGCCGACGCGATTTTCCGTCTGGCCAAAGCGCCAGGAATTGACGCATAGCCAGGCGATGTCTTCGCGCGGGTCGCCGATATGGGCGAGTTCCCAGTCGAGCACGGCGGCTAGGCCGTTTTCATCCACGATGAGATTCCCCAGGCGGAAATCCCCGTGCACCAGAACCGGATCAGCCGGTTCGGGCTCATTATCCTTCAGCCAGGCGAAGGCGAGTTCGAAAACCGGCCGGGGCAGATCGAATTCGCGATAAACGGCCTCATACTTGTCGATCTGGTTTCGTCCGGGGCTGGTGGGCAATTGGGGAAGGCCGCTCAGCGGCACCGAATGGATGCGCGCCAGCGCCTCGCCGCATTGCTGGGTCAGCCGCGTGCGGGCTGTTTCAAACTCGGCATCCCGCAGGATCTTCCGGCCCAGCGTTTCGCCCGCCACCCGCTTCATCACGAAGGCTTCGCCGAGGGCGGAGCCGGGCGGCGATACATGCCGCACGCCAGGCACGCGCACGCCTGCCTTGTCCGTCGCAGCCAGCAGGGCAGCTTCCATAGCCAGCGTGATGGCTTCAGAGCTGCGCGCGACCGCCGTTCCACCGGGCGCGCGGCGCAGAATCAGCGGCTCGCTTTTCTCGCCCGCCTCCACCTCAAAGGCCCAGGTTTCCTGGCTGGCGCCTCCCGATAGCCGGCGCAGACCGTCAATCGCAGCGGCTGCGCCATAATGCTCTCTGGCCCAATCACTCAGGCCCTTTTCTATGTCGTTCGCGGTTCCCATCTTCGCCACAATTACGCGGAAGAAGGGGCGCGCCAAGCGGTAACCCAGAGGAAGGCCGCAGCGTCACAGGGTCAGAAGATGTCAGAGAATGAAAAGCCCGATTTCGGGATCGTGGTCGTGAATGTGCCGCCAAAGCCGGGGCCGCTTGCCTGGCTGCGTGCGCGTTTCGTGGCCGGGATGCTGATCGCGCTGCCGATGGTGGCAACCTTCGCTATCCTCGACTTCTTCATCAGGATGATCGACAGCTGGGTGGTTCCGATCCTCCCGGCGGGCTTGCGGCCTGAAACCTATCTCAATTATGCCGTGCCAGGGTTCGGCCTGATCATTCTGCTGATCTTCCTCACGCTTCTGGGCGCAATCGCCACAAACTTCCTCGGCAAATATGTGGTCGACACGACCGACAGGGTCATGGCGCGCGTGCCTTTCGTGCGGTCCATCTATTCGGTGTTCAAGCAGATCCGGGATGTCTTCCAGACGAACGCCAGCGGTCAGTTCCGCGAAGTGGTGATGATCGAATATCCCAAGGAAGGCGCCTGGTGCATTGGCTTTGTGGCCGGGAAAGTCCGGGGGGAACTGGAGGCGAAGCTGGGCTCCGATTATATCGGCGTGTTCGTGCCCACCACGCCAAACCCCACGGGCGGGTTCCTGATCTATCTGCCCGAATCCAAGGTCATCCGGCTGGATATGACCTTGGAAGACGGGGCCAAGGCGATCATTTCGAATGGTCTCGTCCTGCCAGACTGGGTACCGCCCGGCCAACCGCTTTCCCCCAATTCCAACCCGGCAAAGTGACCGGTTTCAGGAGCCGCTTTCCGGCCCCTGGGCCAGTTTCGGCGTCAGCAGTTCCCGCGCGATGCGCAGGGCCTGCCAGCGTTCGCCTTTCCGGTCCGGATCACCCGCCAGCACGGCCTCAGCGTCCTTGCGGGCAATCTCCAGCAGGGCCCCGTGTTTGGCGAGGTCGATCACGCGATAGTCGGTAGCCCCGGCCTGGCGCACGCCGAGAATGTCTCCGGCGCCGCGCAGGCGGAAATCGGCCTCGGCAATTTCAAACCCATCTTCAGTGCGCCGCAGGGTGTCCAGGCGTTCGCGCGCGGTCTCGCCCAGCGGCGGGCGGTAGAGCAGGATGCAGAAGGCGGGCTTGTCGCCCCGGCCGACACGTCCGCGCAGCTGGTGAAGCTGGGCAAGGCCGAAGCCTTCGGCGCGCTCGATCACCATGATCGTCGCCTCGGGAACATCCACGCCCACCTCGATCACGGTCGTGGCCACCAGGATGCGGGTTTTGCCGGTGCGGAAATCTTCCAGCGCGGTATCCTTTTCGGCGGGTTTCATCCGGCCATGGACGAGCCCTGCCTTGACGTTCAGCTCATCTTCCAGCGCCGCATGGCGCGCCACCGCAGAGGAATCGTCGTCATCCACATCCACACGCGGGCAGACCCAGAAAGCGCGCTCACCTCGCTTCAGGGCGCGGCCGATGGCCTCGATTACGTCTTCCAGGCGCGTGTCGGGTACCGCGCGGGTTTCCACAGGTTTGCGCCCCGGCGGCTTTTCGTCGAGGATCGACACGTCCAGATCGCCATGGACGGCCTGCGCCAGCGTGCGCGGGATGGGCGTGGCGCTCATCACCAGCATATGCGGGCTTTCGGCCTTGCCGGCGAGTTTCATCCGGTCCGACACACCGAAGCGGTGCTGTTCGTCCACGATGATCAGGCCGAGATTGCGGAAGCTGACCGCTTCCTGAAAGAGGGCGTGGGTGCCTGCCGCGATCTGGATGGAGCCGTCGGCGAGGCCCATCAGGGTCGCTTCGCGCGCCGCGCCGCGGTCCCGGCCCGAGAGCGCGGCGACCGTGTAGCCGAGCGGCGCGAGAAGGGTGTCGAGCGTGTCGAACTGCTGGCGGGCCAGCACTTCGGTCGGCGCCATGAACACTGACTGGAAGCCTGCGGCGGCGGCCTCCACAGCGGCAAAAGCAGCCACCAGCGTCTTGCCGGAGCCCACATCGCCCTGCAGCAGGCGGCGCATGGGATAGCCGCGCGCCATGTCGGAGCTGATGTCAGCGGCTGCGCGCATCTGCGCGCCCGTCGGCCGGTAGGGCAGCGCGTCGATCAGGCGGTTCACGGCCCTGGGCGGCGCCTTGATGATCGGGGCGGGCCGCAGGCGGCGGGCGGCCTGGGCCAGGGCGAAAGCAGACTCGCGCGCCAAGGCTTCGTCATAGGCCAGCCGCTCCCGCGCCAGCGCGAAGCGGTCTTCGTCATAGGCGGGCGGATCATGCAGCCAGACGAGGGCTTCGCGGAAGGCCGGCCAGCCTTTCTGGGCAACCAGATGCTTGTCTGCCCATTCCGGCAGGTCTGCCGGAACGTGTTGCAGCGCCTGCAGGATCAGCGTGTGGACACGGCGATTGGTGAGCCCGGCGGTGAGCGGATAGATCGGCTCTACGATGGGCGGGGTCTCGCCTTTGGCCGGGTCGATCACGAAGTCCGGATGGGTGATCTGGCGTTCGCCGCGATACTCCTCGACCTTGCCGGAAACGATCCGCATGGCGCCCACGGGGAACTGGGATTTGATCCAGCGCGGGTCTGCGCGGAAGAAAGCGAGGGTCAGAAAGCCACTGGAATCAACGAGTTGGACGCGGTGCGGGGAGCGGTCGTTGAAGGGCTGATGGTAGGCGTGGACCTCGCCCTGGACGGTGGCAATTTCGCCGGCCACGGTATCGGCAAAGCTCTCCCGCACGCGCCGGTCCAGCCAGCGGTCGGGCAGGTGGAGGAGCAGATCCCATACGGTCTTCCCGTCCACCAGCTTCTGGAGAAGCGGGGTCAGTTTCGGGCCCACGCCGCTGAGCGCTTCAAGCCGTTCAAACAAGGGGTTAAGGCGCTCGTCTCGCATCGGCGGGGAGCTTACGCGGCGCCGGGCCAGCGAACAATCTGCCGCGCTTCAATTGCCTTTCGGGGGCAGCGAAACTAGGTGGATAGCCGCGCGCCTGTCCCGTGGATAAGGGCGCGAAAAACTCCAACCGTCCTCCAACGGGCGGGCCAAAAACTCCAGGAAAACTCCAACGGCGTTGGAGTTTTGCCCGGCTTGCAGAAGGACCAGAGGCTTCATGGACGATACCCGCCGCAGCAAGCTGAAATTCCGCGCCTGGAGACGGGGCTTCCGGGAGCTGGACCTTCTGATGGGCAGTTTTGCCGACGAAGCCCTCGGCACGATGAGCCAAGAAGGGCTGGATGAGTTCGAGCGCCTGCTGGAGGTGCCCGACTGGGAGATCTTTGCCTGGCTGGTGGGGCAGGAGCCGGTGCCTGACAAACATAAGGGCCCGGTGCTGGACCAGCTGATCGGCTTCCGCTACGCCCCCAGAGGTGGCTGACCCCGCCAGGGCCAGCCACCTGAACAAGAGATGCCCATGACCCCCGCTGATGTCCTTTCATCCTTGAGCGGCCCTTCCGCTTTTGCTGGCGCGCCATTTGGCGCGGACCTGATCACATTCTGCGAGGCGCTGCAGAAGCGGGGCGGGATCGGCGTCTATGTGGCGCGGGACGACCGGCTGGCGCAGGCGGCGCGGCGGATGGCGCTGTTTGCGGCGCCGAGGCTGGAGCAGGTGGACCTGCCGGGCTGGGATGTGTTGCCGTATGACCGGATCAGCCCCACGCCGGCGGTGGCCGCGCGGCGCTGCGCGGGGCTTGCCTGCATCTCGCGCTATGAGAAGGCACAGGGGCCCCTGCTGGTGATCACCACGGCCGGCTCGCTGGTGCAGCGCGCCGCGCCAGTGGAGACGCTGAGAAAGGCCTCCCTCTCGATCCGGACGGGCGAGACGGTGAAGGCGAATGAGCTGACCGAATACCTGGCCTTCAATGGCTATATCCGTGCCGGCACGGTGCGGGAGCAGGGCGAATATGCCGTGCGCGGAGGGATCATCGATATCTTCCCGCCGACCGCCGGAGAGCCTTTCCGGCTCGACTTTTTCGGCGATGTGCTGGAGACGATCCGCACCTTCGACACCGAGACGCAGCGTTCCACCGGCAAGGCCGAGGCGGTGACCTTTGCGCCGGTCAGCGAGATCCTGTTCAATGACAATGTGCTGGCCGCCTTCCGCGACCGGTTTCTGGAAACATTCGGGCCGCCTTCGGGCGATCAGATGTATGAGGCCGCGCGCGCCTCGATCCGCCGGCAGGGCGTGGAATCCTGGCTGGCGCTGTTCCATCCGCGCCTTGATACGCTGTTTGACTATGTCGGCGAGGGCGCCCTTTTCGCGCTGGGCCATCTTTCCAGCGAGGCGGCGCATGAGCGTCTGGCGCAGGCCGCCGACTATTACGCCGCCCGCCTGGAAGCGGGCGGCGGGGACATCCGCAAGGCGCGCGTTCTGCCGCCGGGGCGGCTTTATCTCGACGTTGAAGAACTCGACAACCTTCTGGCGACGCATGCCGTTGTGCGTTTCTCGCCGGCAGAGCCTTCGCCCAACACGTTTGACATGGGCGGGCGCCGGGGCCGCGACTTTGCACCTGAACGTCTGAGGACGGACGAGAACATCTTCGAGACCGTGATTGCCCATGCGCGCGCGCTTTATGCCAGCGGCAAGCCCGTTGTGTTTGCGGCCTGGTCGACCGGCTCTGCCGACCGCCTGATCAATGTGCTGACCGATCACGGGCTGACGGGGCTGGCGCAGGTGCACACGCTGGAGGCGGCGAAGAAGACCGACTTCACGGTGGCCGAAGTGCCGATCGAGGAAGGGTTCAATCTTCCGGATCTGGCGATGATTTCGGAAGCCGACGTGCTGGGCGACCGCCTGGCCGCCCCGCGCCGCAAGCGGAAGTCGGCGAGCTTCATTACGGACGCCACCTCTCTGACGCCGGGCGATCTTGTGGTTCACGTCGATCATGGCGTGGGCAAATATGTGGGCCTGAAAACGCTCGAAGTAACCGGCGCGCCGCATGACTGTCTGCAGCTGGAATATTCCGGCGGGGACATGATTTTCATCCCGGTAGAGAATATCGATCTGATCAGCCGGTATGGCTCTGAGGATGCCGAAGGCCAACTCGACAAGCTGGGCGGGGCCGGCTGGCAGACGCGCAAGGCCAAGGCCAAGAAGCGCATTCTGGAAATGGCCGCCGAACTCATGGCCATCGCAGCGGCCCGCGAACTCAAGCGCGCCGACGCCGTGCAGAGCGGGCAGGGCCTCTACGAAGAATTTGCCGCGCGCTTCCCTTACGAGGAAACCGACGACCAGCTTTCGGCCATTGAGGACGTGCTGGCAGACCTTTCCTCCGGCAAGCCGATGGACCGGCTCGTCTGCGGCGATGTGGGCTTTGGCAAGACGGAAGTTGCGCTGCGCGCCGCCTTCGTGGCGGCGATGAACGGCAAGCAGGTGGCCGTGATCGCGCCGACCACGCTGCTCGCCCGCCAGCACTTCAAGACCTTCCAGGAACGTTTTGCCGGCTGGCCGCTGAATGTGCGCCCGCTGTCGCGTTTTGTCGGCGCGCGCGAGGCGGCGGAGACGCGCGATGGCCTTGCCGAAGGCACGGTGGATGTGGTGGTCGGCACCCATGCCGTGCTCAGCAAGGACATGAAGTTCAAACGCCTCGGCCTGATGATCGTGGACGAGGAGCAGCGTTTCGGCGTGAAGCACAAGGAGCGCCTGAAAGAGCTGAAATCGGACGTACACGTTCTGACGCTGTCGGCGACGCCTATTCCGCGTACGTTGCAGATGGCGCTGACCGGCATTCGCGATCTCTCGATCATTGCAACGCCCCCCGTGGACCGGCTGTCGGTGCGTACCTACATCACCGAAGAAGATACCGTCACGCTGCGCGAAGCGCTGCTGCGCGAGAAGTATCGCGGCGGGCAGGCCTTCTATGTGGCGCCGCGCATCACCGATCTCGACAAGCTGGAAAACTTCCTGCGCACGCATGTGCCGGAGGTGTCCTTCATCGTGGCGCATGGCCAGATGGCGGCAGGCGAACTGGAAGACATCATGACCGCCTTCTACGAGGGCAAGTATGATGTGCTGCTCTCGACCACGATTGTCGAAAGCGGGCTTGATATTCCGCGCGCGAACACGCTGCTCATCCACCGCGCCGACATGTTTGGCCTGGCCCAGCTTTATCAGCTGCGCGGGCGGGTTGGCCGGTCCAAACTTCGTGCGTATGCATACTTTACCACGCCCAAGGACAAGGTGATCACCGAGAGCGCGGAGAAGCGGCTGAAAGTGCTGCAATCGCTCGACTCCCTTGGCGCGGGCTTCCAACTGGCGAGCCATGATCTCGACATGCGCGGAGCGGGCAACCTGCTCGGTGATCAGCAGTCTGGCCAGGTGAAAGAGGTGGGCGTCGAGCTTTACCAGTCGATGCTGGAAGACGCCGTGAAGGCGCTGCGCGCTGGGGCGACGGACGAGGCGGATGTGGCGGACGATTGGTCGCCGCAGATCAATCTGGGCGTCGCGGTGCTGATCCCGGAAGATTATGTGGATGATCTCAACGTGCGCTTGTCGCTTTACCGTCGCCTGTCGGACATCGTAACGGCGCAGGACCGCGAAGCTTTTGCCGCGGAGCTGATCGACCGGTTTGGCCCGCTGCCGAATGAGACGCGGCAGTTGCTGGACGTGACCGCAATCAAGGTGTCGTGCAAGGCGCTGGGCATTTCCAAGCTGGATGCCGGGGAGAAGGGGGCGGTGTTCGCCTTCCGGCCGGACACCGTGATGGACCCTCAGAAGCTGATGCAGATCGTCCGCACACGGCCCGCGCAGATGAAATTGCGCCCGGATTCCAAACTGGTACATTCCGGCCTCGGCGGCACGCCGGAGCGGCGTCTTTCCGGCGCCAAGGCCTTCCTGCGTGAACTGGAAGCGGCCTGCGGCATCGTCTCGCCCGCTTCGACGGATGCCGTGGCGGCGATGCCCTCACGCCAGGCGGCCGCGCCGGAAGACAAATGGAAAAAGCCGATGAAAAGCGGCCTGCTTAGCGAGGATTAAGCCATGGCAGTTACGGCGAACGGCTCATCCTGAGCGAAGTCGAAGGACGAGCCGGGGCTCGCACCGCATTTTGGCCATCCTTCGACTTCGCTCAGGATGAGAGGCGCACTGTTTGGCCGGAGCTACGCGGCAATCCGTGTGCGCACGAAGGGGCCGATAAGGGCCGTTGAGATCAGCGTTTGCGGCGTATGGTAATTGCGCCGTTCTGTGACGCGCCAGCTTAGATTTTCCGGATTTCCGGCGCGGTCCATTGCTTCGCCGATACGTTCGGCAAGGCGCACGCCGCCGCGATAGGGGGTTGCGGGCAGGGAAATGACGAACATGCCGGGCTCAGCGAGGGCGGCGCAGTCGGTATCGCGAATCTGCCGGGCGATCACTTCACCCGCGATTTTCTGCGCCGGAATGGACTTGGCCATTTCAGGCGGCAGCCGCAGGGTGAGCACTGAAAGCGCCTCGGCCTGTTCCTGTGCAATCTGCATCTGGCGGGGCAGGTGGGCCTCGAAGAAGCCGCGTGTGAAGAGGCCGGTGGCAAGGTCGGTGACCGTCAGAGCAGAAAGGCCCGGCAGGGGCATCATCGGCGCGCTCGCGTGCAGGCGGCGGCATTGGGCCTCCACTGCTGTGACGATAGCGTCATCATCCGTTGCCGGATCGATGATGTCGGTCGCGTGGCTCAGCAGGGCAAGCTCACGCTCGGTAAACTCTGCCTGCGGACGGCTGATGACGATCAGCGGCAGGCCCGCAAGGCCATCTTCCTCGGAAATCCAGCGGCCCATGCCGCTGGCGTCTTCATGCGCCATGCTGAGATCGATCAGCGCGGCGGCGAAGCGCTTGCTGGTCATGTGCTGGCGCGCGGTGGGGCGGGAAAGGGCGGCGGTGATCTCCACGCCGCGCTGGCGCAGGGCGCCCTGCAGCGACAGGAAGAAAGGCGATCCATCGCCCAGATAGAGCAGCGCGGGCACGGCATTGACATCTGCCGGTGGCAGCTTTGCCCCCAGCCCTTCGGCAGTGGCGCGGCGGATGGCGGCTTCCCGCAGGCGGCTGGCGCGGCGGGCCAGCGCAGCAAGGCGGCTGCGCAGGGTGGAGAGATCCTTGTCGAGCCGCAGGTGCAGCGCGCCCTCAGGCCGGGGCGCGCTCTGGCCGGAGGTGTTCAGCAGCACGATCTGGCGCGGGACGCCCCCAATCATGGCGGCGCGGCGCAGGCGTTCGAGGGTTTCGGGGGCCCCGCTTGCCATGTCCACCAGCAACGGGTCGGCGGCAGAGAAGTCTATATCGGCAGGGGCGATGTAGGGGCGCAGGCCAGCGGATTTCAGGCGCGACACGATCATTTCCAGACGGGGGCTGCTGGCGGCGACCTCGATGGGCGGGTCGTAGAAGGAAAAATCCAGCATGCGGATACGCGCCTGAATACTTGCTGAAAACTCGTACACAATGGCCGCGAGCGACGCTGCGGCACCCCTTCCTTTTGCGCCGAGCCCCCTTAAAGTTCCGCTAATTCGACCATTACAAACAGGACATCAGGGAGACATCTCATGGCTCAGGGACCGCTCGCGGGCGTCAGAATTGTGGAATTTGCGGGCATCGGGCCTGGGCCGTTCTGCGGTATGCTGTTGTCGGATATGGGCGCGGATGTGATCCGCATCGACCGTCCGGGCAATGGCAAGCCGGGCCGCGCCGAAGATGTCGTGGGCCGTGGCCGCCGGTCGATCGGGCTGAACCTGAAAGACCCGGCAGACGTGGAAGTTGCCCTGAAGCTGATCGCGCAGGCCGACGCCCTGATCGAGGGATTCCGTCCCGGCGTGATGGAGCGCAACGGGCTGGGCCCGGATGTGGCGCTCGCGCGTAATCCGAAGCTCGTCTATGGCCGTATGACCGGCTGGGGCCAGACCGGCGCGCTCTCGCATTCGGCCGGCCACGACCTCAACTACATTGCGATCACTGGCGCGCTGCATGCGATGGGCGATGGCGATGGCCGTCCGCGCCCGCCGCTCAACCTTGTGGGCGATTATGGTGGCGGCGCGCTGTATCTGGCGATGGGGGTTCTGGCAGCGATCATCAATGTGAAGAATGGCGGCAAGGGCCAGGTGATTGATGTGGCAATGTCTGACGGCGCCGCCTCGCTGACGGCGATGTTCTGGGGCATGCGCGCCATGGGCGTGTGGACCGACGACCGCGAGGCCAACATGCTCGATGGCGGGGCGCACTTCTACGACACCTATGAGACCAAGGACGGCAAGTGGGTGTCCATCGGCTCCATCGAGCCGCAATTCTATGCGATCCTGCGGGAGAAGGCTGGCCTCACCGATGCCGCCTTTGATGCCCAGATGGACAAGTCCAAATGGCCCGAGCTGAAGCAGAAGGTCATGGCCGTCATCAAGACCAAGACCCAGGCCGAGTGGAACGCCATCATGGAAGGCACCGACATCTGCTATGCGCCGGTGCTCTCAATGGCCGATGCGCCGAGCTACAAGCACAATGTCGATCGCGGTACCTTCGTCGAGATCGAAGGCGTGGTTCAGCCCGCGCCGGCGCCGCGCTTCTCCGAAACGCCGGGCGCCATCCAGGGCCGTCCGCCGGGCCTGGGTGAGCATACGGAAGCGATCCTGAAAGACTGGGGCGTTTCGCGTTGATGAGCGCGCTGCCCGGCACCACCGGGCGGCGGCGCATCTATCTGATGCGGCACGGCTTTGTGGACTATACGTCCGCTGCCGTGCGCGCCGCGCGCGATCCGAAGGTGGCCACGCTGACCGAGCGGGGCGTTGAGGAAGCGCGCGCCGCCGGGATTGCCCTCTCGGAAGTGCATTTCGACCTTGCCCTCTGTTCCGGCCTCGCGCGGACGCGGCAGACGGCGGAGTTCGTGCTGGCCGAGCATCCCAATGCGCCGCCGCTGGAGGAAGACCCCCGTTTCGGCGAGCTGCGCTCGGGCAGCTACATGGATTTTCATTCAGCCGAGCATCTGGCCGCCGTGATGACATTCACCTTCGAGCAGGCGGGAGAGCCGGAGGCGGCCTTCCTGCCGGGCGGGGAGCGATTCGCCGACGCACTGATTCGCATCCGCGAGGGGCTGGCGGCGCTTTTGCTGCGGCCGGGCTGGGCGACGGCGCTGGTTGTGGCACACGAAGTCGTGAACCGGATGCTGCTGGCGGATGTGATCGGCGCGCCGCTGGGCGCCAGCGCGGGTTTCGAGCAGGATACCGGCTGTATCAACATTCTCGATTTCGACCTGGTGCCGGCCGAGAGCGGGCAGGGGATCGAAGTGGAGCGCGGCGTCATCAAGGCGGTAAACCTGACGCCGGCTAACTACCTGAAAAACGGGATGAATTTGCGTAGTCTCGAGGCGATTTTCACGCGCCCCGAGGAAGACTGATGCCGGGGGCGCGCCGCAGGGATATGGCTGCGCGGGCCGTTCCGGTGGTTGCAGGCCATTCTCCGGCAACCGGCTGCATTTCCCCACATGGGCGAGTGATCGCCAATGTGAACCCCAAATAACAACACCGCTGCGCCAATATTCAGACTCAATCCCTTATTAACTGAAGCTGTCAGCGCAGAGCCAATCCGGCAGATTGCCAGGGCAAAGGGCTGACGTCCTTCTTGCATACCTTGGCCGGCCTTATTGGCCGGCCATTTTGTATTTGCGGGGGATAAGCCAGCGGGCGCTGAAATTGATGCCGTTTCGTGCTTGCCATCCTCATTTGCCTGCGTTAACAGGCGCGCTTTCCCGCCGTCCCAATTGGGCGCGGACCCACCAGATTCCGGAAGCAGTGCCATGGCAGTCCCCAAGAGTAAGAAATCGAAATCGCGCACCCGCATGCGCCGCTCGCATGACCGTCTGGCGATGAACACCTACATCGAAGACGCGAACTCGGGTGAACTTCGCCGTCCGCACCACATTGACCTGAAAACCGGCATGTATCGCGGCAAGCAGATCCTCGAGCCGAGCGACGAAATCTAGTTCGCCCCGGTTGCGCTGATAAGCGCACCAGCCTAAGGGTTCCGGCGCCTCCTGCACCTCGCAGGGGGCGCTTTTCATTTGCACGCAAAACGCCGGTAAGGGGACATCCTCCATGAGCGAAATCATCGACATTCACGCCCGCGAAATTCTCGACAGCCGCGGCAATCCGACGGTCGAAGTCGATGTCACGCTGGACGACGGCTCGACGGGCCGCGCCGCTGTGCCCTCGGGCGCTTCGACGGGCGCTTACGAGGCCCATGAGCAGCGCGACGGCGACAAGAGCCGCTATAATGGCAAGGGCGTCCTGAAGGCGGTTGAGGCCGTCAACGGCGAGATCTGCAACGAACTGGCCGGCATGGACGCCACCGACCAGCGCCTGATCGACACGCTGATGATCGATCTGGACGGCACGGACAACAAATCCCGCCTCGGCGCCAATGCGATTCTCGGCGTGTCGCTGGCCGTGGCCAAGGCAGCGGCCGAATCGTCTGCCCTGCCACTCTATCGCTATCTCGGCGGCGCCAATGCCCGCATCCTGCCGACCCCGATGATGAACATCATCAATGGCGGCGCCCATGCCGACAACCCGATCGACATCCAGGAATTCATGATCATGCCGGTCAGCGCCGAGAGCATCTCGGACGCCGTGCGCATGGGCGCGGAAGTGTTCCACGCGCTGAAGAAGACGCTGCATGACGCTGGCCACAACACCAATGTCGGCGATGAAGGCGGCTTTGCGCCCAACCTTGCCTCCACAGACGAGGCCATCGGCTTCATCATGAAGTCCATCGAGAAAGCAGGCTATCGCCCCGGCGAAGACATTGCGCTCGCCCTCGATGCGGCCTCCACCGAATTCTTCAAGAACGGCAAGTATGAGCTGTCCGGCGAGGGCAAGTCGCTCTCTTCCGATGAGTTCGCCAAGTATCTCGCCGATCTCTGCGGCCGCTATCCGATTCTCTCCATCGAGGACGGCATGGCCGAAGACGACTGGGACGGCTGGATCGCGCTGACCGAAATGCTGGGCGACCGGGTGCAGCTCGTCGGCGATGACCTGTTCGTGACCAACCCTGACCGCCTGGCCATCGGCCTGCAGAAGGGCGCGGCCAACTCCATCCTCGTGAAGGTCAACCAGATCGGCACGCTTTCCGAGACGCTGGATGCGGTTGAACTGGCCCACCTGCATGGTTACACCGCCGTCATGTCCCACCGTTCGGGCGAAACCGAGGATTCGACGATTGCCGACCTCGCTGTGGCCACCAATTGCGGCCAGATCAAAACGGGCTCGCTCAGCCGGTCTGACCGGATCGCCAAGTACAACCAGCTGATTCGGATCGAGGAAGAACTGGGCCCCATCGCCATGTATGCCGGCCTTGCCCGCATCAATGCTGGCTGATCTGGCCTGAAAACACCTGATATTCGGGGCCCTGCGGGGCCCCGAACTGTTTATGGAACCGGCTCCGGCATTAATGGTCATCAAGCCTTAACCAACGCGCGGCATGGATGAAGCATGGTTTCACGGCTTCAGGCCCTCGGGCTCAGTCTTCTGGTGCTCTACTTTGCCTTCCACGCCTTCGCGGGGGAGAAGGGGCTGGGCCGTTGGACGGATGCCCAGATCGAATTGGAAAGCCGGAAGACCGATCTGGCTGAAATTCAACAGGATATTGATCGCCTCCGCGTAGACATCCGGCGGCTGACGCCGGGCTCGGTAGACCCCGATTATGTGGAAGCGCTCGCCCGTGATAAGCTCGCTTTCGTATATCCGGGAGAGATCGTTCTCCTCACACCCGAGCGCAGCTCTGCAAATTGACAACGATGCTCTGACTTGTCGTTGCAATATTGCGGCGACATAAAGGCCTCTGGGAGGCACATCGTTATGGCAACAAAACCAAAGAGTGCAAAAAAGGCACCCATAAAAGCGACCAAGGCAGAAATGCTTGCCTTCTACCGGGAGATGCTGCTGATCCGGCGTTTCGAGGAAAAGGCCGGTCAGCTTTACGGCATGGGCAAGATCGCCGGCTTCTGCCACCTCTATATCGGGCAGGAAGCGGTCGTTACCGGCATGCAGGCCTGCCTGAAGGAAGGTGACCAGGTCATCACCGGTTACCGCGACCACGGCCATATGCTGGCCTGCGGCATGGACCCCAATGGCGTGATGGCAGAGCTGACCGGACGGGTCGGCGGCTATTCCCGCGGCAAGGGCGGCTCCATGCACATGTTCTCGAAAGAGAAGAACTTCTATGGCGGCCACGGCATCGTCGGCGCGCAGGTGCCGCTGGGCACGGGGCTCGCCTTCGCCAACAAGTATCGCGGCAACGATAATGTCAGCCTTGCCTATTTCGGCGATGGCGCGGCCAATCAGGGCCAGGTCTACGAAGCGTTCAACATGGCCTCCCTGTGGAAGCTGCCGGTCGTCTACGTCATCGAGAACAACATGTACGCGATGGGCACGAGCGTTGAGCGTCACGCTTCGGAGACGGAACTCTTCAAGCGCGGCATCTCCTTCGAGATCGAAGGCGAAGAAGTTGACGGGATGGACGTGCTGGCGGTGCGCGAGGCGGGCGAGAAGGCCGTCAAGCATGCGCGCAGCGGCAAGGGCCCCTATATCCTCGAGATGAAGACCTACCGCTATCGTGGCCACTCGATGTCTGACCCCGCAAAGTATCGCAAGCGGGAAGAGGTGGACGATATTCGCTCGCATCATGATCCCATCGAGGGCCTAAAAGGCCAGATCCTGGAGCTGGGTCACGCCACCGAAGACGATCTCAAGAAGATCGACAACGAGATCAAGGCCATCGTGAAAGAGGCGGCCGACTTCTCCCTGGAGAGCCCGGAGCCTGATCCAGGCGAGCTGTGGACGGACGTTCTGATTGAAGAGGACGCATGATGAGCCCGGAGCTTTCCTGGCTGTCAGCGACAGCGATCCTGTTCTTTATTTACATCCTTGGGGAAGTGGTGGCGGGCAACCGCCAGTATTCGCCGAAGGAACTGCTTGGCCCGCGGGATAATCTTCCCGCCTATGGGCCAGCCATGGGGCGGGCCAAGCGCGCGACCGCCAATATGGTCGAGGCAATGTGCATGTTTGTGCCGCTCGTACTCGTAGCCGTGGTCAGTGAACGCACCAACCAATGGACCGCGCTTGGCTGCGCGGTTTTCTTTTTTGCGCGGCTCGCTTTTGCGCCGCTCTACTGGTTCGGAGTGCCGGTCCTTCGCACGCTCGCCTTTTTTGCGGGCGTCGCCGGGCTGATTATGATCTTCCTGCAAATTCTTCCGTTTTCCGGAGTTAATTAATGTCCGTAGACATCCTTATGCCTGCGCTGTCGCCGACCATGGAAGAGGGCACCCTCTCCAAATGGCTGAAGAAAGAGGGCGATGCCATCAAGTCCGGTGACGTGATCGCCGAAATCGAAACCGACAAGGCGACGATGGAAGTCGAAGCCGTTGATGAAGGCGTTCTGGCAAAGATCGTCGTGCCCGAAGGCACCGAAGGGGTGAAGGTCAACGCCGTCATCGCCGTACTCGCCGCTGACGGAGAAGACGTGTCGAAAGCCGCGCCTTCCAGGCCGAAGGAAGACAAGGCCGAGGCCAAGTCCGAAGAAGGCGACGTGAAAGAGGCGAAGAAAGCCGTTCCGGAAGAGGAAGACCCTAAGCCCAAGGCGCCGGAACAGCCGCGCGCGGCAATCGTCAAAGACCCCTCACTGCCCGAAGGCACCACCTTCACAGACACCACGGTGCGCGACGCGCTGCGCGATGCGATGGCCGAAGAGATGCGTAAGGATGAGCGCGTCTTTGTGATGGGCGAGGAAGTGGCCCAGTATCAGGGGGCCTATAAGGTGACCCGTGAACTGCTGCAGGAATTCGGGGATCGCCGCGTGGTCGATACGCCGATCACGGAGCATGGCTTTGCCGGCCTTGGCGTCGGCGCCGCCTTTGCGGGCCTGCGTCCGATTGTTGAGTTCATGACCTTCAACTTCGCCATGCAGGCGATTGACCAGATCATCAACTCTGCGGCCAAGACGCTGTATATGTCCGGCGGCCAGATGGGCTGCCCCATCGTGTTCCGCGGGCCCAATGGCGCGGCCAGCCGCGTCGGCGCCCAGCACAGCCAGGATTATTCAGCCTGGTACGCCCAAATCCCCGGCCTGAAAGTCATCGCGCCCTATGACGCGGCCGATGCAAAGGGCCTGCTGAAGGCCGCGATCCGCGATCCCAACCCGGTCGTCTTCCTGGAGCATGAACTGCTCTATGGCCAAACCTTCCCGGTGCCGGATGTGGAGGATTATATCGTCCCCATCGGCAAGGCGGCGGTGAAACGTGAGGGTACGGATGTTACCCTGGTGGCCCATTCCCGCATGGTCGGCTTTGCCCTGCAGGCGGCCGAGCGCCTCGCCGAAGAAGGTATCAGCGCCGAAGTGATCGACCTGCGCACCCTGCGCCCGCTCGACACCGACACCGTGATCGAGAGCGTGAAGAAAACCAACCGCCTCGTCTGCTGCGAGGAAGGCTGGCGCTTCATGGGCGTCGGCGCAGAGATCGCGGCGACGGCGGTGGCCGAAGCCTTCGACTATCTCGACGCGCCCCCGGTCCGCGTCCACCAGAAAGATGTGCCGTTGCCCTACGCCGCAAACCTGGAGGCGCTCAGCCTTCCGAATGCGGATGATATTGTCGAGGCGGCGAAGAAGGTGTGTTATGTGGGATAGCCTCTTTGCCAAGGTAGATAACCTGCAAGACGCTCGGTCGGTGCTGCCAGCGGACAAGCTATGGCTGGCAAAGCGTTGGCTGTTTGACGGCGACGAGTTGACAATGGACTTTCAGGAGAGCGGTGGGGAGGCGATCAGAAGTGTTAGCTGTAATCCAATCTATTTCAGCTTTGCTGACGAGTTGATTGAGGCACTTGGCGCCGGTGTTGATGAGTTTGTGCGGCAGTCTTCAGATTCCTCCTTTTGCAAGGAGCAGCTTGTAGAGAACATTGCGCAGAGTGCTCCAGATATTACAGAATCTATCCGTTCACTAGAGATGTATGTTCTTAACGCTCGGGAATGGAATTTGCGCTTCGCGTGCTATGGATCACCAAAGATTGTGGAGGACAACTAGCATGGCCATCAACATCACCATGCCCGCGCTGAGCCCCACGATGGAAGAGGGGACGCTGGCCAAATGGCTCGTCAAGGAAGGCGACAGCGTCAAGTCTGGCGACATTATTGCTGAAATCGAGACCGACAAGGCGACGATGGAAGTCGAAGCCGTCGATGAAGGCACGGTCGCCAAGATCGTCGTGCCCGAGGGGTCTGAAGGCGTAAAGGTCAACGCCGTCATCGCCGTGCTGGCGGAAGACGGTGAAGATGCGTCTTCGGTGAAGCCGCCGTCTGCGGACGCTGCGCCCAAGAAAGACGAAAAGAAGGAAGACGCTCCGAAGGCTGAAGAAAAGAAAGCCGAAGAGAAGAAACCCGAGCCCAAAAAGGAAGAGTCAAAGCCAGAGCCCGTCAAGGCTGCCGCGCCGGCAAAGTCTGATGACGGCGCACGCCTGAAGGCCTCACCGCTGGCCAAGCGTATCGCGGCCAATAAGGGCATTGATCTCAAGGCCCTCAAAGGCTCCGGCCCGCATGGCCGCATCATCAAACGCGATGTGGAAGCCGCCAAGCCCGGCGCCCAGGCCGCCTCTGCTGGCTCTGCCGCACCCGCTTCGCCCGATGGTCTCATCCTGCCGCAGGTCCTCGACGACCGCGTCTATGCGCCCGATACCTATGAGCTCAAACCGCTCGACGGCATGCGCAAGACGGTCGCGAGGCGCCTGACGCAGAGCTTCATGCAGGTGCCGCATTTCCCGCTGAATGTGGACATCACGCTCGACAATCTGCTGAGCAGCCGCACGGCCATCAACAATGCGGCGCGCGAAGGCGTGAAGGTGTCGGTCAATGACCTGTTGATCAAGGCCGCCGCGCTCGCCCTGATCGATGAGCCCGATTGCAATGCGTCGTTCACGGACAAAGGCATCGCCTATCACAAGCACGCTAACATCTCGGTCGCGGTCGCAGTCGAGGGTGGCCTGATCACGCCGGTAATCTTCAAGGCCGAATCCAAAGGCCTCGCAGAAATCTCAGAAGAGATGAAAGACCTCGCCACCCGCGCGCGCGAACGCAAGCTGAAGCCGCAGGAATATATGGGCGGTACCTTCTCGATCTCGAACCTCGGCATGTTCGGCATCAAATCCTTCGCCTCGATCATCAACCCGCCCGAAGGCATGATCCTCTCGGTCGGCGCGGGAGAGAAACGCCCAGTGGTGGACGAGAAGGGCAATGTCGTTGTGCGGACGGTCATGAGCGTCACGCTGACCTGCGACCACCGCGTCATCGGCGGGGCAGAGGGCGCCAAATGGCTCGCCGCGTTCAAGCGCTATGTGGAGACGCCTGAGGCGATGCTGCTCTGAAGGACGTGTCATCCCGGAAAGCGCGCAGCGCTTATCCGGGACCTTCGTCGGCCAATTAACAAGGTCCCGGCTCTCCGCTTTGCTGCGGCCGGGATGACAGGGAAGGGAAACACGAATGTCCACCCAATACGACCTCATCGTTATCGGCTCCGGTCCCGGCGGCTATGTTGCGGCGATCCGGGCGAGCCAGCTCGGCATGAAGACGGCGATTGTCGAGCGCGAGAGCCTCGGCGGCATCTGCCTCAACTGGGGCTGTATCCCGACCAAGGCGCTGCTGCGCTCAGCCGAAGTGCTCCATCTTGCCAAGCATGCCAAATCTTTCGGCCTGAAGATCGAGAATCCGTCTTTCGATCTGGAGGCCGTCGTAAAACGCTCGCGCGGTGTCGCTGCGCAGCTTTCGGGCGGCGTCAAGTTCCTGATGAAGAAGAACAAGATCGACGTCATCGAGGGCACGGCCCGGCTGGAGAAAGGCACGCCTGCGCCCAGGGTCATCGTCAAGGGCAAGGATGGCAAGGATACGCCGTATACGGCCAAACATGTCATGCTGGCGACTGGCGCCCGCGCCCGCGATATTCCGCAGGCGGGCCTGAAAGCTGATGGCAAGCTCGTCTGGACCTATCGCGAGGCCATGACGCCGGATGTGATGCCCAAACGCCTCCTCGTTATCGGTTCGGGCGCCATCGGCATCGAGTTTGCGAGTTTCTACAATGAGCTGGGCAGCGAGGTGACCGTCGCCGAAGTGATGGAACGTATCCTCCCTGTGGAAGACGCGGAAATCTCCGGCCTCGCCGAGAAGGATTTCAAGAAGCAGGGCATGAACATCCTCACCGGCGCAAAGGTGGAAAACCTGAAACCCGGAAAAGATACGCTCACGGCGGAAATCACAACGAAGGACGGCAAGAAGGAAACGAAGGAATTCGACCGCGCCATCCTCGCCGTCGGCATCGTTGGCAATGTGGAGAATCTCGGCCTCGAAGCGCTCGGCGTGAAGATCGAGAAAACGCATGTTGTCGTTGATGGCTTCGGTCGCACGGGCGTGCCCGGCCTCTATGCCATCGGCGATCTCACTGGCCCGCCCTGGCTGGCGCACAAGGCGAGCCATGAAGGCATCGTCTGCGTCGAAGGCATCCATGGAAAGAACCATGCCGAGCCGTTTGATGCGTCAAACATTGCCGGCTGCACCTATTCCCATCCGCAGGTCGCCAGCGTGGGCCTGACGGAAGCAGCTGCAAAAGCCAAGGGCTATGACATCAAAGTCGGCCGCTTCCCGTTCATCGGCAATGGCAAGGCCATTGCTCTGGGGGCGGAGAATGGGCTGGTGAAAACCATCTTCGACAAAAAAACCGGCGAGCTGCTCGGCGCGCATATGATCGGCGCGGAAGTCACTGAGCTTATCCAGGGCTATGTGATCGCGCGCCAGGGCGAGCTTACGGAAGCCGACCTCATCCACACCATTTTCCCGCACCCCACGCTATCAGAAACGATGCATGAGGCGGTGCTGGACGCGGAAGGGCGCGTGATCCACGTCTAGCCCTGTCATTCCGCCCAGGCTTGGCGGCCCTCACCTCCCCCGCGCGTTGCGCGCGGGCCCCCCTCTCCCACTTCGCGGGAGAGGGGTTAGGCGTTGCGCTTGAGGTGAAGTCCCAATCCCTCTCCCTCCGGGAGAGGAGAGGCCCACCGCCATGGGCGGTGGGAGGTGAGGGGCGCCCGAAGGGCGCAGGCGCCCCCGGAGATCAGAACGTATACCGCAGACCCGCGCGGACATTGCGGCCGGGCAGGGGCACGGTGTCGCGCAGAACGGAGGTGGCGAGGCGGGCCTCTTCGTCTGTCAAATTGCGCACTTCCACGAACAGCTGCGTGCCCTCGCGGCCAATTCCGTATTCGGAAAGTTTCAGGGCGGTCTTGAGGTTGAGCAGCGTATAGTCGCTGGTGCCAAGCTGGTCTTCGCCCACGCGGCGCTGATTGTCTGCCCACTCGACGCTCGCGCCTACCATGACGCGCTGCCAGTCGGCATCCGCGCCGGCTGTCACGCGCAGGGGCGGAACGAAGGGCAGGTTGCCGCCGCTGTCGAGTTCGCCGCGAACATAATCAATCCCGGAACGGAGCTTCCAGTTGGCGCCCAGCGGGCCCTGGTTGATGTAGTATTCGCCATAGATTTCGCCGCCATAAAGGGTTGCGTCATCCTGAACGAAGGTGAAGACCGGCAGGCCGTCTTCCTCGGTCACGAGTTCGCCATCTTCCTCGATGGCGCCCGGGGCAAGATAGATGAAGTCGCTGAAGCTTGTGTGGAAGACGTTCATGCCGAAGCTTGCCCGGTCGCCCCGCCAGCGCAGGGTGCCTTCCAGGTTCAGGCCCTTTTCCTTGCTGAGGGAAGCGTCGCCCACCTCGAACTGCTCGGTGGCAAGGTGGGGGCCGAAGGCGAAGAGTTCGCTCTCGTTCGGGCCGCGCTCGGTATAGGCAATTTGCGCGCCGGCAAACCATCCGTCGCCGAAATGCTGGTGAACGCCGGCAGAGGCGCTGTAGAGGTCGAATTCGACCTTGCCCGCGTCGGCATTGTCATGCTCCAGCTGCTCGACGCGCAGGCCGCCTTCGATGCCGAAGCCGTTATCCCAGTCGCGGGTCTCGTAGAGGAAGAGAGCCCAGGAGGCCGTGTCGGTCGGTGTCAGGAAGGCTTCGCCGCCGGTCGCGTCGAGGGATTTGTCAAGGAACTGAACGCCCACAGCGCCTTCAAATCCGGCAAGGGCATGGTCAAGTTCGATCCGGCCTTCGATGCCATCGGTCTTGAAGACGGAGCTGGCTTCATCGCCCTCGATCTCGCTATGTTCGTAGTCGGAGTAAGACAGCGTGCCGGTGATGGCTTTCAGAACGGGGCCATCCAGATTGATCCCGGCGCGGAAGTCATAGCGGGTCTGTTTCAGATCCACATACGGCGAGGCTTCCTCGTCATGATCATGATCCTCATCCTCATGATCTTCGTCGTCATGGTCTTCTTCATGCGCGTGCGAGTGACCCGGCAGGCCGTATTTCGAGGTCTGCTGGCGCACGGCAAAGCCCGCAAAGGCCCGCTCGCCGACCCAGCTGATGCCGCCACCAAGGGTTTCGGTATCGAGGAAGGAATTGGGGAGGCGGCCAGAAACTTCGGCCTCTTCCTCGTGATCGTGATCGTCGTCCTCGTCGTCGTGCTCCTCATGCTCCAATTCCTCGCGGTGGCGAAGCTGGCGGGACTCGGCGAGGCCGGGGATCTTGTAGTCGCCAAAGTCGCGCTGGGAGGCGGAGAGGGTGAAGACCAGCGGGCCGGCCACGAAGGCGGCTCGCCCGCCTGCTTCGGTGCCCCTGTTAACGCCGTTCCAGGCGCCATAGGCTTCCCCGCTCACCGTGCGCTCGGGCAGGGTGTCTACGATCAGTCCGTCGATCACGTTCACCACGCCGCCAATCGCCTGTCCGCCATAGGCAAGGGCAGCCGGGCCGCGCAGGATTTCGATCTTGTCGGCATCGATGCCGTCTGCAGCGACCTGGTGGTCCGGGCTGGCAGCGGAGACATCGATCACGCCGATGCCATTGGTCAGCACCTGCACGCGCTCGGCGCCAAGGCCGCGCAGCACAGGCCGGCTCGCGCCCTGGCCGAAGAAGGTGGAGGAGACGCCCGGCTCGCCTGACAGCGTATCGCCCAGCGTGCCGGAGAGGCGGCTGACGATATCAGCCCGGTCGAGCGCGGTGGCGTTGCCGATCAGCTCGTCGCTGGAGCGCGCGGGTCCGGGCGCGGTGACGATGATGGGCGCCTCGATGCGCGGGGTGTCGGTTTCCTGGGCGATGGCGAGGCCGGCGAGGAGGTGACCGGAGATCGCGGTCAGCAGGAGCGTGCGTTTCATCTGGGAGGCTCACGGTTGAGTAATGTAATAATGTTGCAATATCGGGGCGCGCCGGTCCATGCAAGGGGCGCCGCTGTCTCACCCTGTCCAATTCCTGTCCGGATTTGTCCGGAAATTGTCCGCGTATGACAGGAAAAGGCCCGCCAGGGACGGGCCTTTGAAGACTTTTGGCGCTGTTGCGCGGCCAGGTTCAGGCCGCGCTGCCATCCACGCGCAGCAACGATCCGGTGGTGAAGCTGGACGCCGGGCTGGCGAGGTAGAGCGCCGCCGTCACGATCTCCTCGGGGTAGCCGGGGCGGCCCAGGGCATTGTCCGCAGACTGGCGCATTTCCTCCGGCCAGGCCTTGGCAATATCGGTGAGGAAGGGGCCGGGGCAGATCGTGTTGACCCGCACTTTCGGGGCATATTCATGCGCCAGCGACAGGCTCATCGCATTGATGGCCGCCTTGGCAGACCCATACGGCACCACATGCGGCAGGGGTACGAGGCTGCCCGAAGACGAGATGTTGATGATCGAGCCCCCCTCGCCATCGGCCATGCGCCTGGCCACCTGGCTGGCCAGGCGGAAAGGGCCCTTGAAGTTCAGATTCAGCACGGAATCGAACAGGTTTTCCGTCACTTCATGGCTGGCCATGCGGGGGCCGGAGCCGGCATTGTTCACAAGCACGTCAACGCGCCCGAAATGGGCATAGGATGCTTCGATCAGGGCATCGATATCGTCCCACCGCCCACAATGCGCGGCAAAGGCAAACGCCTTGCGGCCCATCTTGCGCACTTCCTCGGCGGCAGCTTCGCAAGCATCCAGCTTGCGGCTGGCGATGATCACATCGGCGCCATTCTCAGCGAAGGCCTTGACCATCTGATAGCCAAGGCCGCGGCTGCCGCCGGTCACGAGTGCCACTTTGCCGGTCAGGTCGAACAGGTTGCGCGCCATCGGTTTTCCTCCAGTTTCTGATGTTGGGGGCGAGCTTGTTTCACGCCACCGGCATCATCAACAGAGAAACCCGCTGCCTGCCGCGAGGTGAGGGTATCTTCCCTCGCGTTCAGTTCAGGACTTGCGGCGATGCCAGGTCAGAGGTGCGGGCTGCTTCCACTTCCGACATCAGGCGCAGAACGTTTCCGCCCCAGATTTTCACAATGTCTTCCTCGGAATAGCCAGCCTCGACGAGGCGCGCCGTCACCTTCGGCAGGTCCACGATATCCTTCATGCCATCGACACCGCCGCCGCCATCCCAGTCAGCGCCCACGCCGACATGATCGGGGCCAACCAGTTCCAGTGTGTAGAGCAGGTGTTCCATGAACTTCTCGAAGGTGGAGCGCGGCGGCGGAAAGGCCTTGTTCAACTCCTGGAAGGCGGCCCGGTAGGCATCGCGGGTCGCGTCATCCATCGTGGAGGTGTCACGGCCATATTGCGCTTCAAGCTCTGCGAGCGCGGCGAGGCGTTCGGGACTTGCGGGCAGGGCTTCGAGATAGGAGCCGTAGGCGTTGATCTGGATGACCCCACCATCTTCGGCGATGGCGATCAGCAGGTCGTCCGGCACGTTGCGCGGGTGATCATAGACGGCCTTGGGGCCGGAGTGGGACAGGATGATCGGCGTGGTCGATAGGGTGAGCATGTCGAGTATGGTGTCGTCCGAAGCGTGGGAGCCATCCAGGATCAGGCCCAGCTCGTTGGCGCGCCGCACCAGCGCTTCGCCAAGCGGGCTCAGGCCGCCATAGGCGGGGCTGACATCGGTGGCGCTGTCGGCAAACTGACTGTTGCGGAAGTGGGCGGGGGCGATCATGCGCAGACCGCCGATGTAGAAGGTGTCGAGCATCGAAATGTCCGTGCCCAGCGGATAAGCGTTTTCCATGCTCTGGAAGACGATTTTCTTGCCAGCAGCAGCAATCCGTTCCGCATCGGCAGTGGAGAAGGCAAGTTCAACATCCTCATGGTATTTCGCCGCGAGTTCGCGGATCGACATCTGGCGCAGAATGGCCATGTTGCGCGCGGCCAGATAGGAGGCGTCGTCCAGCGGGCCCTGCGGCGTGAAGATGACCCAGAAACCGCCATCCAGGCCCCCTTCGTTCATCCGCGGCAGATCGACATGCGTGCCATCCACATCGAAATCGCCGCGTTTGGAGAAGGTGTAATCGGGGGTGTGGAAATAGGCCGGGGTGTCGAGGTGGGTATCAAGCACCAGCGCGCGGAAATGGATCTCGTCGCTTGCCGAGCGCGCGGGTGCTTCAGCCGCCTTTGCAGGCGTGGTGCCCTCCGTTTGCGGCGCGTCAGGTGCGCAGGCCGTCAGAAGGGCGCCCAGCGCCACGCTCAGGAGTAGTTTCTTCATGCGATCAAGCCCCGCAAATGTGAGTCCAAGGATTGTGGGATGTTCACCCGCCAGCGCTGTGGGTCAACCGCAGAACCTGCAAAGAAAAGGGCAGGCCCGGAGGCCCGCCCTGATTTGAGCCGATCTGTTGTGCCTGCATCAGGCTTTGCCGAAAACGCGAGCGAAAATCGTGTCGATATGCTTGAAATGGTATTCAAGGTCGAACAGGGCATCGATTTCGGCGGCCGAGAGGCGGGCCGTAACATCCCCATCGCCTTTCAGCAGCTCGTTGAGCGGGCCTTCCTTCTTCCAGGTGCGCATGGCGTTGCGCTGCACGAGACGGTAGGCGTCCTCGCGGCTGACGCCTTTTTCCACGAGCGCCAGCAGGATGCGCTGGGAGTTGTGCAGGCCGCCCATCGAATTGATCGTAGCCAGCATGTTTTCCGGATAAACGACCAGGTTTTCCACCACGCCGGCAAGGCGGTGGAGCGCAAAGTCGAGGTGGATCGTCGCGTCCGGGCCGATACCGCGCTCGACGGAGGAGTGGGAGATGTCCCGCTCATGCCACAGGGCGACGTTTTCGAGCGCCGGGGTGACTGCCGACCGCACGAGCCGGGCAAGGCCGGTGAGGTTTTCCGTCAGCACCGGATTGCGCTTGTGCGGCATGGCGGAGGAGCCCTTCTGGCCGGCGGAGAAATATTCTTCCGCTTCCAGCACTTCGGTGCGCTGCAGGTGGCGCACTTCGGTGGCAAGCCGCTCGACTGACGAGGCGATGACACCCAGCACCGCGAAATACATCGCATGGCGGTCGCGCGGGATCACCTGTGTGGAGACTGGCTCAATCGTAAGGCCGAGCTTTGCCGCGACATGCTCCTCAACCTTCGGGTCGATATTCGCAAAGGTGCCGACGGCGCCGGAGATGGCGCAGGTGGCCACTTCTTCCTTCGCGATCACCAGGCGCTGGCGCGCCCGCTGGAACTCGGCATGGAAGGTGGCGAGCTTGATGCCGAAGGTGGTCGGCTCGGCATGGATGCCATGGCTGCGGCCGATGGTGGGGGTAAACTTGTGCTCGCGGGCACGCTTTTCGAGGGCGGCCAGCACTCTGTCGATGCCGGTCAGCAGCAGGTCTGCGGCGCGCACAAGCTGAACGTTGAGGCAGGTGTCGAGCACGTCAGACGAAGTCATGCCCATGTGAAGGAAGCGCGCCTCATCGCCGACATGTTCGGCAACGTTGGTGAGGAAGGCGATCACGTCATGCTTCACCTCACGCTCGATCTCGTCGATGCGCTCGGGCTCGAACTTGGCGCGGGCGCGGACAGCGGCGGTCGTGCCCTTCGGGATCTGGCCCATCTCTTCCATGGCTTCGGCGGCCAGCGTTTCGATATCGAGCCAGATCTGGAAGCGGGATTCGGGCGTCCAGATGGCGGCCATTTCCGGGCGGGTATAACGGGGGATCATGGTGCGCTCTCGTTCATGGTATTTCGGGGTAGTGCTCTGACGTGCCGTCTAGGCCGGTTGGCCGGGTTTCGCCAGCCCTGTGCAGCGATGGATTTCACCCTAGGGCCGGGTTGGTTTACTCTGGGCGCTGATTCTTCCGAAGGCTGCCCCATGTCCCAACCCGCCATAGTCCACGGATCGCCGTTTCTGGGCGTGGAACGCTCCGCCGGCGGGCGCCGCTGGCGGCTGGCTGAAGTGGACGAGGCGCTGGTGCGGCGGCTGATGCCGGTGGCGGCGGGGTCTGATCTGGTTGCCCGCCTGCTGGCCGGGCGCGGCGTGACGCCGGAAAGCGCGCAAAGCTATCTGGCGCCGACCCTGCGGGAGCTGTTCCCGGACCCCAGCAGCTTTGCTGATATGGACAAGGCGGCGGGCCTCATTCTGGATGCCATCCTGGAAGGAAAGCGTGTCTGCGTGTTTGCCGATTATGATGTGGATGGCGGCACGTCTTCGGCCATCCTGGCGAAATATTTCCGCGCCTGGGGCAGGGAACTCGGCCTCTACGTGCCCGACCGTTTGGAAGAGGGCTATGGCCCCTCGCCGGAAGCATTCCGTTTCCTCAAGGCGCAGGGTTATGACCTTGTAATCACGGTCGATTGCGGCGCGGCGGCGGTGCGTGCGCTGGACGAGGCCCGCGCGATTGACCTGCCGGTCGTGGTGATTGACCATCACCTTATGTCGGGCCATGTGCCGGAGGCGGCGGCCCTGGTAAACCCGAACCGGCCCGATTGCCCTTCAGGCAATGGGCATCTGGCGGCCGCAGGCGTGGTGTTCGTCTTTGCCGCGGCGATGAACCGGCTGGCGCGCCAGCGCAATCTCGCCCCGAAGGGCGGACTACCTGATATTCTGCATTATCTCGACCTCTGCGCCCTGGGCACACTTTGCGACATGTCTCCGCTGACCGGTGTGAACCGCGCCTTTGTGCGTCAGGGGCTCAGCATCATGGCGCGCGGCGAGAATATCGGCCTGCGGGCGCTCGCCGATGTCAGCGGGATTGGCCAGATCGAGAGCGTCTATCATGCGACCTTCCTGCTGGGGCCGCGCCTCAATGCGGGCGGGCGTGTGGGAGATCCCTGGCTGGCAGCCAAGCTGCTCGCCACGGATGATCGCGCGGAGGCCATCGCGCTGGCAGAGCGGCTGCATGCCTTGAACGATGAGCGGCGCGCTGTGGAGGCGGCAATACAGGAAGAGGCCACTGCGCAGGCCGAACGCGCGCTGGCGGCCAATCCCGATCGCGGCATCATCATTGCGGCAGGCGAAGGGTGGCACCCCGGCGTCATCGGCATCGTGGCGGGCCGGCTGAAGGACAGGTTCCACCTGCCCACCATCATTATCGGCTGGGGCGAGGGGCTTGGGCCGGTGGCGAAAGGGTCTGGCCGGTCGGTGACCGGCGTGAACCTTGGCGACGCGATCTCAGCGGCGGCGCGGGAGGGCGTGATCCTGTCCGGCGGCGGTCACGCGATGGCCGGCGGCCTCAGTCTTGAGCCGCACCAGATCCCCGCCTTCGACGACTGGATGGTCGCCCATATGGCGGAGTTCAAGGCGGAGCGGGACGCTGCGCTGGACCTGCACATCGATGCCATTCTTTCCCCCGGCAGCGCTACAACGGCGCTTTATGATCAGGTAGCGGCGCTCGGGCCCTTCGGCACTGGCGCGCCGGAGCCCGTGTTTGCCATGACAGATGTGATGCCAACGGGTGTGCGCCGGATCGGCGCCAATCATCTGCGCTTTACGGCGGAGAACAATACCGGCCGGATCGAGTGCATTGCCTGGCGCATTGCCGACGAGCCGATAGGGGACCTGCTGCGCACAGGGCAGCGTCTTGGCCTCGCAGGCCGCCTCAAATCTGATCAGTGGAATGGCCGCCGCCGTGTGCAACTCGAAATCCTTGATGCATCAATGCTGTGAATCTTCTGCAGAACTTCGTTTGAAACGGGTTGCAGGGTAAGAAATCACCCGCTATATGCCCGGTTCTCAAGCCGGTGCGGTCCCTTCGTCTATCGGTTAGGACGTCAGGTTTTCAACCTGAAAAGAGGGGTTCGACTCCCCTAGGGACTGCCACCAGACTTTCTCCTTACTGCTCGCTTTCTGGACGGTCATGTGACTTCCAACCCGCCTTACGGGTTAAGATCGCGTGACAAGCGCGTCCTCTCGCTCTAGGTTTCCCTGCTGGGGAATTTGGGTTGATGACTAAGACTGCAGCCAAGACCGAATCAGAGGCAACTGCCGGCGAGCCTGCCGCCCGCGTGATCGGCCATATCAAATGGTTCGACAGCGCGAAGGGCTATGGCTTCATCGTGGCTGAATCCAGCTCTGATCCCGATATGACCGGCGATGTGATGGTGCACATCTCCTGTCTGCGGGATTATGGCGAAAACTATGCCGATGAAGGCGCCAAGATTGTGTGTGATGCGGTCCGCAAGGAGCGTGGCTGGCAGACGGTCCATATCATCGAGATGGAACGCCCCCGCGCTGTGCTGGCTCAGGAGAAGGGCCTGCGGCCGGACTTCGAAACGGTAACCCTGAAATGGTTCAACCGCGCGCGCGGCTATGGCTTCGTGCTGCGGGATGGCGACGATACGGATGTGTTCGTTCATGCCGTTGCGCTCCGGAAGGCCGGCTATGAAGAGATCGAGCCGGGTACGCGCATCGAGGTGGTGATCGAGGCTGGCGCGAAGGGCGAGCATGTCTCCTTCGTGAAACAGCGCCGGTAGAACCGCGCTAGGCGCTTGCCGCCTGCAGAAGGCCCCGGTAAACCAGCGCCATGATGCGCTTCATCCTCACCCTCGTATTCGCTGCGGCCATGTTCGTTCAGGCCGCTTTCGCCCAGCTTGAAACCTCACCTCTCGGCATCAAGTCGGGCGATGAAACGCACGCCTTTACGGTGGAGATGGCGGTCACGCCTGAAGAGATCCAGCAGGGCCTGATGTTCCGTCAGGAACTCGCCCCCGATGCCGGCATGCTGTTTGACTTCGGCATGACCCGTCAGGCCAGTATGTGGATGAAGAATACGCTGATCCCGCTGGATATGCTGTTCATTCTGGAAGATGGCCGCGTGATTGCGATTGCCCGCAACGCCCAGCCCGGTTCCCTGCGTTCCATCGGTCCGGGCGTGGCGGTGCGCGCAGTGCTGGAGATCCCCGGCGGGCGGGCCAAGGAGCTTGGCATCGAGCCGGGCGATACGGTCGTTCACCCCCTCTTCGGCAATACCGGTGGCTGATAGCCATCCGGCAGAGCAGCCGCCGCGTGATGGCTTCGCGCTGACGCCCTCGCGCGGGAAGTTCACGATCCATAATGGGCCGAGCTATCGGGCAACCGCGCCGGGCGATATGCGTACCGGTCTCTGGGTGCTGGACCGGCACTGCAACGGCATGGGCTTCCTGCATGGCGGGATGATGTCAGCCTTTGCCGACAGCGCGCTGGCCTGGGCCGTATGGAGCGCAACCGGCAAGATGTCCGTCACGATCCGGCTGACGCTGGAATTCATGGAAATTGCCCGTGAGGGCGAATGGATCGAAGCCCATCCGGAAGTTTCCTCCGTGGACGGGGATTTCGTGCATGTCAGCGCGAACATCGTGAAGGAAGACGGCGGCCTTGCCGCACGCGCCAGCGCAGTGTTCCGCTCGGTGCGCCGCAAGGCCGATTGAGCCTTGGCCAGACTACCTCAGCCTGGAATGCCCAATTCCTGCAGCGCAAACGCCTTGATCGACTTGTAGTCTGCCTTGCCATTGGGCGCGCGGCCCAGATTGTCCTTGAACAGAATACGTTTGGGCGCCTTGTAGCGGGCGATCCTTGACTGCACGAAAGCGCGCAACTCGTCTTCGGTGGCAGCGCCGTTCAACGAAACCACGGCTGTCACGGCTTGTCCCCATTTGTCATCCGGGACGCCAACGACCAGCGCGTCGGTGACCGCCGCGTGGGATTTCAGCGCTTCCTCTACCTCTTCGGGGTAGACCTTTTCGCCGGCCGTATTGATGCAGTTGGAGCCCCGTCCGAGCAGGGTGATCGTGCCGTCCGCCTCTACGGTGCACCAGTCGCCAGGGATGGCGTAGCGCATGCCGTTGATGGTCTTGTAGGTGCGGGCCGTTTTCTCCGGATCCTTGTAGTATCCCAGCGGCACGGCGCCGCCGCGCGCGATGAAGCCGGGCTCGCCGCTGCCGGGCTGCACTTCGCGGTCGTCCTCGGTGAAGACCTTGCAGCTCGGCCCGATCTCGAACCTGGAAGTCTGTGTGCCGCCATCGGCGGTGGTGACGGAGCTGCCGAAGCCGACAGCCTCAGAGGCGCCGAAGCTGTCGTTCAGCGCCGCTTGCGGCATGTGTTTCAACAGGCCGTGCTTCACCTCCGCGCTCCACATCACGCCGGAGGAAATGATGGCCAGTACGCTGGAAAGGTTCCAGCGGCCGGGATTTTCTTCCAGCGTCTGCAGCATCGGCTTGGCGAAGGCGTCGCCCACGATGGCCATGGAGGTGACGCCATTGGCGTGGACCGTATCCCAGAGGTTTTCCGGGCTGAATTTGGTTTTCTCCGACAGCGTCACCACGGCGCCGCCATTCAGTATGGCGCCCATCGCCGTGAACCAGCCGGTGCCATGCATCAGCGGGCAGGCGGGCACCTGCCTGGAGAAGCGGCCAACCGTAACAGCATTCTGGACATGCTCTTCCATGGTCTCGGGCACCGGGCCGCCGAGCTTGCGGACGCCTTCCATGCTCGCCTCGCGCCAGATGTTGTGCGTCCACATCACGCCCTTCGGCAGACCGGTGGTGCCGCCGGTATAGAGCAGAAAGATCTCGTCCCCGGAGCGCTCGCCCTTCAGGGGCGAGGGATCGCCCTCAGTGGCCATCGCCTCATATCCGTGGGCGAACGGGGCCACCGTATCGCCGCCGATCTGCACCCAGGCGATGACGCGGGGCAGGCGGGCGCGCACGCGCTCGACTTCGGCCAGGAACTCAGCGTCGAAGAACACCACGGCCGAGTCCGAATTGTCGATGATATAGACGAGTTCGTCGTCCAGATAGCGGTAGTTGACGTTGACCGGGGAGAGGCTGGCTTTGAAGCAGGCGGCCATCGCCTCCATGTATTCCGGCTGGTTGCGCATGTAGAAGCCGGCCTTGTCGCCGCGCACAGCGCCGAGGCCGAGCAGGGCGCGGGCCAGACGGTTTGTGCGGGCGGTAAAGTCCGGCCAGTAGATGCGGCGCCCGCCATGGGCGAGGGCAAGATCATCCGGCCCGAGCGCCGCACCCACGGCATCGAGCATGTCACCGAAATTCCAGTCCATCCGTTTCCTCCGCAGCATTGTTTTTGGTGATGCTAAGGAGGCGGCGGCAGGCCCGCAATCATGACCCAAAGTAAACAGCCCCCCGGATTGCTCCGGAGGGCTGTCTGATGTCTTCGCTGGGATGCGAAGGGGGAGGACTTAGAAGTCCATACCGCCCATGCCACCCATGCCGCCCGGCATGCCGCCACCAGCAGACTCTTTCTTCGGAGCTTCGGTGATACCGGCTTCCGTCGTGATCAGCAGGCCAGCCACCGAGGCAGCGTTCTGCAGAGCCGAGCGGACAACCTTCACCGGGTCGATGACGCCCATCTGGACGAGGTCACCATACTCTTCGGTCTGGGCGTTGAAGCCGTAGGAGCGCGACTTGTTGTTGACGATCGTGTTGACGACCACCGAACCTTCAACGCCTGCGTTCTCGGCGATCTGGCGAGCCGGAGCTTCCAGGGCCTTGCGGACGATGTCGATACCGGCCTTCTCGTCTTCATTGGCGCCGACAACATCGATGTGACGCGAAGCGCGCAGGAGCGCGGTGCCGCCGCCAGGAACGATGCCTTCTTCAACAGCAGCGCGGGTTGCGTTCAGGGCGTCGTCGACGCGGTCCTTACGCTCTTTCACTTCCACTTCAGTTGCGCCGCCAACCTTGATCACGGCAACACCGCCAGCGAGTTTCGCCAGACGCTCTTGCAGTTTTTCACGGTCATAGTCGGAAGAAGTGTCTTCGATCTGCTTGCGGATCTGCGAAACGCGAGCTTCGATTTCTTTCTTCTTGCCGGCGCCGTCGACGATGGTGGTGTTGTCCTTGTCGATCGAAACGCGCTTGGCTTTGCCGAGCATTTCCATGCCGACGTTCTCGAGCTTGATGCCGAGGTCTTCGGAGATGACCTGGCCACCGGTGAGGACAGCGATGTCCTGCAGCATGGCCTTGCGGCGGTCGCCGAAGCCAGGGGCTTTGACAGCAGCGATTTTCAGGCCGCCGCGCAGCTTGTTGACCACGAGGGTGGCGAGGGCTTCGCCATCAACGTCTTCCGCGATGATGAGCAGCGGCTTCTGCGACTGAACAACCGATTCAAGGATCGGCAGCAGCGGCTGAAGGCTGGAGAGCTTCGACTCGTGGAGGAGGATCAGGACGTCGTCGAGTTCAACGATCATCTTGTCCGGGTTGGTGATGAAGTAGGGGCTGATATAGCCGCGGTCGAACTGCATGCCCTCGACAACGTCGAGTTCGGTTTCGAGCGCCTTGGCTTCTTCAACCGTGATGACGCCTTCATTGCCGACTTTCGCCATGGCTTCAGCGATCATGGCGCCGATTTCGGTTTCGCCATTGGCGGAGATGGTGCCGACCTGGGCGATCTCTTCGTTCGTCTTCACCTTCTTGGAGTGGTGAGCAAGGTCGGAGATGACTTCGGCGACGGCTTTGTCGATGCCGCGCTTGAGGTCCATCGGGTTCATGCCGGCAGCAACGCGCTTCATGCCTTCGCGGACGATGGCTTGGGCCAGAACGGTTGCGGTCGTGGTGCCGTCACCTGCGGTGTCGTTGGCTTTCGATGCCACTTCGCGCAGCATCTGGGCGCCCATGTTCTCGAGCTTGTCTTCCAGCTCGATTTCTTTCGCCACGGTGACGCCGTCCTTCGTGGTGCGCGGGGCGCCGAAGGACTTTTCGATGACCACGTTACGGCCTTTCGGGCCGAGCGTGACTTTCACTGCGTTGGCGAGGATGTCGACGCCGCGGAGCATTTTCTCGCGGGCATCGGCGCCGAAAACAACGTGTTTTGCAGCCATGTGAGTTACCTCTTGTGTTATGTCTGGGGTTCAGAAAGACAGGTTGGGGCGGACTTACTTGTCCAGAACGCCCATGATGTCGCTTTCTTTCATGATCAGCAGGTCTTCACCTTCGATCTTCACTTCGGTGCCGGACCATTTGCCGAACAGGACGCGGTCGCCTTTCTTGACGTCGAGCGGAATGCGCTCATTGTCGTCGCCGATGGCGCCGTTGCCGACGGCAACCACGATGCCTTCCTGCGGCTTTTCCTTGGCGTTATCGGGGATAATGATCCCGCCTTTGGTTTTTTCTTCTTCTTTCACGCGGCGCACGACAACGCGGTCATGCAGGGGACGAAGTTTCATTGCAGTGCCTCTTCGATCAAAGCTTCCTCGGGTGAATAAGGTGACGGGGTCTCCGCCGGCGCAGCGTTAAGCGCGCATCGTTAGCACTCGCCCGAGCCGACTGCTAACGATGCGGCGGAGATAGGGAATCCCGATGCCGGCGTCAACAGGGACGAAATGAACCTTTTCTGACGACGCGCGTACTGGGGATAGGCGGCTTGGCCCTGCCAGCCTTTTTTTATCGCTCTGCAGTCTCCGCTGCAGAGCGTTTTAGCTATGTCATTGGTAAATTTTGGATTTCGCAGCTTTGCTCAACTGAAGGCTCTATGAAAGCGCGAATTCAAAACTCCTGAGATAGATTTGCAAGGCTAAGTCCGCAGGAGCCGGTATCCATGACATTTTCCCGCCATGACGTCTGGAGTGCTGTGAATTTCTTTGTGCTTGTGGCGGCAACGGCTCTGTCTCTGTCGTTCAGCGTTTCTCTTCTCTTTTACAAGCTGGGCCTGCCGGCCGATATCGGGGCCTATATCCGTCTGAACCTGTTCGTTTCCGGCTGTGTGGCCCTGCCGACGGCGATCATTGCCTCGCTGCATGATTTCCATATGCGCGCCTATCAGCGCCGGCTTGAGGAAATGGCGTGGACTGATGCGCTTACAGGGCTCCTGAACCGCCGCTTCTTCGTGCATTCGGCCGAGGAAGAGCGCTCGCGGATGCGCCGCACCAAGGAAAGAGCCGCCATTGTTCTGATCGACCTCGACCATTTCAAGGAAGTGAACGATCTCCACGGCCATACCGGGGGCGACCTGGTGCTGAAGGAAATTGCGGCCATCGCTCATTCCGAGCTGCGCGGGCCTTTTGACCGCCTCGGCCGCTGGGGCGGGGAAGAGTTCGTTGTTTTGCTCAGCAGCGTCAGCCGGGAGCAGGCAATGCTGGTGTGCGAGCGCCTGCGCCGCCGCATCGAAGAGACGGTGATCGAGATTTCCGGCAAGGAAGTGTCGGTTACTGCGAGCTTCGGGCTTTGCATGATGGCGCCGGAAACGCCGCTGAATGCCGCCATCGAATGCGCGGATGGCGCCCTCTACGAGGTCAAGCGCCTCGGCAGGAACAAGGTGCTCTGCCGCGAAGTTCCCGAAGGGGAAGCTGCTCCCATCGTGACCACGCTTCCCATACGCCGCCGGTTCGGTTCGCGCGGGCAGCGGGAGGGCCTTGGGCTTCCCCACGCCAATGACAGCACGAACGAGCCTACCCGGCAGGTCGGCACCTGATAATCTGCCCCCGGCTTGCCGCATGCCTGATTTCCTGATTGGAAACAGGCCGCATCCGGGAGACGTGTCATGGTAGCATCGCAGCCCCGTACGGGTCCGCTCACGGACCTGCGGGTCATCGAACTTGGCCAGCTGATTGCCGGGCCCTTCTGTGGGCAGATTTTTGCCGATATGGGCGCCGATGTGATCAAGGTGGAGCCGCCCGGCCAGGGCGACCCGCTGCGCGACTGGGGCCGGGAAGGCTTTCCGCTCTGGTGGTCGGTGGTCGCACGCGGAAAGCGCTGCATCACGGCAAACCTGCGCGAGAAGGAAGGCCAGGACATTGTCCGCCAGCTTGTGGCGCAGGCAGACTTTCTGCTTGAGAATTTCCGCCCCGGCACGCTGGAGAAGTGGGGGCTGGGGTATGAAGACCTCCGGAAGATCAATCCGCGCCTCATCATGATCCGGGTATCGGGCTATGGGCAGACCGGTCCTTATGCCTCTCGGGCTGGTTATGCCTCGGTGGGCGAGGCGATGGGCGGGCTGCGCTATGTGATGGGCGAGGCAGACCGGCGTCCGTCACGCGCGGGCATCTCGCTGGGTGACAGTCTGGCGGGCCTCTACGCCGCGCTCGGCGCGCTCGCGGCCCTGCATCACCGTGAGAAGACGGGGGAAGGGCAGATGATCGACGCGACCATCTACGAGTCCGTGCTCTCGGTGATGGAGGCGCTCGTTCCCGAATATCAGTTCGAGGGATACACGCGCGAGCGGTCCGGATCGATCCTGCCCAACATTGCCCCTTCCAACATCTATGAAGGCAGCGATGGCATGGTGATCGTGGCTGCCAATCAGGACACGGTGTTTGCCCGCCTCTGCGCCGCCATCGGCCAGCCGGAGCTGAAGGATCATCCCGATTACAAGACGCATGTTGCCCGCGGCCGGAATCAGAAGCAGCTGGATGATCTGATCCAGGCCTGGGCGTCCGCGCGCACCATTGATGAGATTGAGCAGATCATGATCGAGCATGGCGTGCCCGCCGGCAAGGTTTACCGTGCCGCGGACATGCTGTCTGATCCCCACTATGCATCGCGCCAGTCCCTCACCGAAGTGCCCAGCCCGCGCTGGCCGGGCATGCGCCAGCAGAATGTATTTCCGAAGCTTTCAGCCACGCCGGGCCAAATCCGCTGGGCGGGGCCTGACTCCATCGGTCAGCATACAGAGGAGGTGCTGACAGAGCTGCTGGATCTCTCGCCCGAGCAGGTCGCCAGGCTGCGCGCCAGCGGAATAGTCTGAAAAAAGGAGACCCGTCATGCCGAAGATCGACATCTCCAATGCACCCGAGGGCCAGGGGACGCGGTATCCTTCTCCGCATGGAGCGCCCTGCGCGCAGCGCCGCTGGCGGGCGCTGGGTAACGCCGCCGGGCTCACCCAGTTCGGCGTGAATCTGCTGACGCTCGATCCCGGTGTCTGGTCATCCCAGCGCCACTGGCACACCCATGAAGACGAATTCGTCTGGGTGCTGGAAGGCGAGGTCGTGATGATCACCGATGCCGGACGGGAAGTGATGCGCGCGGGTGACTGTGCCGGGTTTTCGGCTGGGTCTGGTGACGGGCACCATTTCATCAATGAGGGCGATCAGCCGGCGAAGCTGCTCATCGCCGGCTCCCGCGATAATCGTGACGAGTGCAGCTATCCCGACATCGATATGCACTTGCACTCCGGCCGGTATGAAGATGCCCCGCCGCGTTACACCCGCAAGGATGGCACGCCTTACTAGCGTGCGGTCAGGCCCCCATCGACGACATGCTCCTGGCCGGTGATGTAGCTGGACGCATCAGACGCCAGGAACAGGATCAGTTCGGCCACTTCATCCGGTGTGCCAGGGCGTCCCATGGGCGTGCTGCCAGCGGCAATGACGGCCGGGTCCAGCCCATTGCCCCCAAAGGCGGCGGTGATGGCAGCGGATTGTTCCTTCTGCATCGTCTCGGTCATGCGGGTCAGGGATTTCTGCCAGATTGGCGTGTCGATAATGCCGGGATGGACCGAATTGACCCGGATCTTCAGCCCAAGCTGGGCGCATTCCATGGCCGCTGCCTTGGTGAAAAGGCGTACAGCGCCCTTGGACGCGCAATAGGCGCTGGCGCCAGACGCGCCCCGCAGGCCAGCCACGGACGAGATGTTGATGATCGAGCCGCCAGCATCCTTCATCGTGCGCATGGCAGCGCGCGTGCCCAGGAACACGCTGTCGGTATTGACCGCCATCTGCTTGCGCCAATCGGCCAGGGAATAGGTCATTATGGCGCCGCCAATGGCGATGCCGGCATTGTTAACCAGGATCGACGGCGTGCCGAGCAGGTTCTTGGTGTCCGCAAAGACGCTGTCCCAGACCGCTTCGTCCACCACGTCCTGCTGGCAGGAGGCGGCTTTGCCACCAGCCTTGTTGATCTCGTCTGCCACTGCCTTGGCGCCTGCGCCATCCAGGTCAGTTGCCATCACTGCGGCGCCTTCGCGCGCCAGAATTACCGCTGCGGAACGGCCAATGCCGCTGGCCGCGCCTGTGACGATCGCTACCTTACCTTTAACTGATGCCATCGATTCCTCCCTGTTTTGCGCCGGACTCTAGCAGCCGCCGCGCTTGACGCGAGAGGATTATTGGTGTTTTACCCGCCGCTTCATGACGGGGTGATGCGGTGCCGCCGTTGTAATCGTGGGCTCTTTTACTTGAGCATTAGCCCACCGGCCCGCGTCGAGTGAGAGGACATTGATATGTCTCGTCGCCATAGTGCGAAATACAAGATCGACCGCCGGGTCGGTGAAAACATCTGGGGCCGCCCCAAGTCTCCCTTCAACAAGCGCAACTACAAGCCGGGCCAACACGGCCAGAACCGCCGTAACAAAGTCTCCGACTTTGGTATGCAGCTCATGGCGAAGCAGAAGCTGAAGGCTTACTACGGCGACATCACCGAGAAGCAGTTCGCGAAAACCTATGTCGAAGCTGCCCGTATGAAGGGCAACTCGGCTGAGAACCTGATTGGCCTGCTGGAATCGCGTCTCGACGCGGTTGTCTACCGTGCCAAGTTCGTTCCGACCGTGTTCGCAGCACGTCAGTTCATCAACCACGGCCACGTGATGGTGAACGGCCGCCGCTGCAATATCGGCTCGGCCCGCCTGAAGCCGGGCGATGTGGTTCAGGTCCGCGAGAAGTCGCGCAACCTGGCTCTGGTGCTCGAAGCGCTCGGCAGCCCCGAGCGTGACATTCCGGAATATGTGGAAGTCGACCCCAAAGCGATGACCGCCACCTATAAGCGCATTCCGGCTCTGGCCGACGTGCCGTATCCGGTGAAAATGGAACCGGCCCAGGTGGTCGAGTTCTACTCGTCGTAAGACGCCTGTTTTTCTTGAACTTTCGGGAAGGCCGCGCCAGACTGGTGCGGCCTTTTCATTTTCCGGGAGATCCTCTTGGCCATTCCTTCGATTGCCGCTGTCCGCAAGTCCCTGATCGCGCGTCCGGGCAAGCCGTTCGCGCTGAACGAGCGGCCAACGGCTGACAGGGAGCTGTTTCCCAATAAGGAGGAGGCTGAGACCAGCCTGAAGAAGGACGCCGCCTGCATCAACGAGATGAAGAACATGCTCTATGCCGAGGGCCGCCGGGCCTTGCTGGTGGTGCTGCAGGGTATGGATACGGCAGGCAAGTCCGGCACCATCAAATCTGTGTTCGCTGACACCACGCCGCTGGGCATGGAGGTCAAGGCCTTCAAGGCGCCGAGCGGCGAGGAACTGGCCCGCGACTATCTCTGGCGCGTCCATAATGCCGTGCCGCGCCGGGGGCATGTCGGTATCTTTGACCGGTCCCACTATGAGGATGTGCTGGTGGCCAAGGTGCGGGCCCTGGCCCCGCCGGAGGCAATCGAGCAGCGCTATGACCAGATCAATGCGTTCGAAAAGCATCTCTCCGAGAACGGTTACACCATCGTCAAATGCATGCTGAACATCGGCTATGAGGAGCAGGGCATCCGCCTCAAGGAGCGGCTGATGGAGCCGCACAAGCTGTGAAAGTTCAATCCCGGCGATCTGGATGACCGCTCCCTCTGGCCGCAGTTTATGGGCGCGTATGAAACCGCTGTCAGCCGCTGCTCAACGCGGCATGCGCCCTGGTATGTCATCCCCGCAGACAGCCGCACGCGGCGCAATGCGATGATCGCCCGTCTGGTGCGCGGGGCGCTGGAAGATATGGATCTCAAATGGAAAGACCCCGGACATGATCCGGGGTCTTACGATATCTGACGGGCCCTGGTGGGGCGTGGCCGTTATCTGAAGGTCACGTCGCCGCCGCTGGATTTGCTCACATCCTGCTGGGCGGGGCGGCCTTCGAATGAGATGTCTGCGCCGCTCGAGGCGTTTGCGCTGGCAGAGACCGAGGCGAAGGCATCGACATCCGCGCCGCTCGACGCGCTAACGGTTGCCGTTTCGCATGTCAGCTTGGCCGCATCGACATCCGCGCCGGACGAGGCCTTGATGCTGACGCTGGCGCAGGCGCCAGCCGCTTCCACGTCGGCGCCGCTGGAGGCGCTGATTTCGAACTGCGCCGCCTGAAGCGAGCGGAGAGTGATTTCACCGGAGGAGGAGGCCGACACCTTCGTCGCGCCCGTGCCTGTCACGAGGGCGTTCACGTCGCCGGAGGATGAGGCGCTGACGTCCAGTGTGCCGGCTTCAAATGCGCCCGCTTCAATGTCGCCGGAAGAGGAGACGTCGATCTTGGCGTTGGCCGCGCGGCCGGACAGGGTGAGGTTGCCGGAAGAAGACGTGCGAGCCTCGAATGAGGCGGCATCAATGCCGCTGGCGTTGGCGGTCGAAGATTGGGCAACCTTGATGCCTTCCAGGTTCGGGCTGGTGACGCGAACGGTGTAATAGGGAACTTTCTTGCCGTTCACGCGCACGGTTTTTCCGCCGTCGGACACCCGGACATTGCCGCCACCACCGAAGATGCCCTTTTTGTCGATGCTGACGCGCGTGATGACGAGGGTATCTCCGTCTACGGACACTTGGGCGTCGGAGAAGTCGTTCCCGTCCGTTTCGATCACCACGGAGATGCCGGGGCCGGCGGTGTAGATGACGTTCATCGCGCCTTTGGCTTCAATCTGGTCGAAGGCGCCGACATTGACGGTCTTGGTATCGGCGAAGGCGAGGGGGGAAGCGAGCAGGGCAATCATTGCCGTCGCGGTCATGGTTTTCAGCATGGGGGCCTCCTTTGGGGCTAGAAGCGTGTTGAAGACCATATGGATTATCGAAATACGATATGTCAATCGTTGTTTTTCGATAAGCATCCGATTTTTCAGGAGGCCTGCCGCTGACGTCTCAGGACCATAGGGGGTTGGCCATAGGCCTTAACGAAGGCCACGCGCATTCTTTCCGGATCGGAAAATCCGGTCTTTTCCGCCACTTGCTGGATAGAGAGCGCCGTTGTTTCGACGTATTGGCGGGCTGCTTCCAGGCGCAGCTTCTCCACCAGCCTTGCCGGCGTTGTACCCGTTTCGGCGCGGAAGACGCGCGCGAAGTTGCGGGCGCTCATCCCGGCCCTTTCGGCCATGGTCTCGACATTGATGTCTTCTGCCAAATTCGTCCGTATCCAGCCGATCAGGGCGTCAAACCTGCCGGAAGCCAATTTCAGGTCCTGCATCACGGAAAACTGCGATTGCCCGCCATGGCGGCGATGGTGGACCACGAGTTCCCGCGCAGCGGCCTGCGCGACGTCATCGCCAAGGTCATCGGCGACAAGAGCCAGAGAAAGATCGATGCCTGCCGTGATTCCGGCCGATGTCCAGTATTTTCCATCACGTACATAGATGCGGTCTGCATCGAGTTTGATGGCCGGAAACAGCCGCTGGAAACTTTCCGAGCGGCGCCAATGGGTTGTGGCGCGCCGCCCATCCAGCAGGCCGGCGGCGGCGAGCAGGAAGGAGCCGGAGCAGACCGAGCAGGTCCGCCGCGTGCGGTCTGAGAGATCGCGAATGGCGCTCAACATGGCGGCGTCTGCCATTGCGGTGCGCGTGCCTTCGCCGCCGGAGACGATCAGCGTATCCAGGGTGAGGCCCGCGGGAAGTTTTTCCGAATGCATCTGCACGCCGGAGGACGCGCGCACCGGGCCGCCCGTCAGAGAATAGACGGTCAGGCCGTAGGGCGCTGGCGACAGGCCGCGCGCGGGCATTTCAAACACGCTGATCGGGCCGGCGGCGTCCAGCAGCTGAAACCCGTCGAAAATCAGGATGCCAATGGCGCGGGCCGAGGGATTGGCTGAAATCATGGGAACATTGTCCTTTCTGCCAATCTCGCTTTAAGCCACAAAAGTCCTGCCAGCAAGGAGGCCGCCGATGAGCCAGAAACCCTTCACAACCGTTTTCGCGATATACCCTGACCTTACTCACCTTGATTTCACCGGTCCGCATCAGGTGCTGTGCCGGTTACCGGGGGCAGAGACGATCATCGCCAGCCGTGAGGGTGGGGAGATAGTGGCGGAGGGCGGGCTTGTCATCGGCCGCACACGGAAATTATCTGAAGTGGAGCAGTGCGACCTGATCTGCGTGCCGGGCGGGATGACTGCCACGACGGTTGCGCTGGACGAGGCGTTTGTCTCCGAAGTTCGCCGCCTGGCGCTGGGCGCCAAATATATCACGTCTGTCTGCACCGGTTCGCTGATCCTGGGAGCTGCAGGATTGCTGCAGGGCAAGCGCGCGGCCTGCCACTGGGCCTGGCGGGGCCTGTTGCCGGAATTCGGGGCGATCCCGGATGAGGGGCGCGTGGTGCGCGATGGCAATGTGTTTACGGGCGGCGGCGTGACGGCAGGCATCGACTTTGCCTTCACCATGATGGCCGAGATTGCGGGCGAGGCCTATGCCAAGGCGCTGACGCTGGGCCTGGAATATGCGCCCGCGCCGCCTTTCGGGGGCGGGCGCCCGGAACTGGCTGACGGCGAGACCCTGGCCAGGGTTGCCGGGACAATGGATAGCGCGATGGCGCGGCGGGTGGCCGAGGCACAGGAGGCAGGCGCCCGGATGCGGGCTTTGGCTGGCGCTCAGGCAGGGGTGCCGTAAAGGTCGTAATCGTCGGCGCCGGTGATCTCTGCGCGGATGATGTCGCCTGCTTTCAGGTGGCTGGCGTTTTCCAGATAGACCACGGCGTCAACTTCCGGGGCGTCGGCCTGCGTGCGGGCGATCATCTCGCCGGCCTCTTCGCCGGGGCCATCGATGATGACGTCCAGCGTGCGGCCGACCTGCGCTTCGGCGCGGGCGGCGGAGACTTCCGCCTGGGCGGCCATGAAGCGGTGCCAGCGATCTTCCTTCACGTCCTCGGGGATATGGCCTTCCAGCTTGCCGCTTTCGGCATGTGCGACGTTTTCGTATTTGAAACAGCCCGCCCGGTCGATCTTCGCTTCACGGATGAAGTCCAGCAGGATCTGGAAGTCTTCTTCGGTCTCACCGGGGAAGCCGACAATGAAGGTGGAGCGGATCGCAAGGTCTGGCACCTCACCGCGCCATTTCTGGATGCGGCTGAGCACTTTGTCCTGATTGCCGGGGCGCTTCATCGCTTTGAGGACGTTGGCGGAGGCATGCTGGAACGGGATGTCGAGATAGGGCGTGATCAGGCCCTCAGCCATCAGCGGGATGACGTTATCCACGTGGGGGTAGGGGTAGACATAGTGCATCCGCGTCCAGACGCCGAGGCTGCCGAGGCCCTTGGCGAGATCGAGGAAGCGGGTCTGATATTCGCTGCCGCGCCAGGTTTCCGGCTTGTATTTGATGTCCAGTCCGTAGGCGGAGGTGTCCTGGCTGATGACGAGGAGTTCCTTCACGCCGGCGGCCACCAGCTTTTCCGCTTCCATCAGCACATGATGAATGGGGCGGGAGACGAGATCACCGCGCAGTTTCGGGATGATGCAGAAGCTGCAGCGGTTATTGCAGCCTTCGGAGATTTTCAGATAGGCGTAATGCCGGGGCGTGAGGCGCAGGCCGCTTTCGGGCACGAGATCCAGATGCGGATTGTGCGGCGGGGTAAGGTGAGTGTGGACGGCCTCCATCACCGCTTCATACTGGTGCGGGCCGGTGACGGCGAGCACCTTGGGGTGGGCCTTCTCGATCACTTCGGGCTCAGCGCCGAGGCAGCCAGTGACGATCACGCGGCCGTTGGCTTCGATGGCTTCGCCGATGGCCGAAAGGCTTTCATCGCGGGCGGAGTCGAGGAAGCCGCAGGTGTTGACGAGCACCAGGTCTGCGCCCGCATAGTCCGGGGCGATCTGGTAGCCCTCGGCGCGCAGGCGGGTGATGATCCGTTCGGAATCGACCAGCGCCTTCGGGCAGCCAAGCGAAACGATGCCGACTTTCGGCGTCCTGGCGGGCCGGATGGGAGCAGGGGCAGTCAGAGTGGTCGTCATGCGCGCCCCGATATAATGAAACGGGCCCGGCGCAAAGCAGGACTTGCGGTCAGTCGGCCAGTTCGATGCCCTTTTCGGCCATCAGGTCGCGCAGTTCGCCGTTTTCGAACATCTCCTTGATGATGTCACAGCCGCCGACGAACTCGCCCTTCACATAGAGCTGCGGGATGGTCGGCCAGTTGGTGTAGGCCTTGATGCCTTCGCGGACGGCCTGATCTTCCAGCACGTTGGTGGAGACATATTCGACGCCCAGATAGTCCAGAATCTGGACCACGACCGAGGAGAAGCCGCATTGCGGGAAAGTCGGCGTGCCCTTCATGAAGAGGACAACGTCGTTGCTTTTGACGGCCTTGTCGATGGCGTCGAGGGTGGCCTGATCGGTCATGAGAGTGTCTCCGCGTTTCTCGTTCATGTGAGGCGGCAGGGCGGCGGGGTCAAGAGGGCGCTCCATATGGCGGTGTCCGGACTGGCGGGGCCATCCGGGGTTGGGGTGGTGCGGGTGGCCCTCAAGGTGGAGCCTGCGCGGCGGGCGCCGCGGCGCCCGGATAGAAAAGATGTTTGCGGTGTGGGCGCTTTCGCCCGCCGCGCACTGCCGCCGGAGTTTCGGGCAGTTTTCGGGATGACTTCGGCGCTGCCAGGCCTTGACCACTTACCCTCACTCTCGTGACCTTGGATAAACACCAAGGCGGG
>NZ_JBNNJJ010000016.1:0-89114 GCF_050269995.1 Hyphomonas sp. NPDC076881 | reverse complement strand
CTCCGCTCAGCGGGCCTTGACCACCCACCCCCAACCAGAAAGAAAGGCGAACAGAGTCTCCAATTAAACGGCCCGGATCAGGGGGCTGGGTCAGGTCCGTCATCCAATTATTAACCTTGCGCGCCTTGAGTGCACAGGATTTTTTCTTATCGCACAACGGCTTATGACCAAAATCAATTCGCGCATGGGGTGTGCACCCCGGTCACGGAATCGTCTCTTTCGGAGAAGCAATCCTTAACAGGACAAACCCGCTCAGAACTCTTCTTCCTTCAACGGAGGAAGTTCTGCGGGGAGCGGCTCGGTGTCCGGGCGGGCTTGGGCCTCTGGTATTTTCGTGTCGGACGGGTTTTCGAAGACACGGCGGATGACGCCGGGGGCGAGCGCGGAGAGCGGGTTTACCGAGACGTTGGCCTTTTCAAGCGTGCCGCGCACGGAATAGGTTAACGAGAAGATCCCCTCGCCATCGCGGCCGACGACGAGATCGCCGATGATGGGAATTCCTCCGAGAGCGGAGTTAACGCCAAAGCTGGGCACCAGAACGCCGTCGATCTCGATGGCCTGGCTGGTCATGTCGATATAACCGTTTGCGGTGAGGCCGAGGGCGGGCCCTTGCGCCTTGGCGCCGGTGACGACATAGCGCCCACCTTGCACTTTCATCGGAATGTCGATGCGGGAGAACATCACGCCCTCCCCGCTCAGCGTGTCGGCAAGGCCGCGCAGGGAGGCGAGAGAGAGAATCTGGGTCAGGAAAGGCGCATTGCTCATCCGCGCATTGGAAATCTGCAGCAGCAGGTCTGCAGGCGCCGCGGCTGTTTCCAGCGTGCCGGAGAGGGCCATCTCCCCGCCGGTGATGAAATCCGCGCCCAGGAAAGCGCTGGCGATGAAGCCGGCGTCACCGGAGGAAACGTCCAGCCGGATCGGCGCTGATCCGCCTGCGGAGAGTTTGGCGCTGAGCGGGGCGCCGCCGAGGGCCAGGCCGCTCGCCTCCAGCGATTGCAGACCGCGCGTGCCGGTAACGGCGCGAAGTTTCGCCTGGCGCAGATCAAGCCCCTCGCGCAGGGTGAGGCGGTCAACTTCTGCCGTAATGGTGAGCGGTGTGCCTTCGGCCGGCTCTGCGCCCGCCGCGCCCGCCATGCCGCCCAGCCCCGGAATGATGCCGGAGGCATCCAGATATTTGCCGCGCAGGGTGACGGTCAGCCGGTCGCCCGGATCGCGCTGCACCGCGCCGGACACTTCAGCGACATTGCGGAAGAAGGCTTCCCGCAGGTCTGCCGAAATCAGCTTTGAATCGGCGCCCAGGGTGAAATCCCCATCGAGGCGCGCGGTGGGGCTGATGAAGGTTACCCGCGAGGCGGAAAGCTCTCCCTTCTGGGAAATGCTGACATCAGCGCGGGCGGCGGTGCCTGCCGGTTTGACCCATCCGATCTCGGACATATCCAGCCGCGCGGACGAAAGGTCGACGCTGATATTCGAGGTGACGAGCGTTTCCCCGTCCAGCTTTGCGGTGACATCGATGGGGGCTTCGCCGGTCATGTAGGCCCGGCCGAGAATGCCGAACCGGTTGAGGAAATCTGCCGAGACCGTGCCGGTGGCGGTGAGGTCTGCCGGGGCGCCCTCATCGGTGAAGCCTTCATACCAGCGAAAAGTGACGGGCGACGGGCCGAGACGGGCCGCGCCGGTAAGCCCGGCGCCCGCCTGATCGACCTTCACATCCATCGTGCCGCTGGCGAGATCAAAACCCAGCGCCGCATTTTTCAGGCCAGCATTGCGCACGGTGCCGATGGCGGTGAACCGAACATCCTCATACGGCACATCGTTGAGGGCGGGACGGAACATCTCGAAGGTGAGATCCCCATCGCCCGACATGCGCGCCGGATCGAAATCTATTTCCAGGCGCGAGTCCACGAGCGCCTTCATCATGTTCCGGGCGGGGCCCCGCCCCTTGGCGAAGACGCGGAAATCCTCGCCGCGCGGCGTGAAGGCCGGAAAATCGACCAGGCCCTCGGCAAGGGTCCAGCCGGCGAAGCGGCCCTGGCTGAGCTGCACGCGGAAGCTGTTGCCGGTCAGGCGCCCCTGGCCGTAGGCATTTTCCACCGCAGGCAGATCATCCAGGAAGCGCACCCTGGCGTCTTCCACGCGGAAGGTCACCTCCAGATGATCGTCCTTCAGATAACCGTCCGGCAGGCTGTCGCGGGCCAGCGTGATGCGGCCGGCTGCATCGAAGACGGTGCCCGTCTCTATGCGCTCTGCCGTAAAGCTGCGCGCCCCCTCGCCCAGCGTTGCGGGCCAGAAACTCAGGACGGCCGGCACCTCCATCGGCCCGGGCACAGACAGCGTGACCTCACCCAGCGCCGCAGGCTCTCCAGGCTGGCGATCCGGCGTGCGGGCGAGACTGCCGGCAGCCTCAAATCTGGCGCCGCCGGAAACAAACTCCACCTTCGCCGCGCGCAGGGCGATGGCATCAATATCCGCCTCCCCCGACGCGCGCACGCTGGCCAGATCAATCGGCGCGGTGAAGACGGGCGTAAGGTCTAGCGTCAGGGCCGGGCTTTGCAGCATGAAGGGGCGGAAGCCCTCTCCGGTGAGGGCCTTTTCAAGCGCGATATCTGCCGTGCCCTTGAACGGGCCGGCGCCGCGCGAGGCGACCTTGAGATTGAGCCGGTCTTCGGAGCGATCATAGAGCAGCGAGAGATCCAGATCCCGCACCGGCCAGACCTGATCGTCAAAGGAGAACTGGCCCTCGCCGCTTTTGGCGACCAGGGTGATTTCATCAATGCCGGTCTCTTCGGAGAGATTGGCGGCGAGGCTTATGTCCGAGGGCAGACCTTCGGTAAGCTCCCGGTCAAGCCCGAGGCGGGCGCCGAAATCCCCGAGGGGCCAGCCCGTCAGGGCAAGTTCAGCGCGCAGGCTGCGCGTGTCATCGGGGTTGGCAATCGACAGGGTGATCGCCGCAGGCAGGCCTTCGCCGAGACCTTTGCCCCTGAAATTGAGAACCATTCCCGAAGCGCCCAGCGCCAGGCGCCCGCTGGCCTCCTCGACCGTGCCGATCAGCGCCCCTGCCGGATCGCGCACGCGCAGTTCGATATTCTCGAAGCCGGCGGCCTCAAGGCGCATGCTCGCGCGCGCCTCGCGCCAGGCCCGCAGCCATTCGGGAAGAACCCCGCCGACATAATCGATCCAGCCTTGCGGCGTATCGGGAAGCTGGGTTTCCCGAAACTCCGGCAGCGGATCACCTGCCAGCGCCCATTGGCGCGCCGACATCTGGTCAATCGCGATCCAGCCATCGCTGAGATCCATGGCCAGCACTTCGATGCCGCCAAAAACCAGGGCCGAGCCGGAAAGCTGGATCACCGCATTTTCCGCCTCGGCGGCGGGGCGCCCGGCGCCATCCAGCAGGCGCACATCCTGCGCCATGATCTGCACCCGCCTGTCCCGGGGCGACCATTCCAGCTGCAGCGCGCCGAGGGACACACCGCGGCCACCCCGCGCATCGGCCAGCGCCTCCTCCACATCGTCCCGGAAAACAGCCAGATCAATCGGCCCGCTGGCCAGGCGCAGCATCAGCACCGCCGCCAGCACGAAGGCCAGCAGAATCAATCCGCCGAGAATCTCGAAAACCACAATGGAAGCGGTCTGGCGGACCAATAGCGGGCTCCTCAGGAAAGTCTTTTCTGCCGCAGGTCCAGAGGCATCATAAGACTATAAACTTCGTGAACTTCAGGCACCATAGGAGCATTGCATGACCACAGGACCGCAGGAAGGGCGCAAAGCCCCCGCTTTCTCGATGGAAACGACCGCCGGCAAGCGGCGCCTGGCCGATTATGCAGGCAAGTATCTGGTGCTGTATTTCTATCCCAAGGACGACACGCCCGGATGCACGCAGGAGGCGATCGACTTTTCCACGCACGCGAAGGCCTTCGAGAAGGCCGGCGCGGTGGTGCTGGGGGTCTCCCGCGATCCGCTCAGCCGTCATGAAAAGTTCGCAGCCAAGCATGCGCTCACGATTCAACTGGGCAGCGACGCGGACGGGAAGGTCTCCGAGGCCTATGGGACATGGGAGGAAAAATCCATGTACGGAAGGACGTATATGGGCATGGCGCGGCGCACTTTCCTGATCGGGCCGGACGGCAAGATCATCCGTGTCTGGCCTAAAGTGCGCGTCAAGGGCCATGCCGAAGAGGTTCTGGAAAACATTAACTCCCTGACAGATTAGGCGGCGCTGGCACTGTAGTTCCTGCAACAGATGCCCAGGTTAACAGCAGATTTACCCAATCATGCTAAGATTGCCCAAAAATATGCTCCCAAGGGGTTTCGCGAAGAGGCGAATTGGGTATGTATAAGCGCGGGGTATGGGAGCGCTGCGGAAGATTTTTTCTGCGGTCATCATAAAAAGTTTCCAGCTGACAGGTAGCTTGCATGGCGAAGTGGAGTGCAAACCTTAAAGCGACGTTCGACCGCGCTTTTCCGGAACGCCAGATCTATCATCGCAGCGGAGGCACCGTCCGCTATATTTCTATCTCTCCCTGGCAGCAGGCCATGATGGCTGCCGGGATTACCGCCCTCGCCAGCTGGACCATGTTTGCCACGGCCAATTTTGTGCTCGGCGGCGGGCCGGGTACTCCGCAGACGGGCGAAGGCAAGGAACTCGCCAAGTATGAGCGCTGGGTCCAGGATCTGCGCGCCCGCGAATCGCTGCAGCGCACCCTGCTTGAAGAACGCAGCAAGGAAACCGCCGAACTCGAGCAGAAACAACGCGCGCTGGAAGAATTGCTGAACGAGATGCGCGATGAGGACGGCATGAAGATGTCGGCGCTCGAAGGCGATGGCGCGCCCCTGCTGATCGAAGCCACCATTGAGGAAGCCGATCGCCGCCAATCGCGCGATGCTTATCTCACCCTGGCCTCCATCGGTGTTCCGGCCGCACGCGGCACGCCGAAAGCCATCGAGTCTGACATGAACATGCTGTTCAATCAGATGGAAGACCTCGCCGCCGAGCGCGCCGAACGGGCCCGCGGCGTGCTGAACCTGACCCAGGTGGCCACCGGCGACCGGATTGCCGCGCCGCAATCGGGCATTGGCGGACCTCTGGTTTCCATCGGTGCGCTGACTTCTTCGGCCGCCGAACCGGCCATTGGCGGCGATCAGCCATTCATGGTGCGCCTGTCACAGGCCCGCGCCCGCATCGCCGAGATGAAGCATTACGAGCGGATCGTGAACGACCTGCCGCTGGGCATCCCGGTGGCCGTTCCGTTCCGCTATACAAGCCCTTACGGCATTCGCGTCGACCCCTTCACCAAGCGGCCGGCCGCGCACTGGGGCACGGACTTCGCGGCCTATCGCGATGCGCCGATCGTCGCCTCCGGCCCTGGCACTGTGGTGCATGCGGGTCCGCGCGGCGGTTATGGCCTGCTGGTCGAAATCGATCACGGCCACGGCTTCAAATCGCGTTATGGCCACCTTCGCTCATATACGGTGAAGAAGGGCGATGTTATAAAGGTTGGGGACCTGGTGGGGCGCATGGGTTCTACGGGGCGCAGCACCGGGGATCACCTTCATTACGAAGTGTGGTACAATGACAAGCCTTATGACCCTATGAAGTTCCTGAAAGCAGGCAAACATGTTCACAAAGAATAACAAAACGCAGGCGGCTCCACCGCCCGAACCGATGCAGAAGCCGGTGCCAGCCCAGGATGCCATTCGTGGCGCCGCTTCCAAACCTGCCGCCCGCGCGGCCTCGATCATCTGCGCCGACATGAAGATCAACGGCTCGGTGATCTCGGAAGGTGCGCTTCAGATTGACGGGATCGTGGACGGCGATGTTAGCGCGACCGACATCACCATCGGCGCCAGTGGCCAGATCACCGGCGAAGTGAAAGCCGAGGTCGTCAAGGTCAAGGGCCGGATCAAGGGTTCGATCCGCGCGCGGAAGGTTGAACTGGAAACCGGCGCACATGTGAAGGGGGACATTGTCCACTCCTCACTGCAGATCCAGTCGAATGCCGTGTTTGAAGGCCAGGTGAAGCATGCGGATGATCCGCTGCGGGAAACCGGCCCGGTGGCAGCGGCGCCGGCCAATGAGAGCAAACCTGCGCTCTCCTCCTCCGCGCCTGGCCCTTACAGCATCTCCAGCTCTTCGCCGCCGAGCTGATCTGCGCGGACGCTGTTTCGAGACAGTCAGAGATTTTCAGAACGCCGGCAGATTTTCCTGCCGGCGTTTTTGTTTGACCGAAAAAACAGCCGGAGCGGCGGGGCGGAGCCAGAACGCCTGATTTTGTTGGATTTTCCGGGGAAATGGCGGGACTTGACGCGCCCTGGGCGGGACGGGCCGGGACAGGCGGGGGACATTTCTGGACAAATCCGGACAGTTTCGAACCCTTCCGGGCAGGCCGGGACAATGCGGAAACGCCAGATGCAGAAAGCCCCGGACCAGAAGGCCGGGGCTTTCGATTGGACTTGCTCAGAGGGCCAAGGCCCGCCTGCCGGATCAGACCGGCTGGGCGGCGCGCTTGCACTCAGGCGTTTCGTTGAACTTCGCCTGCGACGCCTTCAGGCGCTCTTCGACGGTTTTACAGCCTTCCGGCATGTTGTCGCCAAGAGCCTGGAGCTTCTTGCAGATCTTCTCTTCGTTCTGGACGTTGAGCATGGCGGCCTGAACCTCGAAGCAGACAAGCGCGTCGCGCGTGTATTCCTCGGAGTCCATGAAGGCGAGCCAGCCGCGGCCACCCGCATTGTTGGCCTGACGGAAGGCTTCGCGGGCACCGGCCCGGTCCCTGCGCTCATAGCGCGACTGGCCGATCCGGACCCAGGCATTGCCCCGGTCTTTCACGCCGCCCATCTGGAGCGCCTTCTGGAGAGCTTCCTCTGTTTCCGGCCATTTCTGCAGCTCGCTGTAAGAAGCGCCGAGACGCTCATACATCGCGCCGCCACCGCCCATTTCAGCGGCCTGACGGATCACCGGGATGGCTTTCTCATGCTCACGGGCCACCTGATAGAAGTCGGCCAGGAGGGACATGCGCTCAACCGTCTTCTTGATCCGGCCAGCATTCATTTCCTTCTCGAGCACGCGGGCAGCGTGATAGGGCGCGTTGAAGCGGTTGTAGAAGTTCACAATGCGCATGATTTCATCTTCAGTGGTCAAGAGACCGCCGAGATACATGGCTTTCTGGACTTCGAACGCCTTGCGCTCTTCGTTGCCCGCAAAGTAGTTGCCGGCAATTGCATCCCAGTATTTGCGCTCTTTCGGGTTCCGCTCGACGAGGGCTTCGAGCACCTCGGCCAGCTTCGCCTTGTTGCCGGTGTCGTTGTAAAGATAGACGAGCAGGTCATAGAGCTGCTGGTCGAACTTGGCGCCATCGTCACGGCGGACTTCCTCGGCCCATCTGATGGCCTCGGCATTCTTGTCGGCGCGCTGGTTGAGCACGGCCAGCTGCCATTTCTGCGTCCGGTCCGGCTTGCCGCCAGCCTGCATCCAGCGCCCCATATATTCGAGCGCCTGGACCTGATTTTCATCCTGCAGATAGATCTGGGCAATGTTGTAGTAGGTCTGGGCGCGCTGATCAGCGGGGATATAGCCCTTGTTGATCGCATCCAGAAGATCGCGGACGGCGCCTGCGCGGTCGCCCTGCTCGATCTTGATGTAGGCAGAAAGGCGGATAACCGCGCCTTCTTCATAACAGTTGAGCTCGCCGGCGCGCAGCTGGTTCAGCTTCGCGATTGCCGTCGCCCAGTCTTTGTTCGCCATCGCTGCGGTTTCAGCATCAAGATAGGTCTGGCCCGTCTTGGCGCTGAAGGTGGTCTCCGTACAGGCCTGCGCAAGCGCAGATCCTGCACCCATGACTGCCATCGCCCCCGCTACGATCGCCCCTTTAAGGATTGCCTTGAGTTGCATCGTTTTTTCTCCTCACCGCCAAAGCGGCATACTGGACCTGATGGATCGCCGGCCCGGCCCCTGAGCCCTACCGGCAATTCCGTCGAAGGGGCTGATGGCTGCCACTGAAGCAGCAGCCATCACCCGAGGGGGGCCCTACTGGATCTTGAATTCCAGCGGGTAGACAACGTTCCGGCGTTCAACCGCCTGGCCGCGAACGATCTTCGGCGCAAACTCCACGCGCGAAACGGCGCGTTCGGCTTCCGATTTGAAGACGCTGTCGGTGCAGGTAGCCACGATGTTGTACGGCTTGCCGCGGGTATCCACGTCAAAGCGCACATCGCAGTTGCCCGACAGGCCACGTTCAGCCGCACGCTGCGGGAACGAAGGCGTCGGCGGGCGGATCGGCTGCGCGTCACGGTCGGACACGGCAACCGGGTCGATCGCCAGCGAGTTCATCCGGCCAAGATCGAGGTTCTGCGGCACACCGCCATCGATCTTCGGAGTCGGCAGGTTGATGCTCGACTTCGTGGCAGACTGTTTCGGCGGCGGCGGCGGCTTCTGCGCAGCATCGATCTTCTTCGGCGGCGTCCGCGAACGGGTACGCACCTCGGTATCCTGTTTCTGCGGCGTGATCGCCGCCAGGGTCCGGGTTTCACCTTCGGAGAGTTCGATCTCATCGACCGAAATCAGCGAGTTCATCAGAAGGAAGATCACCAGCACGATCGGGATCGCGAGAACCACCCCGACCAGCAGACGCATGAAAGGATTATTCAACATGCCCGATCCTCCCTAACCCGACGTTTTCGCGGAGATATTGATGACGGTGGCGCCATCAATCTTGTTGATGGCTTCCATTACGTCAACCATTACCTGCGCCTCAGCGTCCACATCGGTCTGGATCACCACCTCGCCCCGCGGATTGTCGAGGCGCATTTCCTTGAGCACGAAGCCGAGCTCATTCGGGTTGATGCGTTGTTTGTCGATGTAGATTTCGCTGTTCTTGTCGATCGCGATGAGGATGGCGAGCGGCTTGGCCGCTGCCTTGTTATCCACATCCGGCCGGACAATCGGCACACCCGGTTCCTTGATGAACTGGGCCGTCACGATGAAGAAGATGAGCAGGATGAACACGACGTCCAGCATGGGCGTCAGGTTCACGTCATCCTCGGCGCTGCCCCCACCCGTTGCCAAGCGTTTTTTTCTGGCCATTGGGGTCTCCTAGGTCTGCGAAATGACGATGTTCACGCGCTCGCGGAAGCCCGCATTGTACGCTTCGTCACGGATCTTCACCACAATACCGCTACGGGTTTTGGGGTGAGCCTGAATGATAAGCGCACTTTGCGGATTTTCTGCGACCACGCGTTCGATATTTGCACGCACCGAGCCGATATCCGTCGGGCGACCGTTCACTGAGATGAGATTGGACTCATCAATGAAGATCAGGATCGCCTGTTGGGTCTGCTGCTGCTCCTGGTCAGGAGACGGCGGCGGCGGCGGCTCAAGGCCAATCGCCTCTTCGCGTGCAAAGGTCGACGTCACGATGAAGAAGATGAGGAGGATGAAGACGACGTCCAGCATGGGCGTCAGGTCAACATTGGCCTCCTCGGGAGGTCTTGCGGAACGTCCACGCATCAGCCGATCTCCATCTCATCTTCGACCATCTGGACAGCACGGTTCACCCGCCGGTCCATGCCCGATGTGAACAGGATGCCGGACAGGGAGGCCACCATGCCTGCCATGGTCGGGATCGTGGCGCGCGACACACCGGCCGACATGGCCTTCGCATCTGCACCGGAAGTGATGGCCATGATATCAAACACGGCCACCATGCCCGTCACTGTGCCCAGCAGGCCCAGCAATGGCGCAAGCGCCACCATTGCTTTCGTCAGCTGGACATTCGCCTCCGCCTTGGCGCGCACTTCGGAGACGAGCTTGTCGCGGATCCAGTGGGCGGGGACGGACTTGCGGTCCGCCCGCGCACGCCACTCGGCGATCGCTTCAGCTGCCACCTGCTTGTGAGCAAAGCGGAAGTAAAACAGCCTTTCCAGGATCAGGGCCCACATCACGAATGTGGCAGCCATGATGACGATCAGAACGGGACCGCCACGATCAAGGAAGGCTTGTAGGTCTTGGAAACCCATATCGGGTTACTCCTCGAGCGCTCTGAGGGGCGGGCTTATGCCCGGCCCCCGTGGACGGATTCCATCTTCTCGGCGACGAGGCCGGCGGCCTGCTCGTCGAGGAGCTGCTGGTTGCCGCGGGCCATAGCCGAGACAACAGCGTGGATCAGAAGCAGCGGGATAGCCGCGACGAGACCAAACACCGTGGTCATGAGAGCGACCGAAATACCGCCAGCCATCAGCTTCGGATCGCCGGCACCGTAGATGGTGATGGCGGTGAAGGTGATGATCATACCGACGACCGTACCCAGAAGACCGAGCAGCGGCGAGACGGCTGCAAGCACTTTGATGATGTCGTTGAAGCGCTCGATGCGGGGGCTTTCGCGCAGGATCTGCTCGTCCAGCTTCAGCTCGAGGGTTTCAACATCGGCATTGCGGTTGTTCTCGTAGACTTCGAATACGCGGGCCAGCGGGTTGCCGGTGCCGGCCTGGCGGGTTTTCGCCGTGCCGCGCATTGCGCCGCCCATGGTGAAGAGGGTGAAGATCTTGAACAGGCCGAGCAGGATACCGGCGATAGCCAGAATGGCGATCACGGCACCAACTTCGCCGCCCTGTTTCAGACGGTCACCGAAGCTCGGCAGGTCGCCGAGGATACCGAAGAGGTTGCCTTTCGACGGATCGACCGGAGCGCGGACGACTTCACCTTCACCGGCGCGGATCAGCGACGCGATGGCGGAGGAATAAGCGCCGCCCGGCTGTTTCGCGAAGACCTGCAGGAAGGTATCGGAGCCCTGGCCACCACGGACTTCGACGAAGTCGCGGCCAGCAGTGGTGGCGGCGGTGAACACACCGACGCGGATCAGTTCAGCTTCGCCGTTCGAGCCGTCCGGACCGATGCCGTTGACCGTCGCGGTGAAGGTTTTGACTTCGGACTGGGCGATCATTTCCTGCAGCATCGCCTTGGGCAGACGCTCCAGCTGGGCGCGGGTCGGCAGGACGCGGGCTTCAGCGATCTCGGCGATGGCTTCCACACGGTCTTTATAGTCGAAGTTGGCGACCGAGTTGGCGATTTCCGGCATCGTGGCGCCGGCTGCCGAACGGAACTGGCCAAGCAGTTCCTGGAAGTCGCCGGCCTGAGCCGAAACTTCTGCTTCCAGAGCGCCGAGCTGGCCTTCGTTGGCGTCGAACTCGCGGCTGAGAGCGGCGGCGCGGCCTTCAGCAGCGGCGAGCGCGTTGCGGGCTTCGGCCATACGGGCGGACTGGCTGGCGGTGTCCTGCTGGAACTCGCGCAGGCGAGCCTGGTCAGCGGTGGACATCTGCTCGGAGTCGCGGCGAACCGCAGCGAGCACTTCGGACAGGGTCTGAGCGACGGCCGGGGGCGCCATCGTGGCAGCGGTTGCCGCAACGAGGACAGAAACACCCAGAGCCTTCAGAGAGGATTTGAACTTGAACATGTTTTGAAAACCTTTGTGTCTGACGGTTCGGGCCGTTTACTGGACCGAGAACTTCTGGACCGGGGCGAACAGAACGACCTGCTGGGCCTTGCCCTGAGCGACGCGGATGGCGCGCTGGACTTCCGGCACATAGCTGCCAGGCAGGTTCACCCACTCACCGGTGGCGCGGTCAAAACGGGCAGCTTTGCCATTCGGCGTCAGGTACACGTAGGAAACGCGGCCGTAGAGGAACATGTCCACAGTGGTCGGGTTGCCGTCGATGGTGATCTCTTCCTGCCAGGTGTCGATCGTGCGGCCGTATTCCATCTCAGCCTGGTAGGCTTCCATGATCAGGCGGTACTGTTCGGAGGCAGAAACGTTCGGGCTGCGCATCACGCCGTCCAGCGCTTCAAGGCGGGCGTTACGCTCTTCCATCTTGAAAGGCAGGTCGGCGGCGACAAAGAGCTTCAGGTCTTCGATCATGCCGAGCAGCATGGGAACGGTCTGGGCGGTGATGTCGTCGATCGAGCCAAGCTGTTCGGTGAGCGAGGCAATCTCTTCCCGCTGGCTCTGCACGACAAGTTCCTGCTGCTTTGCAAAGAGCTCAGCGGCGTCGCGACGCTGCAGGAGCGTGCGGTATTCCCGAACCATATCCGAACGTTGATCATCCAGCTGGTTGATCTGATCCTGGATCTGTTCGGCTCTCCGGGTCGCTTGCTCGCCCGTGTTCAGCGCCTCGCGGAATTGGGCCTGAGCTGGAATGGCCAGCCCGGCGATCAGCGCGGCAGCGATCACGCTGCGAGCGGGTGAAAGAAGTTTCTTCATGAGGTTAGCCTCTCAACTCTCCAAACAAACGGTGACGCACCCTCTCCGGGGCGCGTAAATCCTGGTTGCGGGCGAGCCTGCTCACGAGGCCGTCCCGATCTTATGCCGGCTCACACACACAGAGCCGCAAAGTAAACCCGGAAGTGGATGGGAGAATTCAAACCCAATCACCTCCCCTGCATGGTAACGGGACGCTGTCCGTCCTCTATTCTTGTCTGATGGACCCAGCGGCGTTCTGCTGCGGAGCGCCGAAAGGCCTTAGCTGTGAACCCTGACGGTAACAATCCTCTAATTTCGGATCAATCAGGCTTTACCATTCCTTAGAAAATATCCTGACCACATTGTAACGCAACCGGCCCCGCGCAGTTCGTTTCCGGCGCCACTCAAAGCACCGGCAGGGGCCCTCTAGCGACCGAACATGACAAGTTTACATGCGCTGGCATGTCAGATGCAGCTTAATGCGGCAGCGATGCCGCATAAGACGGCATTAGTCGCGGTGAATATATCTTTTTTAAGGCAAGACAACCGCCCAAATCCTGGCGATTCAATTCCCCCAGAGGTCAATGGTGGCGAGCGCGTCTGCTGTCACCTGATCAATCGCCTGACGGACCTCCTCCGCCGTGAGCCCCTCATTGGTGATAGCGCGCCCAAGGCGCAGCCCCTTAAATTCCCACATCATTGTGGGCTGCAAATCCTTCACTCTCTGCAAGGCCAGCAAGGCAACTTCAGGAGACACGGGACGATCAGTGAGGCGCACCGAAACCCAGAGATATTCCATGTTGCCGGAAAGCTCGACAACAACCGGAAGACGGGTTCCGTCGCGGTCCACCATCACCTCATAGGCAGGCACTCCATCTGAGCTGATATTCGTCGCATTGCCGTAGGTCGCCTCGGCGGCCTGGCGCAGAAAATCGTGGGTCACCCTTGTACTGCTCGCGGCGGCGGACACCGAGGACCCGGTTTTCAAAGCGTCCAGAAGCTGGCGTGCGACCGAGATCAAGGGCGAGTTCGGATACCGCCGGGCCAATTGCCGCTCGGCCTCTCGCGCCAGATCTATCTGGCCGGTCTCGATCAGCTCGGCCAGCATAGCGAACACGCGGTCTTCAGAGGCCCCGCCCAGCGCCGCCAGTATCGCTGCGGTATCGGTGCCGAGGCGGGCGGAGGATGCAGTCTGGTTGGGCGTTTGAGAGGCTGTGTTTGTATGCGGTACTGGCGTAGGCGGCGCCTGAGTTACGGTCGCCGGCTGGCAGTACACATAAATTGCCCTCTGTCCGCATCCCATGTTGAATTCTGTCCAGTAATAGTCGGCCAGCATCTTGCCGTTCGTGATTTCCTCAAAACGGCCATGACGGTGGCCGTTCACGAGCGTGCCGCGATAACCGGACGTGTAAGTGGTACCGTCACTGCTGGTAAGCGCCGTGGTCAGATCGCCGAAACCGGACGCGAGGCCGTTTGTACAGCCACCTGTCCACGTCCAGGGGGTCTCTTTGACTTCCGCGCCAGTGGGATCGTCATAATTATAGAGGTAAAAGCCGCAGCCGCTGGTGGTCGTCATCGTGATCCAGGGGGCGGGCGTCTTATCCCCCTGAGCGATGACAGGCGCGCTGAAAACACTGAGCATCAGCCCGGCAATGACGGCAAACGCCGGGCGCTGTTTCCCGAGATTCTTCATATTGTCCCCCACTCGCCCGTTATCGGCGAACCTGCGCCCAGAGAAACGCCAGCGTCAGCCAAACGCAATAGGGGAAACGATCCGGCGTTCCCTGCCCCGGAATACAAGGGACACGGCACAGACGAAGAAGCGAATGCGGGAGAGAGTGGCTGGGGTGCTAGGATTCGAACCTAGGGTGGCGGTACCAAAAACCGCTGCCTTACCACTTGGCGACACCCCAACAGTGGAAGCGCCAGATAGCCAACCTTTATTGCGCTGGCAACACCCGCTTCCAGCGTTTTGCACACGGATTTGATCTGAAAGGCTGCGGCAAGCGCCCGCAGCAGAGCAGGGCTTTACATTTTATCGATTATCAACAATATCATTCAAGAACTCGTTTGCGCACTCCGCGCGCCCTCAAGGAAGGCCTCCCGGAAATGAAAACTTTTCTGCTGTCCATGGCAGGCGCCTTCACGGCGATGATCCTGTTTATCGTCCTAGGCTTCTTTTTTCTTTTCACGCTTATCGGCATGGCCGTCAGCGCCAAGCCGCCCCACCCCAATAATATTGTCCTGACGCTGGACCTGAACACCAACTATCCCGATCAGGCGCCCTCAGGCGGACTTGCCGCCCTTTCCGGCACGCCGGGCTTCATCGACCTGCTGCTGAAGCTGAAAGAGGCCGAAGCCGACAGCTCGGTGAAAGGCATCTATATCCGCGGCGCCGACATGGGCTTTGGCACGAGCCGCGCGGAAGAACTGCGCCAGGCGCTGAAAAGCTTCCAGGGGTCAGGCAAATTCGTCATTGCCCATTCCCAGGGCATGTTCGGGGCCAGCGGCCCTTCGGCGTTTCACTCGATCGCCGCTGCCGATGAAATCTGGATGCAGCCGGGCACCGATCTGATGGTCACCGGCGTCGTGTTCGAGACCGAGTTCTACAAGGGCCTGTTCGACAAGATCGCCCTGGAGCCGCAGATCTATCCCTTCTACGAATACAAGAACGCGCCCAACTCTTATAATGAGACGAGCTATACCGGCCCCCACCGCGAAGCGATGGAAGCGTTGGCTAATTCCATCTGGGCCACCGCGCTGAGCGACATCGCAGCAGATCGCGGCCTGGAGCCGGGACAGCTGCGCGCGCTTCTGGAAAGCGGCCCGAAAACGGCTGAAAACGCCGTTGAGCTGAAACTGATCGACAAGCTCGGCTGGCCGGAAGACGCCCAAGAGGCCGCCAAGGAACGGGCCGGCAGCGACGACGCCGAGCTGATCGACCTGGCCGGCTATACCTCGCCCGCCAAATATAACAGCAAGGCCCCGCTGATTGCGGTGATCGGCGGCGAAGGCGCCATCGTCACCGGCGGCGCGACGAGCAACTCGCCCTTCTCCGACCCGCCGGCATTTGCCTCGGACGTGATCGCCCGCGCGATTCTCGACGCGGCGGAAGATGATGATGTGAAGGCGATCGTCTTCCGGGTTGACAGCCCCGGAGGCTCTCCGACAGCCTCCGATCAGATCTGGCGCGCTGTGGAGCGGGCCAAGGAAGCGGGCAAACCGGTCGTCGTCTCTATGGGCAGCCTGGCCGCATCGGGCGGCTATTATGTGTCGACCGGCGCGGACGCCATTCTCGCCAACCGCGCCACGCTGACCGGCTCTATCGGCATCTTCGGCGGCAAACTCGCCATTGATGGCACCTTCAACAAGATCGGCGTCACCTTCGACACCGTGACCGTTGGCGGCGACTTTGCTTCCGCCTGGGGCACCGCGCCCTTCACCGAAAGCCAGGAAGCCGAAGTGAAGGCCAGCCTGAAACGCGGCTATGACCGGTTCCTTGCCCATGTCGGCGAAGGCCGCGGCATGACCTATGACCAGGTGCATGAAGTGGCCCGCGGCCGCGTCTGGACCGGGGAAGCGGCCAAGCAGCAGGGCCTTGTCGACGAGATCGGTACCTTCATGGACGCCATCGAGAAAGCCAAATCCCTGGCCGGCATCGAAGCAGACGTGAAACCGCGCCTTGCCTTCTACCCCTACCGCAAGACCGGCTTCGAAGCCCTGGAAGACCTGTTCGGCGTTTCGGCAGAAACCGCCCGCGCCGCCGCCGTCATCAGCACCTTCGCAGGCGACGAGCGCACCCAGGCGCTGCTGGAGGAACTGGCCACCGCAGAGGCCATGAATTCCGGACAGGCCATGGCCATCGGGCCGCGCATCCGCGAACGCTGATTGCTTGCTGCAATTGACCTGACGCGCACCCTCGCCCAACTGGCGGGGGTGTTGCACATTCGGGGCAAGTGATAGCTAGTGCGCCGGGCGCGATTTGAGACGAGACTGACATGAAAATCCTCATAACCGGCGCGGCCGGCTTCATTGGAAGCGAGATGGCACTGCGGCTTCTGAAAGAAGGCCACAGCGTGACCGGTGTGGATTGTTTCACGCCCTATTATGATCCGCAGCTGAAGGAAGACCGCGCCGCCCGCCTGACCACGTTCGAGGGGTTCCGGCTGGAGCGTATCCGCATCGAGGACAGCGAGGCGCTTGAAGCGGTGTTCCGGCGCGATATGCCCGACATGGTGGTGCATTTTGCGGCGCAGGCGGGCGTACGCTACAGCCTCGATCATCCGCGCGACTATATTGACGCCAACATTGTCGGCTCGTTCAACATCATCGAATTTGCCCGCCGCTATAACACGCAGCATCTGGTGCTCGCCTCCACCAGCTCGGCCTATGGGGCGAACCAGAAGTTTCCATTTGAGGAGCGCGACTCGGCCCCCTACCCGCTGACCATCTATGCGGCGACGAAGCTGGCGAGCGAACTGATCGCGCACAGCCATGCGCATCTCTATGGCGTGCCGACAACGGTGCTGCGCTTTTTCAGCGTGTATGGGCCCTGGGGCCGGCCGGATATGGCGTTCTTTCTGTTCACGGACAGGATCTTCAAGGGCCAGCCCATCGACGTGTTCAATCATGGCGACCTCTTGCGCGACTTTACCTATATCGACGATCTGGTGGAGGCGATCCGCCGGCTGATGGATGTTCCGCCCCAACTCGGCAATCACCTCATCCGGGGGGATTCGCTTTCGCCCGTGGCGCCCTACCGGCTCGTGAATATTGGCAATGCCAATCCTGTGCGCCTGATGGACTATATCGACGCGATTGAGGAAGCCACCGGCCGCAAGGCAGAAAAGAACATGATCGACATGCAGCCGGGCGATGTGAAACAGACCTTTGCTGATGTGCGCCTGCTTCAGGCCCTCACGGGGTATACGCCGGACACGGACTATCGCACAGGCATCGCCCGCTTCGTGGACTGGTACCGGGACTATTACAAGCCAGCCTGAACGCCTGCGCGGCCGGCGGCCTGACGAAAATCATCCGGCACCGGCGCTTCGAGCGCCAGCGTTCCGCCCTCGGGATGAGGCACTTCCAGGCGGGCAGCATGCAGCATCACGCGCGGGCCGGTCGCCTGCCCTTCGCCATAGAGGCCATCGCCCAGGATGGGGCAGCCGAGCGACATGAGATGCACCCGGATCTGGTGCATGCGGCCGGTTTCCGGCGAGAGCTGCATGAGGGCCTGATCGCCATTGCGGGCGAGAATTTTCCACCCCGTCCGCGCGCTCTGGGCGCCCTTGCGGCCCTCGCGAGCGAGGATCATCCGCGGGCGCCCGCCTTCCTCGACCTTGACGAGGGCAGCGTCGATCACCCCATGCTCTGCCTGCGGAATTTTTCCTTTCACCAGCGCCAGATAGGTTTTCTGTGTATCGCGGCCGGCAAAGGCGGCTGAGAGGAATGCGGCGGCCGGCTGGGTGCGCGCGGCGATGATGACGCCGGAGGTGCCAAGATCCAGCCGGTGGACAAGGCGCGGGCGTTTGCCATTGGACTTGGCAAACGCCCAGAGTAGATCGTCCAGCGACTGGCCCACCCCGCCCCCACCCTGCGAGGCCATGCCGGAGGGCTTGTTGAACGCCAGGACCGCCGCATCCTCATGGATCAGCAGGCTACGCGCGAGGGCGGCTGCTTCGGCGCTGAGCGCGGGAATATCGCGGTTGCGGGTCATGCGAAGTCTTCCATGAGGCGCTCTATCATCTTCTCCGACATGTCACAGGGAAGGCCATTCTCATAGGCATATGGCAGAAAGATCACCGCCATCGATAAGGCCCATCCGGCGCCGCGCAGCCATTCTGCTTCGCTTGCGCCAAGCGCGGCGCGGAAAACGTCGCGCGCGGGCGCGTCAAACATTGCCCAGGCGCTTAGAAGGTCGCAGGCCGCGTCGCCCACACCGCAGAGCCCCCAGTCGATAACGCCGGTCATCCGCCCGTTTTCGACAAGTATGTTTCCAGGATGGATATCGCCGTGCAACCAGGCGGGCGAGAATGGCGCCTCTGCGCGGAGCGCCTGCGACCAGAGCCGGTTTGCCCAGCCGCTATAAACAGTTGGCAACCGGGCAAGGGCCGCCTCGAATGATGCCGACCGGGCCGCGAGCGGCGCGCCGCGCCAGTTGTTATCGGCGCCGAACCGGAATGCATTTTCCGGCGGCACGCTGCGCAGGAACGCGCAGAAGGACGCAAGCCGTCCCGCCTCTGCCGGACTGGCGAGCGCACTGGCCGTCAGCGGAATACCGGGCAGCCATGTCAGGACGGACCACGGATACGGAAAGGCTTCACTGGGCTTGCCCTTACCATAGACTGTGGGCACCGTAATCGGCGCGCCGGCAAAGCGCGGCAAAGCGTCTGCCTCCCGACGTGCAGTGCCCGTGGCCCAGGAAACCCTGGGAAAACGAGCACAGAGATCGCTACCGATACGGATAATTGTGTTGTCCGTACCCAGGGAAGGTTGCGCGGAAATTTCAAGTCCTGCAAGCTCCGGGAACTGACGGGCGATCAGGTCTGCCGCGATCTCCGGGTCAATCGGTTGGAGGGAGGAGGCGTCAGGCATCCATCCGAACGGCTCTTGCGAGCCGGCCCTCACCTCCCACGCCCGCTGGGCGTGGGCCCCTCCTCTCCCGGAGGGAGAGGGGCTGGGACGTCACCACAAGCGCCAAGCTTAGCCCCCTCCCTCGAAGTGGGATAGGCGGCGGCGCCAGAAGCGTTTATTCATCACGCCGCCCCTTCCGCATCTCCGCAAACCGCGCAAGTTGCTCCGCAATCGGCTTCTCGCGTCCTGCGCCTTTGGGGGTGTAGAATTCCAGGCGGCCCATGGCGTCTGGGAAATAGTTCTGGCCGGAGAAGCCTTCCTCCGTATCGTGATCATAGACATAGCCGGAGCCATAGCCCTGATCCTTCATCATGGAGGTGGGCGCGTTGAGGATGTGTTTCGGCGGCATCAGGCTGCCGGTTTCGGCGGCGGCGCGGCGGGCGGCCTTGTAGGCGACGTAAGCGGCGTTGGATTTGGGCGCGGTGGCAAGATGAATGACGGCGTGGGCGAGCATCAGTTCGCCTTCCGGCGAGCCGAGGCGTTCATAGGCGCGGGCCGCTTCGCCGCAGATCATCAGGGCGGTGGGGTCAGCAAGGCCGATATCCTCGCTTGCCATGCGGATGAGGCGGCGGGCGATGAAGAGCGGGTCTTCGCCCCCTTCCAGCATCCGGGCGAACCAGTAGAGCGCCGCATCGGGATCTGATCCGCGCACGGATTTGTGCAGGGCGGAGATGAGGTTGTAATGCTCCTCACGGTCCTTGTCATAGGCGGCGGCGCGTTTCTGCAGGCCGGTGGCGATTTCCTCCAGGCTGAGCAGGCCCGGCTCGCCGCGCATGGCGTAGGCCTGTTCGACCAGGTTCAGGAGGTAACGCCCGTCCCCATCGGCCATGCGGATCAGCGCTTCGCGCGCCTCGGGCACGGCCGGCAGGCGGCGGCCCATTGCCTTTTCCGCGCGCGTCATCAGCTCTCGCAGGTCGGTGTCTTCAAGGCGTTTGAGCACCATGACCTGGCAGCGGGAGAGAAGCGCGCCGTTGAGTTCGAAGCTGGGGTTTTCGGTGGTGGCGCCCACCAGCGTGACCGTGCCGCTTTCCACGAAAGGCAGGAAGCCATCTTGCTGGGAGCGGTTGAAGCGGTGGATCTCGTCCACGAAGAGGAGCGTGCCCTTGCCGATGCGGCGGCGGGCCTCGGCCTTGTCGAAGGCGGCGCGCAGATCCTTGACGCCGGAGAAGATGGCGGAGAGCGCCTCAAACTCAAGATCGGTTTCCTGCGCCAGCAGCCGGGCTATCGTCGTCTTGCCGACGCCGGGCGGACCCCAGAGGATCATGGAAACGAGGCGCCCATTGCGCAGCATGGCCCCGATGGGCCCATCCGGCCCGATCAGATGCCCCTGCCCGACCACTTCGGACAGCTTCTTGGGACGCAGCCGGTCTGCCAGCGGGCGGGGCGCGCCTTCATCGAGGCCGGCGGCGGAAAAAAGATCGCTCATGGGTGTGTTCTAGGACTTTGGGCGGGGCGTGGTAAGGTGGGGATTGGGAGGAAATATAAAATGACCCTGACTGTTATCCCATCCGATATGGCCTGCGGCGCGCAGGTGCGCGGTGTGGATCTTTCGCAGCCGATCTCCGTTGATCTTGCCGCGGATATCCGTGGCGCCTGGCTCGAGCATCAGGTGATCTGCTTTCCGGATCAGCAGCTCAGCGATGATGATCTGGAGCGGTTTACCCTCGCCTTTGGGCCGTTTGGCGATGATCCTTTCATCGCGCCGATACCGGGGCGCCAGCATATCATCGCGGTGAAACGGGCGGCGGATGAAACCTCGCCGATCTTTGCCGAAAGCTGGCATTCGGACTGGAGCTTTCAGGAGAGGCCGCCCCAGGGCACCTGCCTTTATGGCATCACCATTCCGCCCGAGGGCGGCGATACGCTGTTCGTGAACCAGTATAAGGCGCTGACCGAAATGCCCACAGACCTGCGCCGCCGCATCGAGGGGAAGAAAGCGGTCCACTCAGCGCGCAATGCCTATTCGCCAAAGGGCATGTATGGCGCCGGTGACAAGGGCCGCAGCATGGACATCCGCGCCTCCGATGAAGCCGACGCCACCCATACCCACCCTTTCATCCGCACACATCCGGAAACGGGGCACGAGAGCCTGTTTGGCTGCGCGGGCTATATCGTGGGCGTCGAAGGCATCGACCAGCAGGAAGCCTGGGATCTGGTGACCGAGGTTTACCGCTGGCAGACGCGGCCGGAGTTTCAATACCGGCACCGCTGGCAGAAAGGCATGCTGCTGATGTGGGACAATCGCTGCACGCTGCACATGGCCACCGGCGGCTATGCCGGCCATGACCGGCTGCTGCACCGCACGACGATCGGGGCGGCTTAGGGAGCCGGGGCGCCAGGGGCCGGATCCCGGAGATTTGTTTTGCAAATTCCGGGATGACGGCAAGCGGCGTGGGGCGCGATCAGGTGCGGACCGTGCCCCGCACGATACGGCCGTTGCGCTCGATTTCGATGTCCCATTCGCGGGTGTTCTGTTTCAGGACTTCCTGAATTTCCTTCACCGTCTTGGTCTGTTTTCCGTTCACGGAGCGGATGATGTCGCCGGGGCGGAAATAGTTGCGCGAGATGGTGCCGCGCGTGACGGAGTGCACATAGATGCCCGAGCCGCGCGTGAAGGGATCAAGGCCGTTTTCTTCGGCAAGGCGCGGCGAGAGCTCGATCACGCGGGCGCCGTTGAAGACCGACCCGTTGGTGAGGAGGACGATATCGGCCTCCGTAGCGCCCGGTGGCGGCTCGACGCGCACATTGATGGTCTGGTTTCTGCCGCCGCGCAGCACGGAGAGCTTGGCTTGCTCGCCGGGATTGCGGATGGCGGCGAGGAATTTCAGGCCCTTCTCATCGAACACTTCGCGGTCATCAATCGCGGTCACGAGATCGCCCCGGCGCAGGCCTGCGCGCTCGGCCGGGCCGCCGGGATAGACTTCGGTGACCATGACGCCGACGGGGCGTGTAAGCCCTTGCGCCTTGGCAATGTCAAAGCTGACCGACTGGGCCGCCAGGCCAAGCCAGGGGCGCACGAAGGTGCCACCATTGACGGCCGCGTCCACTACGCGCTTGACCATTTCCGCCGGGATCGCAAAGCCGATGCCGACCGAGCCGCCCGTGCGCGAGAAGATCGCCGTGTTCACGCCGACGAGTTCGCCGCGCGTGTTGATGAGCGCGCCGCCGGAATTGCCGGGGTTCACCGCCGCATCGGTCTGGATGAAGAAAGAGTAGTCGTTGATGCCAACGTCCGTCCGCGCGGTGGCGGAGATGATGCCGTTGGTGACCGTCTGGCCAACGCCGAAGGGGTTACCGATCGCAAGGACCAGATCACCCACCTGCGCGTCGCGCGTATCGGCAAAGGGCAGCACCGGCAGGCGTTCGCCCTCGGTGTCGATCTTCAGGACTGCTAGGTCTGTGCGTTCGTCGCCGAGCAGCAGTTCGGCAGCGTATTCCCGCCGGTCGCTGAGGACGACGCGAAAAGTGTCGGCGCCCTGGATGACGTGGTTGTTGGTGACGATGATGCCATCGGCGCCAACGATGACGCCGGAGCCGAGCGAGTTCTGCACCCGGCTCTGCGGGGCGACGCCGAACATCAGCTGCTCCAGCGTCATCCCGCGCTGGGAGACATTCTTCTCGGTGTAGACGTTGACCACGGCCGGTGAGGCCTGGCGCACGAGGGGCGCGAAGGTGAGGCTGATCTCAGCCGTCGAGGCAGGGACGCGCCCGGCCGGCGCGCCTTGCGCAAAAACGGGCATAATTACCATGGTCAGGGCCATGATCACGGCGAGGAAGGCCGCCGCAAGGAGCTTGGAAGCGTGTCGGGTCATGATCGTGAGATGGGTCATGATCATGGCTGTATTCCGGAGCGAATTATGGCGCAATCGCGCCCGCATGACATTTCAGACAGGTCATACCGCCGCAGGGACGCCTGCACATTCCCGCGGCGGCAGAAGCTCTGTTATAGCGCATCCTGTTCTGACTGCCGCAGTCTCAGCTTTTCGAGATTGTCGGCATGGCTCTCGCGGCTGATGCGGTAAAAGCTGATGCAGATGAGCATCAGGGTCCAGGCGGTGAGCAGCGAGATGCCATAGCCCCAGCCGAGCATGCGAATCGATTCCGGCGTGGCGGCCTCAACGCCCCCGCCCTGCGAGAGGCCGGCAACGGCCAGCACCATGGAGGCGGTAATCACCCCTGCCCCCTGCGACAGCTTCCGGATGAAGCTGATGCCGGCAAAGAAGATGCCTTCCGAGCGCCGGCCCGTCTGCAACTCGGAATCTTCCACAATATCGGCCACCATCGAGGCGAGCAGCATCTGGGTGGCGATGATCAGCGAAAGGTCGAAGATCGTGATCGAGATTATGATCAGGAAGAGTTCGGGCGAGCCATTGGGCGGCAAGAGGCCGAAGAGGCGCAGGAAAACGGGAAGCGGCGCAATGGCGAAGGCCAGCGCGCCGATGGTCATGGCGCCGCGCTTCTTGCCGAAGGTCTTGCCGACCATGGGCGCGATGATCAGGGCAAGGACAGCCGAGATATAGACGCCCATGGTGAGGTTGGCGATCTGGGTGTTGTCGAACTCCCAGAAAATCGTGTTGATATACTGGTTGAGGGTTGCGGAGATGCCGGTGGCGATCAGGCCGCAGAGTGTCGCCAGGAACAGCGCCCGGAAAGACGGGTTGGAGATCGTCTCGAAGATTTCGCCGAAGATCTTGCCCAGGGTCAGGTTCCGCGCCGGCGGGGCCGCCTTCAGGCGGGGGATGTGGCTGTGCGTGCCGAGGGCGCAGATGGCGACGGCAGTGAAGATGCAAACAGCCGCAATCGTACCGTAGGTTTTCCAGCCGTCTATGTTGAAGACCCCGACCGGAATTTCCTCCGTAGGCACCAGCAGGAAGCGGAACAGCAGGATCTGGATCGTCAGCCCGCCAAACCAGCCGAAGAAGTACCGCAGCGACATCAGCGAGGTGCGCTCGTCATAGTCGGAGGTGAGTTCTGCAGACAGCGCGGAGCTGGGCACATCATAGAAGGTGAAACTGATCCGCACGAGGATGGTGGTAGCCACCAGCCAGGGGAAGAGATCATTTCCGGTCATGCCTTCGGGCGGGTTCCAGGTGAGGAAATAGGTGATCGCCGTCGGGATCAGCGCCGCATACATGAAGGGATGGCGGCGGCCGAAACGGGTGCGCATATTATCCGACCAGTAGCCAACGACGGGGTCTGACACCGCATCGATGATCAGCGCAATCAGCAGCGCCACGCCGACCAGGCCGGCATCCACGCCCATGATATTGCTGTAGAAGAACAACAGCGCGTAATCGAAGCCATTGTTCTTGATGCCATCCGCCGCGCCGCCGATTCCAAACGACAAGCGCGTGAACAGGCCCGGCTTACCAGCCTGGGTAACCGCCATTCAATTCCTCCCGATGTAATGCGTGTTGCTTGGGCCGCTAAAGGCCCAGCACCATCTTCGCTATGATGTTGCGCTGAATCTCGTTGGACCCGGCGTAGATAGAGGTCTTCCTGTAATTGAAGTAGCTGGGCGCCGCCGTGAGGAGATGCTCCGGTGTCGGAGATTCGGCATTGGTGCCGGGCTCTGCCAGGGCGAGCGTATCCTGCACGAAGGGATTGCCGTAGATGCCGGCAGCCTCCAGCGCGAGCTCTGTGATTTCCTGCTGAACCTCGGAGCCCTGATATTTCAGCATCGAGCTTTCCGGGCCGACATTCTGACCCGCAGACAGGGCCGAGAGAACGCGCTGCTCGGTGGCGTCGAGTGCCTGAACACGGATCTCGGTGCGCGCCAGCTTGCGGGCAAAATCAGGATCGCGCAGGACCGGCACATCCCCGGCCATTTCCTTGGACGCGATCTTGCGCACCTTGCGCAGCATGTTGCGCAGGCCGGAGGCATAGGCGTTGCCCCGCTCGAATTCGAGCAGATACTTGGCATAGGTCCAGCCCTTGTTCTCCTCGCCGATCAGAGCGTCCTTGATCTTGACGCGGACATTCTCGAAGAAAACCTGGTTGATCTCGTGCTGGCCTTCGGCCGGGCCGTCGAGCGTGGGCAGCGGGCGGATGGTGATGCCCGGCAGCGTCATCGGGAACACGATGAAGCTGATCCCCTCCTGCGGCTTGCCGCTCTTGTCGGTGCGCACGAGGCAGAAGATCATGTCAGCCCACTGGGCCAGCGTCGTCCAGATCTTCGAGCCATTGAGCACATATTCGTCGCCATCGCGCACGGCGCTCATCTGCAGGCCGGCAAGGTCTGAGCCTGCGCCGGGCTCCGAATAGCCCTGGCACCACCAGACATCGGAAGAGAGGATTTTCGGAAGGTGTTCCTTCTTCTGCGCCTCATTGCCGAACGCCATGATGACCGGGGCCACCATCGAGACACCGAACGGGGCGACATTGGGCGTGCCCGCGCCGGAAAGCTCGGCATGGAGGATGTGGCGCTGCGTGGCGCTGAGGCCGGGCCCGCCATATTCCTTCGGCCAGTTGGGAGCGATCCACCCTTTCGACGCCAGTTTCTTCTGCCAGGCCACCTGGCTTGCCTTGTCGACATAGCCATTCTTGGTGAGCGCCATTTTCGCACGCAGTTCAGCATCGAAGTTTTCCGCGATCCAGTCGCGCACTTCCTGCTGGAACTTCTGATCGGCTGGCGAAAGCGAGAGGTCCATGGGCGGGGGCTCCGGTTGGGCTGTTATTCTACGATGTCGTAATACTGGACGTCGGGCGCGCCGGCGAGGACGGCGCCGAGCTTGGGACCGGCTGCCTTGAAATATTCGGTCTGGCCATGGGATTTCAGCGCATCGGCCGAGGCATACTGTTCCATGAAGATATATTCGGTGGACGAGCCTTTGGTCTTGTAGAGCTGATAGGTCAGGCAGCCCGGCTCATTCGCCTTGACCTTGGCCATGAGGTCCTTGGCGACCTGCTCAAACTCCGCCTGTTTGCCGTCCTGGATTTTCAGCTTTGCGACTACGCCAATCATGAGGTTCCTCCGCGAATTATCGTTCTTCGCTACAGTATGGCGTCCGCGCCCGGCGGCAAGCCTATCCCGGCGTCAGCCCTCAAGGATTTGATCGGCCTGCCGGGCCTTGCGGGAGTTACAGATATCTGGCGAATTTGTTATGCTGCCTATGTTGGGTGGAACGGAATTTGCTCTAGTTTTCCTCAAACGCAACGATCAACCGGCAACGCACCGATGCTGACTTCCATAAACACGGCAACTTTCAAACCTTTACCTCAAGGCGTCGACCCAGGCTCGATCCTCGCGGTGATCCCTGCCCTCAACGAAGCGCGCCATATCGAGACATGCATTCGCTCGCTGATGCATGGCAGCCCCCTGCTCCGGCTTGTGCCGCTGACGGTGGCCGACGGGGGCAGCACGGACGAGACGGTCGCCATCGTGAAGCGGCTGATGGCAGAGTTCCCGAATCTGCGGCTGTTGGTAAACGAGAAGCGCCTTCAATCGGCGGCGATCAATCTTGCCGCCGCCGGCCACGCCACCCCCGGCACACGCTGGCTGATCCGGTGCGATGCTCATTCGACTTATCCGCCGAACTTCATCCTGCATGTCGCCGAAACGCTGAAGCGCACCGGGGCCGCCTCTGTCGTGATCCCGATGGACGCGGTGGGCGAGACCTGTTTCGAGAAGGCCAATGCCTGGATCGTCGACACGCTTCTCGGCTCGGGGGGATCGGCCCATCGCGGCGGGCGCAAGTCTCACTATGTCGATCATGGCCACCATGCCGGCTTTGACATTGTTTGGTTCCGCAGCGTGGGCGGCTATGACGAAGCCTTCTCTCATAATGAAGACGCCGAATATGATTACCGCGTCTGCAAGGGGGGTGGCAGGGTGTGGCTCGATGCCGATATCCGCATCGCCTACACGCCGCGCGGATCCGTCAGGGCCCTGGCGCGGCAGTATTTCAACTATGGTAAAGGCCGGGCGAAAAACCTGCGCAAACACAAGGCCAGATTGAAACTGCGCCAGGCGACGCCCATCTTGATAACGGCTCTCTGTCTGACCGGCCTCGTGGCGGGCCTCTTTCAGTGGCAGGCATTCATGTTGCCTGCGGGCTATCTGAGCGTGCTGGCTGGCGCCTCTGCGGCAATTGCCTTGAAGCACAAATCGGTCTGCGGCCTGCTGTCAGGCGTGGCTGCCGGCACAATGCATCTGGCCTGGGCCGCCGGATTTACTTGGGAAAGTGTTGCCGGGAAGCGGTAAAACTCACATCCGTTTTCTTGGTTTTACAAGGTTAATCGGATAAGTTGCCCGCTACCGGGGATAACTATGATGGTTTTGACCAGAGGAAAGCTTGCGGATGCCCTGAGGGCCCGGTTTGGCCAGTTTAGCCGCTCGGCGGACGCGGCGCGTCGCACTATCCTTTCCCAATTTCGCACATCGCCGTCCGAAGAGGACGTTGCCGCTTCTGGCGACACATCCCTCGCCCCGCCCGCCCTGCAGCGGATAACTCAGGCGCCCGATGGGCTGTGCCTTTACGCTGTGGGCGATATCCATGGCCGGATGGACCTGTTGCTGCGCCTGGTAGAGCAGATAGATGCCGACGCGGCCCAGCTGCCTGAGGAGGTTAAGCCGCAGATCATTTTCCTGGGCGATTATATCGACCGCGGCCTGCAATCACGCGATGTGATCGAGTATTTTACCAGCGGCGCCCTGGACCGGTATGACCCCGTTTTCCTGCTCGGGAACCATGAAGAGGCGCTGCTCCGCTTCCTTCAGGAGGTTAATTTCGGCACCCAGTGGACGCGCTTTGGCGGCGGCGAGACACTTTATTCTTATGGCTTCGCGCCGCCCAACAGCCGGGCCAGCCTGAATTCGCATGAAGAGATGGCCAAGGTCCGCGAAGCCTGGACAAAACTCTGGGAGGCTTTCCGCGAACGTCTGCCGGAAAGCCATCTCAGTTTTTTCCAGTCGCTGAAACCCTATCATGTCGCGGGCGATTACCTGTTCGTCCATGCAGGCCTGCGTCCTGGACTGAGCCTCGAGAAGCAGAGCCAGCGGGACATGCTGTGGATCCGCGAGGAGTTCCTCGACGATGCGCTGCCCTTTGATCACCTGATTGTTCACGGGCACACGCCGGAAGACGCAATCCATAGGGATGACCGCAGGATTGGCCTTGATACGGGGGCGTTCCTCACGGGAAAGCTGTCCGCAGCGCGCCTTTTCGGCACAGATGTTGCTTTTCTTAATACCTGAAATCTAGTGATTATGGCTTCCGGGACCCCGTCATCCCGCGAACGAATTCAGGAGACCCTGCAGCATGCTGACGCTTCGCTCCTTTCTGGCCATCATGGCCCTCGCCCTCGGACTGATGGTTTCCGCCTGCGGCACCACCAGCCCCACTGCCGGCGCCCGTGACGCCGGCATAACCACACAGTCCCAGATCGCAACAGCCTATACGCTGGGCTCCAGCGACCGGCTGCGCGTGACCGTCTTCGGCCACCCCACCCTGTCGGGTGAGTTCGAAGTGGACGGCACGGGCGCCATCTCGATGCCGCTGATCGGCCAGGTCGCCGCGGTTGGCCTCTCGACGGTCGATCTGGAAAGCGCCGTCGCGACCAAGCTCGCCGATGGTTATGTGCTAGACCCGCGCGTGAGTGTCGAGGTTATCAACTATCGTCCTTATTATATCCTCGGTGAGGTCGGCCGGGCCGGCGAATATCCTTATACGAGCGGTTTGACGGTTCAGAACGCTGTTGCGGCTGCGGGCGGATTCTCCTATCGGGCGAACAAGCGCGTCGTGTATATCAAGAGCATGGATGCCAATCAGGAGGTCGCCTACGATCTGACCCCGTCTACGGTGGTGAGGCCGGGCGACACGATCCGAATCGGCGAGCGGATTTTCTAAGTATCGACTCCTTCAACAGACAGAAGAGAAAGCGCCGCTCATTGCGGCGCTTTTTTTGTGTCTTGAGCGAATATGGGACAGCTTGTTGCGATCCATTCATGTTTAACAAACGATAAACCATTGCGACTGACCCGCGCTGCGGCAGACTGTGCCAATATTTGACGAATACTTCGCCTGAAAGGAGAAAGTTTAAGAAAGCCCTTATTTCGCAAACGCGAAAGTGGTATACGAATTGCAAACGCCAATACATGAGCTCCGCGCGGCCAGGTCATATGGGGACTAAGGCTGAAAAGCAGTCGCGCGGATTAACAAGTGTAACGCGGCGTAGAGTACAAAGGGGACTACCAATGGAATTCCGGATCACCGACACGACGGGCGGTGTCGAGGAGGACGGCTTTGTCATTAGCGAGCCGCGCCGGCCGAACCCGCGCAACTCGTTCACGGCGAAGCGCGCCCTCGACATTCTTGCTGCTTCGCTGGGCCTGATCTTTCTTGCTCCGCTGCTTCTGATCGTTGCCCTGATGGTGCGCCTTCAGGATGGTCAGGCAGCGATTTTCTCGCACACTCGCTACGGCCAGTATGGCCGCACGTTCAAATGCTACAAGCTGCGCTCCATGGTGCCGGATGCGGCAGAGCGGCTGCAGGCGCTGCTGGAGTCCAACCCGGACGCCAAGCGCGAATGGGAACTGACCCAGAAGCTGACGCATGATCCGCGCATCACCCCGCTGGGCCGCTTCATCCGCGCCACCTCGATCGACGAACTTCCCCAGCTCATCAATGTGCTGAAAGGAGACATGTCGCTCGTCGGTCCGCGTCCGATCTCGCTCTCCGAGCGCGGCAAATATGGTGAGCATTTCGCCGACTATTGCAGCGTTCGCCCCGGCATTACCGGCCTCTGGCAGATCAGCGGCCGCAGCAAGATCAGCTATCCGGAGCGCGTCCGCATTGACATCTCCTATGCTCAGACCCGCTCTTTCTGGGGCGATGTGATGATCATCCTCAAGACTATCCCGGCAGTCCTCAAATCCGAGGGCGCCTGGTAACAGGACTAGGACTAAAAAAAGCGGCTTGCTGGGAGCCGCTTTTTCTACTTCCTTTTGAAGTATGATCTGGGGGGAACAGGCTCTTGGCGGGGCCTGTTTTTGAGTGGCTGATGTTCGTGGGTAGCTGGGTGAAATTGAGTGACGATGCCACCGCCCGGCTTGGCGCTGTGTTCGGGATAATCCTGATCGGGCTGCTGGCGGGTTCGGTGCTGACGGCGCCTGTTGAGGTCGCCCCGGTTGGGGTTGTCTCGCATAACCCGCATGAAGAGGCCCACCTGCCCGTCGAACAGATCCCTGTTCCGGAGGGCTATCCCCCCATGGCGCCGGATGCGGCGGCGGGCGCCTCCTTCCTCCATAATTTCGGCGACGGCCACGACCCCACCCGCTGGTACAAGGCCAATATGACCTACCCCTCCCCGCATCCGGCCTGGCTGGCGCGGCATATTCATTTCTTCGACGACCGGGTGGAGCTGGAGCTGCGCCGGATGCGTGTGGGCAGCAAGACACTCGCCGGCGCCGAATATCAGCGCCGCGGTCTCTATTCCTTCGGGCGGATCGAAGTGGTGATGACGCCGGCGCCCGGCTCCGGCACGGTCAGCGCCCTGTTTACCCACACCTCCGAACAGTTCGGCGCCCAGCATGACGAGATCGACATTGAATTCCTCGGCAGGGATCTCAACATGGTCACCGGCAACTACTTCACCGATGGCGAGCCCTATCGCTATCTCGAGATTCCCCTGCCCTTCGATGCCAGCAAGGAAGTCCACCTTTATGCCTTTGACTGGGAGCCCGGCCGGATCCGCTGGTATGTGGACGGCGAGCTGATGCATACGGCAACGCATGACGAGCACCCCATCCCGCAGAACCCCAGCCGGATCATCATCCAGCTCTGGAGCGGGCAGGAAGAACAGTTTCAATGGCACGGCCCGCCCACCTTCGAGGATGGCACCCGCGCGGCCTATTACTGCATCAGCTATCTGAAAGCGGGCGATACCGGGCCGCAATGTTCCGACACGTTCGATCCGGTTGCCGCCAATGCCGGCCGCGCCGCGAACTGAGCTCTTGGCGGAATGGCGGCGTCCGGATTGGCAGGCTATGACGGGCCATGAGCGGGCTTGAACCTTTCCTTCTGCCGGCCGGCGTGATCGCCGGCATCCTGGCAGGCGCCGGCCTGGACGATCTGGCCGTAAAATATGCCCGCAAGGCGGCCGCGCGCGGAGAGGCGGTGGCCGGGCCACGCCCGTTCCTGGCCGGGATTGCCGGCGCGGGGGTGACGGCGGCGGGCATACTGCTATGGCCGGAAAGCCTGATACTTCTTTGTTTTACAATAGCTTTCGGCTGGTTGCTTCTGGCGCTCGCGCTGATCGACCTGCGCAGCTATCTGCTGCCTGACAGGCTGAACCTGGCGGTCTTCCTTCTGGGCGGGCTCATGGCCGCCCTCTTCCGCCAGGAAAGCTGGGGCTGGCATCTGGCGGGCGCAGCGGCCGGTTTCGGCCTGCTCTGGCTGGTCGAGATCAGCTATCTGCGGCTGCGCGGGATTCATGGGCTGGGCCGCGGCGACGCCAAACTGCTGGGCGCCATCGGAATGTGGACCGGGCTGACAGGGATTCCCCCCGTCCTGCTGATCGCGTCGCTGGCGGCGATCCTGAGCGTTGTTCTCCGGGCAGCCCTGAAGCGCCAGGCTGTATCCGGACACTCCATGATCGCCTTCGGGCCGTGGATCGCGCTGGGCGGGTATATCGTCTGGCTGTTTCCCCAGCTCCTGCCGGCATGACCGGCCCGCGAAGCCTGCAAACATAATAAGAGATAGAAGAGCGCGCTTCCGAGCCGCGTGTTTCCGCAGACCGCCCCTGCCCCATTGCGAGGGCATCCCCAAGGGAGACGCGAGCGGGCGGCCCCCAAAGCGATATCCCAGGCGAGAAGCAATGCCCATAAAGGAAAAGCCCCTGATCTCCGCGAGGAAATCAGGGGCCTTTTTGGGTGCGGGAACAGGATTTGAACCTGTGACCTTCAGGTTATGAGCCTGACGAGCTACCGGACTGCTCCATCCCGCGTCAATTCTGTCTTGTTCCCGAAGCATCGCTGCGCCTGAAACAAAAAACCGGCCCGCCGGTATGGCTGGGGCCGGCCCGGGCCACCTTGATCGACAAGATCGCGGTGGCTGACCGCCCGAAAGCGGCCGTAGTGTAAGAGAAAGACGTGTCTGCAAGAATTACAATCGGTATCTGGGCTCTGCAGACCCGGCAGCGACCTACTCTCCCACGCCTTAAGACGTAGTACCATCGGCGCAAGGGGGCTTAACGACGGAGTTCGGGATGGGATCCGGTGGGGACCCCCTGCCATTACCACCAGGTCGGCGGAAACCAGCTAGCGATTGTAAGAAACCAAAATGTCTTTGACTGAACTCGTCAGTGAAAGTCTGAGCTTTCAACTACACATGAGTTTCAGGGATCAAGCCTATCGAGCAATTAGTATCAGTTAGCTTCATGCCTCGCGGCACTTCCACACCTGACCTATCGACGTCCTGGTCTTGGACGGCTCTCAGGGATACCTGGTTTTGAGGTTAGTTTCCCGCTTAGATGCTTTCAGCGGTTATCTAGTCCACACATAGCTACCCTGCAATGCGGCTGGCGCCACAACAGGTCCACCAGAGGTGTGTTCATCCCGGTCCTCTCGTACTAGGGACAAATCCTCTCAAGTATCCAACACCCACGGCAGATAGGGACCAAACTGTCTCGCGACGTTCTGAACCCAGCTCACGTACCACTTTAATCGGCGAACAGCCGAACCCTTGGGACCTTCTCCAGCCCCAGGATGTGATGAGCCGACATCGAGGTGCCAAACGATGCCGTCGATATGGACTCTTGGGCATCATCAGCCTGTTATCCCCGGAGTACCTTTTATCCGTTGAGCGATGGCCCTTCCACGCGGGACCACCGGATCACTATGACCGACTTTCGTCTCTGCTCGCTCCGTCGAGCTCGCAGTCAGGCAGGCTTATGCCATTGCACTCAACGAGCGATGTCCGACCGCTCTGAGCCTACCATCGCGCGCCTCCGTTACACTTTGGGAGGCGACCGCCCCAGTCAAACTACCCGCCACACAGGGTCCCGGCCCCATCCAGGGGCGCGGTTAGACATCAAAGAAGACAAGGGTGGTATTTCAAGGTTGGCTCCACTCCAGCTGGCGCCAGAGCTTCAAAGCCTCCCACCTATCCTACACATATATTCTTTAATGCCACTGTGAAGCTGTAGTAAAGGTTCACGGGGTCTTTCCGTCTGACCGCGGGTACCCCGCATCTTCACGGGGAATTCAATTTCGCTGAGTCTATGTTGGAGACAGTGGGGAAGTCGTTACGCCATTCGTGCAGGTCGGAACTTACCCGACAAGGAATTTCGCTACCTTAGGACCGTTATAGTTACGGCCGCCGTTCACCGGGGCTTCAATTCAATGCTTGCACATCTCCTTTTAACCTTCCGGCACCGGGCAGGCGTCAGACCCTATACGTCATCTTGCGATTTCGCAGAGCCCTGTGTTTTTGATAAACAGTCGCAACCCCCAGTTTTGTGCCCCTCAGTACTGGTTGCCCAATATGAGGCCTCCTTCTCCCGAAGTTACGGAGGTAATTTGCCGAGTTCCTTCAACATAGTTCTCTCAAGCGCCTTGGTATGCTCTACCAGTCCACCTGTGTCGGTTTAGGGTACGGTCTAATAGGGAGGCTATTTCCAGGGACCCCCAGGCTGCACTCACAATCCAGTAAGTTCATACAGCTTTCGGAATCCGTCACTCATCCCTCGGCCCACGAATATTAACGTGGTTCCCATCGGCTACGCCTTTCGGCCTGACCTTAGGGGCCGGCTAACCCTGCGCAGATTAGCTTTACGCAGGAACCCTTGGACTTTCGGCGAGAGGGTCTCTCACCCTCTTTGTCGCTACTCATGTCAACATTCTCACTTCCGATACCTCCAGCAAACCTCACGGTTCACCTTCATTGGCTTACGGAACGCTCCGCTACCGCTCTTACGAGCCCGCGATTTCGGCGCATAACTTTAGTCCCGATACATTTTCCGCGCAGGATCGCTTGATCAGTGAGCTGTTACGCTTTCTTTAAAGGATGGCTGCTTCTAAGCCAACCTCCTGATTGTCTCAGCAATCCCACATCGTTTCGCACTTAGCTATGACTTGGGGGCCTTAATCGGCGGTCTGGGTTGTTTCCCTTTTCACGACGGACGTTAGCACCCGCCGTGTGTCTGCCACGTATAACTTCCAGGTATTCGGAGTTTGATAAGGTTTGGTAATCCGGTAAGGACCCCTAGCCCATTCAGTGCTCTACCCCCTGGAGTCTCAACCGTGACGCTCTACCTAAATAGATTTCGCGGAGAACCAGCTATCAGCAAGTTTGATTGGCCTTTCACCCCTAGGCACAGGTCATCCGAGAATTTTTCAACATTCAACGGTTCGGCCCTCCAGTGCGTGTTACCGCACCTTCAGCCTGCCCATACCTAGATCACTTGCCTTCGGGTCTAATGCTACGTACTCAGTCGCCCTATTCAGACTCGCTTTCGCTGTGCCTACACCTAACGGCTTAAGCTTGCACGCAACACTAAGTCGTTGACCCATTATACAAAAGGTACGAGGTCACTCCGAAGAGCTCCCTCAGCTTGTAGGCATCCGGTTTCAGGATCTGTTTCACTCCCCTCATCGGGGTTCTTTTCATCATTCCCTCACGGTACTTGTTCACTATCGGTCGGTAAGGAGTACTTAGGCTTGGAGGGTGGTCCCCCCATTTTCAGACAGGATTTCACGTGTCCCGCCCTACTCTAAAAGGTCTTCATTTTACGGATACGGGGCTATCACCCACTATGGCGTACCTTCCCAGATACTTCTCCTTGTTTCAGACCAGGCCTGGTCCGCGTTCGCTCGCCACTACTAACGGAGTCTCAATTGATGTCCTTTCCTCCGGGTACTCAGATGTTTCAATTCCCCGGGTTCGCTTTTTAAACCTATGTATTCAGTTTAAAATACCTCACTATTGAAATGTCAGACATGTCGAGCGCCGAAGCGCTCGAATTATCCAACATCTCGGAGGTGGGTTTCCCCATTCAGAAATCACCGGATCAAAGGGTGCTCTCGCCTCCCCGGTGCTTATCGCAGAGTGCCACGTCTTTCATCGCCTCTTACCGCCAAGACATCCCCCGGATGCCCTTTTGACGCTTGATCTCATAAAACCCATGTGCAGTGGAAAGCGCAGAGCGCTTCACTGACACAGAGTTTCAGTCAGACATTGTTGGTTTCTTGCAGACTAACCCTTTGAAGCGCACCCGTTGCCAGGCACGCTCTATCGGCTGAAGCAGCAGCACCAAAACCCTGTGGGGGTTTATGAGGCGCGCGGCCGGATCAGTCTTTCCCTTACGATAACAAACATCCCGAAACCCCAATGGGCTCCGGAAACCAGATAACTTCTTTCGTTCGTGTGAGACAGGATGGTGGAGCCAGACGGAGTCGAACCGACGGCCTCCTGAATGCAAATCAGGCGCTCTCCCAACTGAGCTATGGCCCCGTGGTTCCTGTCGCTGGCTCTCGGCCAGTCTCGCTTACCCCTTTGCAGCTTCGATGGTGGGCCGAGGAAGAGTTGAACTTCCGACCTCACGCTTATCAGGCGTGCGCTCTAACCACCTGAGCTACCGGCCCTTCAGCCAGGCAGACCAGGCGGCCGCCGCAGCCAAAGTCGAAGACAGGCGCTAGCGCCCGCGGGGCTCGCTTCTACCCGGCAGCCACATGCAGCCAGGCATTACGAACGAAGGAAGAGAAACGGAGACGGCGCGACAGCCGCATATGTTTGCCTTCTTAAAGAAGGCTTGAATAAGGGCAGCAGAGCTTCACGTGAGTAAAGCAATCTGTTGCATCCTTAGAAAGGAGGTGATCCAGCCGCAGGTTCCCCTACGGCTACCTTGTTACGACTTCATCCCAGTTACTGATCCTACCGTGGCCGGCTGCCTCCGAAGTTAGCTCACCGTCTTCGGGTAGAACCAATTCCCATGATGTGACGGGCGGTGTGTACAAGGCCCGGGAACGTATTCACCGTGGCATGCTGATCCACGATTACTAGCGATTCCACCTTCATGCCGTCGAGTTGCAGACGACAATCCGAACTGAGACAGCTTTTTGGGATTATCCCATTGTCACTGCCATTGTAGCACGTGTGTAGCCCTACCCGTAAGGGCCATGAGGACTTGACGTCATCCCCACCTTCCTCCGGCTTGCCACCGGCAGTTTCCTTAGAGTGCCCACCCAAACGTGATGGCAACTAAGGATGAGGGTTGCGCTCGTTGCGGGACTTAACCCAACATCTCACGACACGAGCTGACGACAGCCATGCAGCACCTGTGTTCCAGCCAGCCGAACTGAAGGAATCCATCTCTGGAAACCATACTGGACATGTCAAGGGTAGGTAAGGTTCTGCGCGTTGCTTCGAATTAAACCACATGCTCCACCGCTTGTGCGGGCCCCCGTCAATTTCTTTGAGTTTTAACCTTGCGGCCGTACTCCCCAGGCGGAGAGCTTAATGTGTTAACTGCGTCACCGACAGGCATGCCTGCCAACAACTAGCTCTCATCGTTTACGGTGTGGACTACCAGGGTATCTAATCCTGTTTGCTCCCCACACTTTCGCACCTCAGCGTCAGTATCAGTCCAGTTAGCCGCCTTCGCCACTGGTGTTCCACCGAATATCTACGAATTTCACCTCTACACTCGGTATTCCGCTAACCTCTCCTGATCTCCAGACTTCCAGTTTCAAATGCAGTTCCGAGGTTGAGCCCCGGGATTTCACACCTGACTTAAAAGTCCGCCTACGTGCGCTTTACGCCCAGTAATTCCGAACAACGCTAGCCCCCTTCGTATTACCGCGGCTGCTGGCACGAAGTTAGCCGGGGCTTCTTCTTCAGGTACGGTCATTATCATCCCTGACGAAAGAATTTTACAACCCTAAGGCCTTCATCATTCACGCGGCATGGCTGCATCAGGCTTTCGCCCATTGTGCAAGATTCCCCACTGCTGCCTCCCGTAGGAGTCTGGGCCGTGTCTCAGTCCCAGTGTGGCTGATCATCCTCTCAGACCAGCTATGGATCGTCGCCTTTGTGAGCCATTACCTCACCAACTAGCTAATCCAACGCGGGCCGATCTTTCACCGATAAATCTTTCCCCCTAAGGGCGTATACGGTATTACCACCAGTTTCCCAGAGCTATTCCGTAGTGAAAGGTACGTTCCCACGCGTTACTCACCCGTCTGCCACTATATCGTTCGACTTGCATGTGTTAGGCCTGCCGCCAGCGTTCGTTCTGAGCCAGAATCAAACTCTCAAGTTGAGTTTATGATCTGACGAACCATCCCAGGAAAATGGGACGGTTACTTTGCTGTATAAGCATAAGTATTGCGTTCTTTGACGAGAACCCTTTAAACAAAGGGAAGACCGAGGCCTTCCCGATGGAAAAAGAATTCTCAAGAAACACATCGTCGTGATCGTTTTGGACCTCTTGCGAGGTCCGCAAGCTATCACGCCGCCTGCGTTTCTCTTCCTATCTCTTACGATGTCAAACAGCGTGGGCCGTAGCCCGGAATTTGGTGCCCTTCAGAAGCCCGCGGCCCCGTCCGGAAGTGGCGGCTTATACAGCCGCCTAATTTCCCGTCAACCACCTTTTTTTCGCTCTTCTGCAGTTCGTCAGAACCACCAGATTTTAGCGAACAAAACTCCCTGGCCGATCAAGTCTCGGCCCGTTCGTTTGGGCGTCCGGGAAGCGGCGGCTTTTATAACCACCGCATTTCCCGTCAACCTCTTTTTTCGCTTTTCCACAGTTCGTTAGAACCACCGGATTTTAGCGAACTGAACTTCCTGGCCGATCATCTCGGCCCATCCATTCGGGCGTTCGGGAAGCGGCGGCTTTTAGGGCCACCGTTTCTCCCGTCAACCCTTTTCTCACCCCTTCTTCAGAATTCCACACCTTGGCGTGAAGACCTGATTTTCAGAGCGAACAGAACTCCTAAGCCGATTGTCTCGGCCCACTTGTTCGGGCGTTCGGGAGAACCGCACATATAGCCGCTGTTCGGTGTAAAGGGCAACCCCTTTTCTTCCGTTCGGCGACCGCAGGGCGGTCATCGCTGGGCCGTTTGTTTCCGCCCGGCTCAGCGAAGGCCGCGATGTATCGGTGCCTTCTCAGAACCACAAGCCCTCATTCTGCGAAATTCACAGATTCACTGCTGTTTGTGGAAAAGGCTCAGAACTGGGCGGAGAGGTAAGACTTCATCGCCTGAGCCTCCGCCTCGGTCTCGGCGATCTTCCATTTCACCAGATCCCCGATCGAGACAAAGCCGGTCAGCCGGTTGTTGCGCACCACGGGAAGATGCCGGATGCGCCGGTCTGTCATCAGCTGCAGTGCCTGGTCGATGGGGGCGTCCGCCGTGATGGTGATCACGGCCCGGGTCATGGCGTTGCCGACCTTCATCTCGAGGGCCGCCTCCCCCTCCCTTGCGAACTGCCGCACGATATCGCGTTCCGACAGCACACCGACGATTTCGCCGTCAGCGTCCAGCGTCACGACTGCCCCGATCCGCCGCTCGTCCAGCAGGCGCGCCGCCTCGCGCAGCGTGTCATCGGCCCGCAGCGTGACGACTTCACGGCCCTTGTCGTTGAGAATCTGTTCAATGATCATTCTGGTCCTCCATCGCGGCGGCAGCCTTCAGGCCGTCTCACCTTGACGAAAGATACCATAACCGGAACCGCGAAGCGACTCCCATGAAATCGGCGTTAAATGCCCTGTTTCCGTCTATATATCGAGTTTGCGCAGAGCGTTCCAAATCAGCACACGGGCAAAAAGCGCCCCGGCAACATAGCCGCCGGCATGCACCTCCCAGGCAATCGATGCGCCCAGAAGCGCCGGCCCGATCAGGGCAAACAGGAAGTTTGCGATGATGAATATGCTCGTTACCGTCAGGAAATTACGAGACAGAAGCCGCGATGCCGCGCCTTCCCGCATCAGGAAAAAGGCTCCCATCAGACCACTGATCCCGCCGGAGGCGCCCACCGCAATCGGCCCGGAAGGATTGTTGAGCAACAGGTAAACCAGCCCGCCTCCTGCCTGGGAAAAGAAAATCAGCACAAAGAGCATTATGACCGCGCCGGGGCCATATCCCCCGCGCAGGGCCGAGAGCATTTCCAGCACCGGCTTGCCGATGGCGATCATGAAAACGGCGTTCAGGATAACGTGAAACCAGTCCCCGTGCAGCAGCGTGCTGAGCACAAAGGGGGCCATCGCGCCCAGCCATCCGGCATAGGGCGGCGCGATCCCCGGCAGCAGAACCGGGCCGCTGGCCCATCCCCAGAATCGCTCCGGAAACAGCGCTCCATGATACAGCGCCGCAATTTCCAGCTCCTGCGGCGCGAACACGCGGGCGCCGTGAAGCGCGATCAAAGCCACCGCAAACACTGTCAAAGGCAGGGGCGCATTGATGATCGGGGGGCGCTTTTCAGCAGATTGCATGCGGAAATCCTCATTTCGCGCGGCCAGAATCGGTCTGCGGCGCGCTCTTTCATGTAGGCGCGAACGTTAAATTTGCCTCGCCGCCGCCTGAAACTAGTTCTTCTCTTATGTACGTGAAGCTGTTTCTCGGGCTCGTCGCGGCCCTTTTCGCCCTCTTCGGGGCCGTCTCGATGGCCAATCCCCTCGGTATGGCGGCCAGCCTGGGGGTGGTGGTGGAGGGCCCAAACGGGGCTTACGAGCTGCGCGGCATCTATGGCGGGGTGAGCCTGGCCGCCGCCCTGCTCTGCGCAGGCGGGGCGCTGCGGACCGCCCTGAGGCGCCCGGCGCTCTGGTTTCTCATTGTATATATGGGCGGCTATGTCTTCGCGCGCGGCTTTGCCCTGCTCCTCGGCCCTGCCCCCACAAGCGCCTATATCGGCTTTGTGGCGTTTGAAGTGGCGGTGCTGGCCGGGGCGATTCTCGCCCTGAGGGCCTCGATGCGGGGCTGAGGCCAAAGAAAAAGCCCCGCCAGCGCGGCGGGGCTTTCAAAAGAATCACTGGCCGGAGCCGTCTTAGAACGTCTTGCGCAGCGTCACGCCATAAGAACGGGGCGCCACAGGATAGCCCATATAGGAGCCAGACTGCGCCACGGCCGGGAATGCGGTCGTGATGTATTCGTCGTTGAACACGTTGCGCACCCACAGCGTCACGCCCAGACCCGACTCATTGGTGAAGCCGGTGGAGGCATTGAAGGTGTTGACCTTCTTCTGCTCGCCGAAGGCAGCCTGTTCGGCATCGCTGTCGAAATGGTCAACGGCGCTTTCATACTGCCAGTCACCGCGGACATAGGCGTCCCAACCTGCGACATCGAAGAAATACGTCGCCGCCGTGGAGGTGGCCACTTCCGGGATACCGTAGACCTTTTCTCCGGACAGGTCGCCGCTCGCCGAGTTCGGGAAGCTGTCATAGACCGGATCCTGAAGCGTCCCGGCCACCATCAGCTGCAGATTGTTGACCGGGTTCCAGGTCACGTCGAATTCAAGACCCTTGTTGGATTGCTTGCCGGCATTCGCCAGCGCGAAGCCCGTGCCCGTGAACACGTTCGACTGGAAGCCTTCAATCGTCTGGTCGAAATAGGCGAGGTTGAACGCGACGTTGGAATAGACGCCTTTCAGGCCCACTTCGAACACAATCGAATCTTCCGGCCCGGCATAGCGTGAACCGGTCGTAAGGTTCGGCAGGGCAAGGCCTGCGTCACGGATGGGAGAGGAAGGCGGGCTCGTCACCGACGAGCCGGGGATGAAGTCCGACGCAAAAGGACGCGAGTCGCGCGACAGGTTCCAGGACGTCGCCTTGAAGCCCGTAGCATACGACACATAGGTGTTGAGGTTGTCGTTCACGTCATATGCGAGGCGCAGCGTGTAGGTCGTGGCGGAATCTTTCGAGCGGCCATCTTCCACGGCGTTCGGGAAGCCCAGGAAGGGTGGCAGGAACTGCAGCGGCTGGAGGGCCAGCAGCGGGTTTTGTGCCGGGTCCTGAACAGCGGCCTGAATGGCGGCGAAGGCGGCCGGGTTGGCCTGCGCGAAGGCAGCCACCTGCGCCGGGTTCTGCGCGTTCACGCCGAAACCCGCCATCGTCTGGGCAAAGCCGATCGCAACGAAGTCCAGCGAGGAGAGCACGTCCGTCGCCTCGATGCTGTTGCGCGCGTCTTTCTTGTCTTCGGTATAGTTGAGGCCAATCGTTGCCGTCAGGCGGTCCGTCAGGCGGTAATCAACCGTTCCGAAAAGCGACCAGGCGGTGTTGTCCTGGCCGGCATCGTCGCGGAAGCCCTGGCCTGCCTGGGCGAGCGTCGTGCCCACCGGGAGGCCCAGCGCGCTTTCAAGGCCCGCCAGAATGTCGGTGATCACGCCCGTATTGGGGTTGAGGCCGCCCGCCAGCGCGTTGGCATAGGCGCGGTAGTCCGTCCCGTAGAGCAGCGCATTTTCGATATCGACCTTTTCGTCGAAATAGAAACCGCCGACCATCCAGTCGAGGCGCTCGCCATCGGTCGATGTCAGGCGGAATTCCTGGGTGAAGGTATCGATATCGGTCTTGTTGGAGTTCTCGCCCAGCAGGTCAGCGCCGGTGAAGTCGGAATCCTGGTTCGTCTCCAGGCGCGACATGCGATACGCGGTAATCGAGGTCAGGCGCACTTTTTCGAAGTCGAAGTCTGCCTGCAGCGACAGGCCGCCATTGTCGACCTTGTTCGTGGACGGAAGGTTGTAGGCCACGCGATAGCTGTAGGGATCTTCCGCGATGATCGTGCCGCCGATGGCCTGCACGATGGCGCCTGTCGGTCCGTTGACGACGTTGGCCGCTGCGCAGCACAGCTCGTCGATCTGGTCATAGTCCGCCATCAGACGGAAAGAGGTGTTCACATCCGGCTCGAACAGCAGGTCTCCGCGGATGCCCCAGCGGTTGCGTTCGTTCGTCTCGGTGCCCGTGCCGATATCTTCGACATAGCCATCACGCTTGTTGTAGGTGACGCCCACGGCGCCGGCGAGGTTCTCCGCCAGCGGACCCGTGACATAGCCGTTTGCGCGGTAGCCATTCTCATTGCTGATCGTGCCATCAACCACGCCGCCAAACTCGTATTGCGGTTTCTTGGTGACGACCGAGATCACGCCTGCCGATGCGTTCTTGCCGAACAGGGTCGACTGCGGCCCGCGCAGGACTTCCACGCGCTCGATGTTCGGAAGGTCGGAAATCTGCGAGGCAGAGCGCGAACGGTAGACGCCATCAATAAAGACACCGACCGACGGCTCGATACCGGCATTGTTCGCCCCGTTGCCGAAGCCGCGGATCACGAAGTTGGTGTTGGCCGAAGACTGCAGCTGGCCAACGCGCAGCGACGGAATGATCGACTGCAGGTCGTTGAGGTCGACAATCGCCGCCCGCTCGATGGTGGTATCGTCCACCACCGAAACCGCGATCGGCACATCCTGTAGCGTCTGTTCGCGCTTGGTGGCCGTGATCGTTACGGTCTGCATGGTGCGGGTTTCTTCGGCGGGTTCCTGTTCCTGGGCCAGCGCCGGGGCGGCGGCTGACAGGGCGCTCAGGCCCACGCCAAGGCAAAGCACAGCGCTCAGGGCCTTGCGGCCTGCTGGCGTCACTTCAGATTTTGACACGTGGAGTTTCCTTCCTGGGAGTTCTGCTGATCGTGTGTGCCATCGCCCTGTCCGGTTGGGACGCGGGCGCGGGCAGAGTTTCTTATTATTATGAATAGATTGTAATCGGCAGATTCGCGGCAAGGCAAGGGCTACCCACAGACAACCCGGGGGCGCACCCGGCGTAACCCTGACGCATGTGTTCCGGCCTGAAACGTTTGCTGGCCGCCTGCGAGGCACAAGCGTTCGCTGCGCCTGCCCCCGCTCCACCAATTCTTCCCTCTGAAGCGTACGAAACCGCCTTCCCACGCACGTTTATTCCCCCATGGCGTGAATTACACCGCAGCCCGCGAACTGGAACAATTATTGCGATTGATGAGCCGGAAAGGGCCTCCCCTTGGCCCGATGGAACACCAGGAGCAATCCAGAACATGGTCGAGCATTCGATCCACCCGAACACCCGTGTCCTGCTGGACGCCTGGCGCCGCATGCAGACTGAGCCGGATGTGCACGCCGCCGCCGGACCCAATGTGGCCGAGCATGAGGACCTGATTGAGCGCATCTTCGTGCTTGAGCTGATGGATGATCGTACCTGGCTCGTGCGCACCGCAGGCGAAGCCGTCACCTCACTGGTTGGCCGCCGCCTGTCGAACCATAATTTCCTCGATCTCTGGACCGGGCCGGACCGCGTGATGGTCGATGCCTGCCTGGAAGCCATCCGCCTGGATGGCGGCCCCGGCGTGATCCGCGGGCGCGGCGAAACCCTCTCGGGCGCCCGCGCTGAGCTGGAAGTCACGCTCATGCCGCTGTCGGCAGGTATGGCCGGCGCCACGCGCAGCCGGATGCTTGGCCTTTATCAGACACTCGGCAGCGAAGGCGCGCTCAACGGCCAGCCGGTTTTCCGTCACCGCGTCTCGATGATCGTGCCCCCCGATACCCGCCGCATCGGTCCGAAGCTGCGGCTGGTGGCGTCGAACTGAAAAGAACAGGCTCTGCCCGCAAGGGCAGCCTGCGTGAAGCCTGGCCTTGCCGGTGATCAGGGGGCTGAGCGCGCCAGAACGGCGCGCATCACCGGGCGGAGCGCGAGATCCCCATAATCTCCGCGCCCCGCGCCAGGTTTCACGCTACCGGTTTTCAGGATAACTTACGCCCCCGCCAGGGCGGGCTCCTCGCGGGCCAATGCGGCCCGGCCGAGGATCATGTCAGCGGCTTTCTCCGCCACCATGATGGTCGGCGCATTGGTATTGCCGCCCACAAGCGTCGGCATCACCGAGGCATCCACCACGCGCAGGCCGTCCACGCCGCGCACCCGCAGCTCGCCGTCCACCGGGCTTGCTTCGGTTGGTCCCATAGAGACCGTGCCGACGGGGTGATAGATTGTCTCGCCCTTCTGCCGGATGAAGGCGTCGATCTCGGCGTCCGTCTTCACCGAAGCGCCCGGCATGATCTCCGCCCCGGTATAGGCCTTCAGCGCATTCTGACGGGTCACATCGCGCACCATCTTCACCGCTTCGCGCATCACACGGCGGTCTTCTTCCGTGGCCAGATAATTCGGGTCAATCGCCGGATGGGCAAATGGATCAGCCGAGGCCAGCCTCACCGTGCCGCGGCTTTCCGGGCGCAACTGACAGGCATGCACGGTATAGCCGTCCTTTTCCGGGCCAGTATTGCCATGGTCCATCATGATCGCGTTCACGAGGTGAAGCTGGATGTCCGGCATGGAGAGGCCGGTGCGCGAGGAAATAAACGCGCCCGCCTGAAGGAAATTGTCAGCCCCCGGACCAGTCTGGTTGTAGAGGTATTGCAGGCCCACGCCGAGTTTCTTGATGCCCTTCTGCTGGCTGAAGGCAGAGATCGGCAGCGGCATGTCATGGATCACCGTCACGTCCAGATGGTCCTGAAGGTTGCGGCCCACGCCGGTGGATTTCACCTTCGTCTCGATGCCGTGGCGATTCAGCACGTCCGGGTCGCCCACCCCGGAGAGCTGCAGGATCTGCGGAGACTGCACCGCGCCTGCCGAAAGGATCACCTCACGGTCAGCGCGGATTTGCCGGGCGATGCGCCCCTTGCCTTCGACGACTTCCACGCCCACGGCCTTGCCCTTTTCGATCACCACGCGCGTCACCACACCGGTGGTAATGATCTTGAGGTTGGGCCGCTGGTTTTCGATCGGGCGCAGATAGGCGAAAGATGCGCTCCAGCGCCCGCCCTTGAAGATTGTGCGCTGATAGCGGCCAAAGCCTTCCTGGCTGGCGCCGTTGAAATCTTCCGTAACCGGATAACCGGCTTCCCGCCCGGCGTCGATAAACGCCTGGTAGACCGGCCCGGACATCGGGCTCTCGGTCACGTTCAACGGGCCGCTGCCGCCGTGGAAATCATTGGCCCCGCCCTCATAGCTTTCCGACTTGCGGAAATAGGGCAGCACATCGGCATAGCTCCAACCCTTCAGGCCCATCTGGCCCCAGAGGTCATAGTCGCCCGCATGGCCGCGGATATAGACCATGCCATTGATAGAGGAGGAACCGCCCCAGCCCTTGCCGCGGGGCCAGTAGAGGCGGCGGTTTTCCATATGCTGCTGAGGCTCGGTGAAGAAACCCCAGTTATAATCGTTCGCCTGCTTGATCAGGCCGCCGACGCCGGCCGGCATCTTTACCATCAGGGAGGTGTCTTTTTTTCCCGCCTCGATTAGGCAGACCTTTACTGTGGGGTCTGCCGAGAGGCGGTTTGCCAGCACGCATCCCGCGCTGCCGGCACCGACGATAATATAGTCGAAGCTGTCCATCTTGTTTTCCTCCCGGCGGCCGGCCGCTCTTGATTGTTAGCCGTAAACTATCCTGTTCACGGGTGCGCGCAAGAAATTGTCAACGATCATGAACTATCTGTCAGACGTGACATATTGCCTTCATTGCGTTGGGGTGAGCGCAATCGGCCAAGCAGGAAGTAGCGACAATGACGCGACCGCTCGCCCAACCCCAGGACGCTGAGTCCGGACGGCTTTCCCGCCGGGACCGCCGTGGCTTCAAACGTGTCGAGCTGAAGCTGACCGGCCGTTTCCTGATTGGCGACAGTGAAGACCATGTACTCAGCACGGTCGACATCTCCTGCGACGGCGCCTTCATCGTCTCTTCGGAACGTCCCGGCCTGGATCAGCAGGTCGTCTGCTATTTCGACGAGGTTGGCCGGGTGGTGGCCAATGTCGTGCGCGTCTCGCCCGAAGGCTTCGCCGTACGCTTCCACACGTCCCCGCACAAGCGTGACAAGCTCGCCGACCGCCTCACCTGGCTGCTCAATCGCGACAAGCTCGGCCTTGAGGAAGAGCGCGGTGAAACCCGCTACCGCGCCAGCGGCGAAGCCATCGTCAATCTGGCCGATGGCAGCCAACTCCAGTGCAGCGTCACCGACATCTCCCTGACGGGCGCCGCCTTTGAAACCACCGGCAAGCCGCCCTTCGTGGGCGAGCGCGTCACGGTCGGCAATCTGGTCGGCGAAGTTGTCCGCGTCACCGGCGACAAGTTCGCCGTCCGCTATGTCCATGGACAGAAACCCGCCGCTTCCCACTGATGGCAGATGATCTTGGCCGCCGGGTGAAACAGGTTACCGGCCAGGCGCCCGCCGCGCCGGCCAGCGCTGCCGCCGCCCCGATTGACCTCTCCCGCATAGACCCCGCCATCTGGCGGGTGCTTGCGGGCGGTGAGGTTCACGGCCCCTACACGCTCGGCCAGGTCCAGCAATTCGCCATCGAAGGCCGGCTCCACGCCGCCTCGCGCATCTCTGGCGGCGATGACCAGCCCTTCCTGCCGATCCGCGACGTGCCCCGGCTTGCCGAAACGCTCGCCCCCGCTTTTGCCGAACGGGCCCGCCGCCGGGCGGAAGCGGCCAACTATCTAATCACCGCCCGTGCCCCTGCCCCGGCTGAAGGTGCCCTCTGGCGCAACCTGCCCGCCTGCCTGGACGCGCTCGGCAAGCATATGCAGCCCATTCCTGGCACCTTCCTCCTGCGCTCGGCCTGCTCGCTCACGCAGGTGCGCGCCGCCCTTGCCGAGGCTCTGCCGAAGACAGCGCAGGTCTTCGTGCTGCAAACCCGTGAGGCCCGGCTCGGCTGGGTCGGCTTTGACGAAGACATGGCAGAGGCGGTGCGCCCCGTCTGGAACGCGCCCCTCTCCTGACCTCTAATCTGTCCGGAAATGTCCGGATTTGTCCAAGAGATGTCCGCCAAACGGTTCAGCCGATACGCTTGATGCCCCTCGAATGGCGCTGCCAGTTCTCGACATAGTGGATCGCGGACATCTTGATCACCTGAAGCTGGACCTCTGACACATCTTTGACCACTTTTCCCGGCGCACCCATCACGAGCGAGTTGTCGGGGATCTCTTTTCCTTCCGGAATCAGGGCATTAGCCCCGATGATGCAATTTCGGCCAATCTTGACCCGGTTGAGGATCGTCGATCCCATGCCGATCAGCGTGTCATCGCCAATTTCGCATCCGTGCAGGATCACCCGGTGGCCAATGGTAACATTCTTCCCGATCGTCACCGGCGCGCCAATGTCGGTATGGATCACCGAAAGATCCTGAATGTTGGAATTTTCTCCAATGATTATAGGGTCATTATCCCCGCGCAGGACACAGCCATACCAGACCGAGGCGTTCTCCTTCAGGATCACATTGCCCATCACTTCGGCGCTTTCGGCAATCCAGAACTTGCCCTCGCCCGGCAGTGTCGGCTTCACCCCATCCAGTTCGAAAATGGCCATTTCAATCTCCTCCTGCCCGCAAATCGTTACGCTCGCGGAATGTCACTTAACCGTCGGCTAATACTGGTAGTGTATAGTCATCTCAGATTCGGAGAGGCAATGGCTCGCTTGGTGCCCATTTTCACCTCACCACCGGAAGCGCCCCTTCCGGACACGGGCTCGCCGCCTTCAAGGCTGGTGTCTCTCTCTTCCTTCTCTTCACCGGGCCGCTGCGCATTCCTGCCAGCGGCTTTTTTCATGCCTGCAAGCAAGGAGGCCTCCCATGGGTAAACGCAATCCTGCCAAACGCCTGAAAGCCGCTTCGGAAGTGCGCTCGTCAGCCTGGTTCGACGAGCCGGCACGCGGCAAGGGCACCCATCTCCACGCCATAGAAGGCGGGCGCGGCTGGCACCCTGACGATGCCCATCCGGTGACCAATCTTTCGCCCCAACAGGACCGCACCCAGCGGTATCAGAAAACCGTGAAGCCCCGCTCGGAAAACCAGGCCCAGCTGATGGCGGCAATGGACACCCACGCCCTGGTCTGCGCCCTCGGCCCGGCCGGCACGGGCAAAACCTATCTGGCCATCTGCAAGGCGGTCGAAGCGCTGCAGAAGGGGCGCGTTTCCAAGATCGTGCTCTCCCGCCCGGCGGTTGAGGCGGGCGAGCAGATCGGCTTCCTGCCCGGCGGCATGGAAGACAAACTCGCCCCCTATCTGCGCCCGCTTTACGATGCCCTGTCAGACCGGCTCTCCCCGGCGCAGCTCAAGCATATGCTGTCGGAAGGGGTGATCGAGATTGCGCCGATCGGCTTCATGCGCGGGCGCACGCTCAACAACGCCTTCATCGTCATCGACGAGGCCCAGAACTGCACCTACACCCAGCTCAAAATGCTGCTGACCCGCCTGGGCTGGCACTCCACCATGGTCATCACCGGCGACCCCAACCAGTCAGACCTGCTGCCGGAATTCTCAGGCCTCGCCAAAGCCGCCGACAAGCTGGAAGCCCTTTCCGGGGCCTCGGTCATCCGGCTGGAGGCAGCCGATGTAGTCCGCCACCCCCTCGTCGCGGAGATGCTGGAGGTTCTCTGATCCGGGCCCTGCTTCTGGCGCTGCCCGCGCCGGATTAACCTTGAAGCCGGGTCTCTCGCGAGGCCCGGCTTCTTAATTGGCCTGTTTCTTGCCTGCCGACGGGAAGATACCTGTCCCCAGGAGGGAAACATGCTGAAATCAGGCTCCAAACTTGCTGTCGCGCTGTCGGTTCTGGCCGTAGCGGCCTGCGCGCAGACCGGATTCAACGCAAAATCGGCACCCGCCGCCGCGCCGGCACCGGCCGAGATCGCCGCTGCTGTCGAAGCGCCCGCAGGCTGGCGCCCCTTCTCGGCAGACAGCCCCTGGAACACCAAAATCCCCGCTGACGCGAAGATCGACCCGCTCTCAGAACTCCTGATCGAGGACTTCGCGAGCCACAGTCCGCTCTCCATCAACATGCCGGTCTATTCGGTGGCGACCTACTATATCGACTCCGCAAAGACGCCAAAAAAGAAGGTTTTTCCCTACTTTGAGGGTTATTATGGACGCGGCTTCGAGCCGGGCACGCGCATTCCGGCGCCTGCCTTCGCCGTTCCCCCCGGCCCCGAAGGCAGCACCGCCTACCTCGCCATGGTCGACCCCGTAGCCGGCCGCGCCTGGGAAATGAAGCAGGGCGCCCAGAACCCGGAAACAGGTTACTGGGGCACCTCCTTCGGCGCCGAAGTGGACCTGACGGGCACAGGCGTTGCCGCCCCCTGGATGACGGCGCCGGACACCAACCTGTCGGCTTCCCCGCGCCCTTCGGGCGTTCCGCTGATTGCGGGCCTGATCCGGATTGACGAAATCAAGGCGGGCCGCATCGATCATGCCCTTGCCATTGCCTATCCCGCGCCGCGTACCGGCAGCTTCGTCTCGCCCGCCAGTATGGCGCTGGAAGCTCCCGAAGGCACCGCGCCCAATCTTGTCGGCCTGCCGATGGGTGCCCGCATCCAGCTCGACCCGGCCTATGATATCGAGAACACAAACCTCACGCCCGCCGCCAAGGTGATCGCCCGCGCGCTGCAGGAATATGGCGCCATCGTTGTGGACCAGACCGGCTCAACCGTTCTCTTCGCCGAATCCGCGCCGGCTCAGCTTGAAGCCTGGCAGGGCCTGTTGGCCCCCGCCGACCTCAGCCTGCTGTTCACCGAAGATATGATGGGCCGCAATTTCAGGGTTCTGAAACTTGGCGAGCAGATGCCCGGCCGCCCGGAAGCCTGGCGCTAGGCCGGGCAGTACATCCCCGCCTCAGCTGGGGCGGGAGGTGTCATACGGGCTGTCGAGCGAAAAGGCCGGGATCCGCGCCACCATTTCTTCGCCCTCATCGTCCACAAGGTCATACGTGCCGGTCATCATGCCCGACGGCGTGGCCAGCGGCGCGCCGGACGTGTAGCTGAAGCGCTGGCCCGGCCCAACCGTCGGCGTCTGGCCGATCACGCCCTCGCCATCGACGGCCTGAAGCCGCCCGGCCGAGTCCACAATGCGCCAGTGCCGGCGGATGATGGTCCAGGTCCGGTCGCTCTCATTCTCTACTTCCACCGTATACTGCCACATGAATTTCGCCCGCGCGGGCTCGGATTCGTCGTGCAGGAATTTCGGCCGCACACGAATGCGGACGCCATCGGTAATGGCCTCATACTGCGGAGGAGCGGGGCGTCTTGCCATGGACCAAGCCTTCCCCGGCATAGGTTCACAAGCTGTTAAGGGCGGCAAGGAGATCGGCTTCCAGATCGTCGCCATCCTCCAGCCCGACAGACAATCTGATCCAGCTGCGGTCCAGCCCCATCGCCGCCTGCTCGGCATCGCTCAGGGCCCGGTGCGTCGTGGTCGATGGATGGCAGGCCAGCGATTTGGTGTCGCCCAGATTGTTGCAGATATCGACCAGGCTCAGCCCGTTGAGGAACCGGAACGCTGCCTCCTGCCCGCCCTTCAGCGACAGGGCGAGCAGCGTGCCGCCCGATTTCATCTGCCGCTTGTGCACCTCATAATGAGGATGATCCTGGCGGTGGGGATAGCGCACGGCATTGACCGCCGGGTGCGCCGCGAGCGCGTCGGCCAGGCGCGCCGCCGTCTGGCTTTGTGCCTCGACGCGCAGTTGCATCGTCTCAAGACCTTTCAGCACCACCCAGGCATTAAACGGCGACGCCGCAGGCCCCATATGGCGCAGCCACGGATCGTAGACGTCGCTCATCCGCTTGGCGTCCGTCAGGATCGCGCCCAGCAGAACGCGGCCCTGCCCGTCCATATGCTTGGTGGCCGAATAGGCGACCACATCGGCGCCCAGCTCCAGCGGGCGCTGCAGCACCGGCGTTGCGAACACATTGTCCACCACCAGCAGCGCGCCGGCAGCCTTGGCCAGCTTCGCCACCGCCTCAATGTCTACCCCGTCGAGCAGCGGATTGGCCGGGCTTTCAATCAGCACCAGCTGGCAGCCCTTGCCGATCTCGCGCTTCCAGGCGTCGAGGTCTGCCCCGTCCACAAACACCGCCTCGATACCGAATTTCGGCATCTGGTTGGCGATGATCCAGCGGCAGGAGCCGAAAAGGGCCGTTGCGGCGACAACCCGGTCACCGGCTTTCAGGGGCGCAAGAATGGCGGAGGAAATGGCGCCCATGCCTGATCCGGTCACCCGGCAGGCTTCGGCGCCTTCGATCAGGCAGAGACGCTGCTGGAGCATCTCATTGGTCGGGCTGCCATAGCGGGAATAGACGAAGCCTTCCTCTTCCCCGGCCATGCGGCGCATCGCCTGTTCGGCCGAGTCGTAGGCGTAACCGGAGGTCAGGTAGAGCGCTTCGGAAATCTCACCATGCTGGGAACGCATCAGGCCGCCGCGCACCGCCTGGGTCGCGGGCTTCCAGCCCTTCTTGTCGTTGCCCGATGCATCGGCCATGGCTCTGATCCTTGTGTTTCCAGCAGCGGGTCTTATGCCTGAGCCCAACAGGGTGCAAGTGATGGCTGATATTAGCGGGGTTATTCCCGACTTCGAGATTGAAGACCTGCTGAAAAGCGGGGCGATCCGGTGCGATGAAGCGCCGGAACCGGGCCAGATCCAGCCCGCCAGCCTGGATCTGCGTCTGGCCGTGGACGCCTATCGCCTGCGGGCCAGTTTCCTGCCGGGCAAGGATCGCACTGTTGCCGAGATGCTGCAGGAGCCCGGCATCCACCTTCACCGGATCGACCTCACCCAGGAAGGCGCCGTGCTGGAAACCGGCTGCGTCTATCTGGTGCCGCTGCAGGAATCCCTGCGCCTGCCCGCCGGTCTGTCGGCGCGGGCCAATCCCAAAAGCTCCACTGGCCGGATCGACGTGTTCACCCGCCTTGTCACCAACAAGGGCAAGGCGTTCGATGAAGTGCCCACGGGCTATTCCGGCCCGCTCTATCTGGAGGTCAGCCCGCGCACCTTCCCGATCAAAGTGCGCCCCGGAGACCGCCTCGCCCAGCTGCGCTTCAAGAAAAAGAAGCCCGAAACCCTGCGCGAGAAGGTCGTGTCGATCGATCTGGAACCCCCGGCGGGAGAGCCAGCCGGTTACCGCGCCAAGGCCCATTCCGGCGTGGTCGATCTGCGCGGCCTTGGCGCGCATGAAGTCAGCCAGTTCTGGGAACCGGTCTATCCCAAGAACGGCCGCATCGTGCTCAATCCCGAAGAATTCTACATTCTCGTCAGCCGCGAGACCGTGAAGGTGCCCGCGAACGAGGCCGCCGAAATGGCGCCCATCGCGCCCGAGCTCGGCGAGTTCCGCGCGCATTATGCCGGCTTCTTCGATCCAGGCTTTGGCACCAACAAGGCGGGCAGCCGCGCTGTCCTCGAAGTGCGCTCGCGCGACGTGCCGTTCATCCTCGAGCACGGCCAGCCGGTCGCCAAGCTCATCTATGAGCCGATGACGGAAAAGCCCCGGCACCTTTATGGGGGCCAGGGCTCAAATTATCAGGGTCAGGGCCTGAAACTTTCCAAACATTTCGCGGTTTGACCGGAACGCAGCGCAGGCCACATCGTGGTCTTTCCCGGCCGGCGCCAGCTAGTTGTGGATGGGCGGCACCGGTTGCGGCGGGGCGTCGGGGTCATCCTCATGCACATCGATGATCCCCTTGCCCACATGGGAATGCCGCCGGGAGTACAGGAAATAGATCAGCAATCCGATGCTGCCCCAAATCGGCAGAACGAGTTTGGCCACCATCGGCAGGTTGAGATAGAGGCTCAGCGTACCAATGATTGCCAGAGGGGCGACGATCCAAACAAAGGGCGTGCGGAACGGGCGATGGCGATTGGGCTCCTTCTTCCGCAAAATGAGCACGGCAATGGCCACCATGAAGAAGGCGAACAGCGTGCCGGAGTTGGAAATATCTGCAAGCTGACCAACCGGGAAGAAAGCCCCGGCAATTGCCACACAGATGCCGGTGAAAATGGTCATCTTCCACGGGGTTTTCCATTTCGGGTGAACATCTGCGAGCTTCTCGGGCAGCAGGCCATCCCGGGCCATCACGAAGAAAATACGTGTCTGGCCATAGATCATCATCAGGATCACGGACGGCAGGGCGATTGTCGCGGCGAGGCCAACGAGGTTGCCGATCTGTTCAAAACCGACCATCCGCAACACTTCGGCAAGCGCCTCGCGCGAACACACGATAGGGGCTTCTCCCGCTTCCGACAGCAGCTTGCACTGCGCGGCAAAACCGGCCGAGTCAGGGTGCAGCACGACGCCGTTGAGGGTGAGGGGTTGAGCGCCCACGGTTCCGATCACACCCGCCGCTACGAGCAGGTAGAAGATGGTGCAGACCCCAAGCGAGGCAATCAGGCCAATGGGCACGTTGCGTTGCGGGTTTTTGGTTTCCTCTGCGGCGGTCGATACGGCATCAAAACCGACATAGGCAAAGAAGATTGAGGCTGCGGCGCCTATCACGCCAAGACCGTCAGCCCCAAACAGGCCATTGGGCATCAGCGGCGTGAAATTCTCTCCCTTGAGCACCGGGAGGCTGAGCGCGATGAACGCCGTCAGCGCGATCACCTTGACCGCCACCAGCACAGCGTTGACCATCGCGCTTTCACTGGTGCCAAGCACCAGAAGGCCGGTCACCGCCATGGCAACCACGATCGCCGGCAGGTTGATAACGCCATGGCTGAAATCCGTAGACGGAAGAAAACCGTTCATGCTCCAGGCCGGTCCGGCACTTAAAAAGTCCGGTAAGTGAAATCCGGTAAGATTCCCGATCAGGCCCATGACGTAACCCGACCAGCCAACACAGACAGCGGAGGCGGCAACCGCATATTCGAGGATCAGCGCCCAGCCGACCGTCCAGGCCAGCAGCTCTCCCATAACGGCATAAGTATAGGTGTAGGCTGAACCCGAAACCGGAACCATTGAGGCAAGTTCGGAATAACACAGTGCCGCCACCGCGCAGACAAAGCCTGCGATGACGAAGGAGAACATCATGCCAGGACCAGCCTTCTGGGCTGCGGCGGCTGTCAGGACGAAAATCCCCGTCCCGATAATGGCGCCAATTCCGAGCATGGTGAGCTGGAACGCTCCCAGCGAGCGATGCAGACTCTTTTTTTCCGCCGTCGCCAATATGGCGTCGAGCGGCTTAACCCGATCAAAGATCATACAATTGTCCTGAAGCGTCGTGTAATGTGCGTGAGGAGCACCCATCCTGTCCGGCGGTGACATTATCATTCGCGCAAGCGCACACAAGATCCTTCAAGAACCGGCCCGAAATCTGGAAGAAAAGTCTTCCCTGCCGGGAACAAGCGCTTTTCTACCGCGTTAAACGGTTGACCCGGATAGTTTCGGGCTCGCAACCACCGCTGTGACCGTTGCCCGGATATGGGCAACCCGCTGACCCGGATGTTGCTCAATTATAATGGAAGAGGATTGCCCATGAAACTCCGCGTTCCGACCGCTATTGCCATGAGCCTGGCCCTGTCGCTCGCTGCGCCTGCAGCTGCGTTTGCGCAGGAAGCTCCGTCGCCGTTCCGCAGCGTTGAAGCCCAGACTTTCAGCGCCAATGACCTCCAGCGCTACGGCCTGTCCGACGAGCAGATCGCAACTGTCCAGTCCTACCAGCAGCAGGGCTATGAAGTTCAGGTGATGTCGCCGGAAGAAGCAGCCGAGTATACGGGCGGCATGTCGACCAACAACTTCCTCGCCATTGTCGGCCTTGTGGCGATCGTCATCGTTGTGGCCTCCGTTCTGTAAATGAAAGCGCAGGCGCTGTTTGCGGCCCTGTCGCTGACCCTCAGCGCCTGCGCCACGCACCCCAATCCAGATCCGGCCAGCTTTGCCAGCCGGACTTCCAGCAACAGTTTCGAGATGGTCGGCGGCGCTGTTTCACCGCCTGAAACCCTGCTGCTGCCGGTTCAGCATGACCAGCAGATAGATGGCGCGGCCTGCGGTGCCCACGCCCTTGCGAGCGTCGTCAATTACTGGCGCGGCCCCGGCACCGCCGCTGGCAATGACATTTTTCTCGCCCATCCCCCGGCTGACACCAAGGCGGGTTATTCGATGGCCGAATTACAGGCCCTCGCCCAGTCCCAGGATCTTGTCAGCAGCGCCGTCCGCCTGCCCGCGGGCGGGCTGAAAGCAGAGCTGGAAGCGGGACGGCCCGTGCTGGTTCCCGTGCAAGTGCCGTCCATCTATGTCCAGACCTGGCAACTGCCCGGCGCAAATGTGCCGGTCCTCGGCTTTCCGGCCAGTTTCATCACATCGCGCGCCGCCTGGCTGTCGGAGAAGACCGGCAGCAATCTCCTCAATCACTACGTGCTGGTCGCCGGGTATGACGGAGACACGTTCATCGTGATGGAGCCGATCATGGGCCTACGGACGATCAGCGCCGAAAGGCTGGCGCGCTACCGCGAGCCCTTCGGCAATGCCGCCATCGTTTTCAGCGCGCCGGATTAGTCACCGAAAGCATATACCAGAGACATCCGCGAGGCCGTGTCGGTTGGCTCGAAACCGGATTGCGGATCGGTGTCGTGGCGCACTTCAAATGAGAACCGCGCTGACAGCCGCTTGGTCAGCAGCGCCGTCAGTGTGGTCTTGTTACCAATCTGCGTGGAAGGGTCGGCATAGATGAGGTTTGTATCGTTTCCGAGTTTCACCGCGTCATTGAAGACGTAGCTCACCCTGGAAGCGGCAATGAAAGAGAAGGATTCGTCAGACCGGGCCGGCACCGTGACCGGCGGATTGCCTGCGCGGGAAGCCCTGATCCTGTCAAACTTGATACCGGGGCCGCCCTCAACCGACCAGGCCAGGGGTTTGCCTTCGAATATCTGCCAGCCCATGCCACCCCCCGCAAAGGAGCGGCTTTCAAAGCCGGAAAATTCATCCATCTCATGAGACAGGCGCCCAAAAGCGAACCCCCTGTCACTGAGCGTGCGATTGGTCTGGCCGGCAAAGAAGGCCCGGTTCTTTGTCTCGGTGCCGTTCTTGGTGCCATAGTCCGCAATCAGTTCGAAACTGTTGCTCCAGATCTGGGTCTCGTGGCTCATCTTCACGCCGACGCCCAGATCACTGGTTTCGGTGTTCCCTGTGTTCAGGCCCGCGCTGAGCGACCCTTCGCCCGTCCACCGACCCTCCTGCGCCATGGCTGGAAAGACAATACATGCTGCGGTTGCGGCGGCGGCAAGAATGACCTTCATCAAGCCCTCTCCCTGTTCTGTTTCAACGCACGCGGCAGGCACCCCACCGCGCACACTGTCAAAACTTGAATGGGGGCAAGGAGTCGAACGCTTTTTTCAGTGCCTCGCCCCATCCGCTGGATATCTGCGCAAAATATGGATCATCTGCCTCGATCCGTTTGGAGGCGCCAAGCCGCAGCATATCATTGTCGATGACCTGCAGATCCAGCGGCAGGCCAACCGAGAGGTTCGCCTTGATCGTGGAATCGAACGACACCATGAGCAGCTTCACGGCTTCTTCCACACCCATCGCCGGGTCATAGGCGCGCACCAGAATCGGGCGGCCATACTTGGTCTCCCCAATCTGGAAGAAGGGCGTGTCATTGCTCGCCTCAATGAAATTGCCTTCCGGATAGATCAGAAAAAGCCGCGGCTCGACCCCCTTGATCTGGCCCCCGAGGATCATGGTCGAGTTGAAGGTCGAATCAGCCTTCTGCCCTGTGGCCGCGTTGGACTGGATCACCTCGCGCAAGGTCTCCCCTACCAGCCGCGCAATCTGGAACATGGTCGGCAGTTCGAGAATGGAGGGGCGCCGCTCCGCGGGCGCCTTGGTGCGCTCCTCCAGAATGCTGACCACTGCCTGGGTGGTCGCAAGGTTGCCGGCCGTCATCAGCACCAGCGCCCGCTCGCCGGGCTTGGACCAAGTATACAGCTTGCGGAACTTGGAAACATTGTCGACGCCCGCATTGGTCCGGGTGTCCGACATGAAGACCAGTCCGCGATCAAGCTTCATTCCGACACAATACGTCATGGGTGAGCCGCTTTCAGCGCCTTCTTATTGTTGTTGTACCTGGATCAGGACATTCATCGATTCGGTGGCCTCACCGAAGCGCATACCTGAAACAGGAGCGGTCTCGGCATAGTCAAGACCTGTCGCCACGCGAACATAGCGGTCATCCGGCGAGATGGCGTTGGAAACATCAAAGCCGACCCATCCAAGCCCCTCGACATGGACCTCCGCCCAGGCATGGCCCGCCTCCTGCTCCACGCGGTCATTCATCATCAGATAGCCGCCCGCATAGCGTGCCGGATAGCCCAGCAGGCGCGCCGCAGAAATGAAGATGTGCGCATGATCCTGGCACACGCCATGGCCAGCCTCGACCGCCTCCTCGGCCTTCGTATCCGGGTCCGTGCGGCCGGTTTCATAGCGCACCGCGCCGCGCACGATCTCGGCCAGCGCATGCAGGCGGGGAACGTCGCCGCCGCTGGCATCGGGAACAGCCTTGGCGAGCCGGCGGATGTGCGGCCCGGGCCGGGTCAGCGGCGTCGCCCGCCGGAACAGCCAGAGCGGGGCAAAACCGGTATGCGGCCCGACCACCCCGGCCGTATCCCGCACTTCGACTTCCCCTTCACAGGTGATTGTCAGTTCCGAATGCCCCGCCTCCATGCTGACGAGATGCACACGGTTTGCATGCTGATCATCAAACTCCGCCTCGACCTTTCCGCCTTCAATGACGGTCTTCCAGCTCAACACCTGCTGGTTCGGGCGCGGCTTGGGTGTCATGCGAAGCTGCAGCAGGCCGTAGCCGACCGGATTGTCGTAGACCGAGCGCGTCTTGTGCAGGATCCTGAGAAGCATTTTCCCGTCCTCAATTGTAGAAGCGGAAGTCCTGCTCGACCTGATGGGCGAGCGCGTTATTGTTCTGGATGAAGGCCAGCAGAAACTCATGCAGGCCGCTATCCATGATGCGTTCGATACTGCGATCCTCAAGATCATCCCGCATCGACAGCGCCATGTCGAGGCTCGGCGCGCGGGTATTGTAGTCAGCACACAGATGTCCAAGGTTTCCGGCGATCTTGCGCAGACAATACAGCAGCGAGCGCGGCATCCGCCGGTCAAGGATCAGGAAGTCGGCAATCGTGCTGGCACGCGCCTCGCCGCCATACAGCCAGCGGAATGCCCGCTCAGCCGAGGCCGAGCGCAGGATCGTCTCCCACTGCACATTGTCCAGCGTGGACCCCACCAGCGTCACCGATGGCAGCAGCACATAATACTTCACGTCCAGAATACGCGCAATGTTGTCCGCCCGCTCCACAAAGGTGCCAACCCGCGCAAAGTTATAGATATCATTGCGCAGCATGGTGCCAACCGTTGCGCCGCGCACCAGGGAACTCTGCTTGCGGATGATCCCCAGAACTTCGGGAAGTTCCGTTTCCTTGATGGGGCGCCCCAGGACATCCTTGAGCACGATCCAGGATTCGTTGACCGCCTCCCACACTTCCCGCGTCAGCGCCGTGCGCACCAAGCGGGCATTGTTGCGCGCCGCCTCAGTCACGGAAATGACCGAAGACGGATTGCCCGGATCCCGCAGCAGGAAATTGACGACGCTCTGGCCATCGAATTTTCCGCCCGCAGCCAGGAAATCATGGCGGGCGGAGGCGGTATCAATGATCGAGGCCCATTCGTCCTCGGCATGGTCAGAACGGGTGAGCGCCATGCGGAAGCCGGCATCGACGAGGCGCGCGGTATTCTCACTCCGCTCCAGATAACGGAACATCCAGAAGAGGCCGCCTGCGGTTTTCCCAAGCATCGCCTATTCCTCCAGAACCCAGGTGTCTTTCGTGCCGCCGCCCTGGCTGGAGTTCACGACGAGGGAGCCTTTCTTCAGCGCCACGCGCGTCAGCCCCCCCGGGGTGATCTCGATGCCATCGGGCGATACGAGCACGAAAGGCCGCAAGTCCACATGGCGCGGCGCAAGGCCCGCCCGCGTCAGGATCGGCACGGTGGAAAGCGCCAGAGTGGGCTGGGCGATATAGGCGGACGGGCGCGCCTGCAGCTTGGCGCGGAAGGTTTCGATTTCCTTCTTCGAGGCGGCCGGCCCCACCAGCATTCCGTACCCGCCCGATCCATGAACCTCCTTCACAACGAGTTCGTGCAGATGCTCAAGCACATAGGCCAGGGATGAGGGCTCAGAGCAGCGCCAGGTCGGCACATTCTTCAGGATCGGCTTCTCGCCTGTATAGAACTGAACAATGTCGGGCATGTAGGAATAGATCGCCTTGTCGTCGGCAATTCCGGTGCCCGGCGCATTGGCGATGGTGATACCGCCGGCGCGGTAGACATCGAGAATCCCCGGCACGCCCAGCATTGAGTCGGGCCGAAAGTTCAGGGGATCGAGATAATCATCATCCACCCGGCGATAGAGCACATCGATAGGCGTGTAGCCGAGCGTCGTGCGCATCGCGATCCGCCCATCGACCACGCGCAGGTCATGCCCCTCCACCAGTTCGGCGCCCATCTGGTCAGCCAGGAAGGCGTGTTCGTAATAGGCCGAGTTGTGGATACCGGGCGTCAGCACCGCCACCACGGGGCGGCCCGTGCAGGCCGCCGGCGCGCAGGCCGCCAGCGATCGGCGCAGGGATTTGGGATAGTCGCTGACGGGACGCACACGGATTTTGGTGAACAGCTCCGGAAACATGTGGAGCATCGTTTCCCGGTTCTCCAGCATGTAGGAGACACCGGACGGCGTGCGGGCATTATCCTCCAGAACGAAAAACTCGTTCTCGCTGGTGCGCACCAAGTCAACGCCGACAATATGGGTGTAAACTTTGGCCGGGGGCACCACGCCGATCATCTTCGGCAGGAAGGCGTCATTGTTCTGGATCAGCTCCACCGGAATACGCCCGGCGCGCAGAATTTCCTGGCGGTGATAGATGTCGTGCAGGAAGGCGTTGATCGCGCGCACCCGCTGCTCGATGCCTTTGGTCAGCCGCGCCCATTCCTTGCCAGAAATGATCCGGGGTACGACGTCGAACGGGATCAGCCGCTCGTCCGCATCGGCGGCGCCATAGACGTTGAAGGTAATGCCGGTCCGGCGGAAGAACGTCTCCGCCTCGCGCGCCTTCCGGCGGAGCCGCTCGGGAGGTTCGTCCGCAAACCAATCGCAATAACGTGCATAGGGAGCGCGGGGGTTTTCACCGCTGCCGTCCATCTCGTTGAAAAACCGTGGAGTTTCAGCCATCAGCGTATCCTTACGCCGTATTTTGCAGCACTCAACGCCCTTCTCTTAGGCGCTCACTTGAGGCCAAACCCGCCCACCAATCGTGCAAACAGGCGCTTTTACTGCACAAAAGGAGAGCATCACCCCTGCGGCGCGAGCGGCACGAGAGGCCAGAAAATCGGGATCACGATCGCGGCAACCGCCACAAAGATCAGATTCAGAGGCAAGCCGAACCTGACAAAATCCATGAACGCATACCCCCCCGCCCGGTAAACCAGCGTATTCGTCTGGTATCCGATGGGTGTGGCAAAACTGGCGCTGGCCGCAAACATGACCGCCACGACGAAGGGGCGCGGGTCGACGCCCAAGCCGTGGGCAAGCCCAATCGCCAGCGGCGTGATCAGGATCGCCGCCGCATTGTTGCTCATGATCTCCGTGACCATGGAGGTGAAGGCGTAGACGATGATCAACAGGATAAGGGGCCCTGCCCCTCCCGCGACCTGTGAGAGCAGACCGACCACCACAGCCGCCGCCCCGGTTTTGTCCATCGCCGTGCCGAGCGCCAGCATGCCGAAGATCAGCATCAGGATATCCCACTGGATCGACCGGTAGGCTTCCTGATGATCAAGGCAGCCGAAGGCCACCACAGCCGTGGCAGCAATCAGGGCTAGGCCCGCAATCGGCATCAGCTCAATGGCAGCAAGGCCCATCACCATCAGCACGGCGGCAATCGCCACCGGCGCCTTGTCGCGCCGGATGGCCCGGTCGGAGCTTTCGGTGAGGTTGTTGAGCAGGCCTTCGTCAAACATCTCCCGCATGCCGCGCGGCGGACCCTCCAGCAGAACGGTGTCGCCCACTTCAAAGCGCAGCTCGTTGATCTGGGAGGCCATGTTCTCGCCACGCCGGTGAATGGCGAGCACGTACACGCCGTAGAGGCGCGCGAGGCCAAGGCCAGCCAGGCGCCGCCCGATGAGGCGCGAATGGGGGCCGATCACGCCTTCCATGATCACCGTTTCGGTGGTCTGCACCGGCTCGAAGGAAGCCTGTTTGCCGCCCTGGGTACCAATCGCGATACTGCCCGCCTCCTTGAGGGTGAGCATTTCCGAAACCGGCGAGCGCAGTACGATCCGGTCGCCCGCCTGCAGCACGATTTTCTTCAGATCCGCCCGCAGCGACACGCCCTCCCGGAACACGTCGATCACGGTGAACCCCTTCTCCGCCGTGAACCCGGTCTCGGCGATTGTCTTGCCGATCAGATCAGAATTCAGCGGGATCAGGATCTGCGCGATGAAGCGGCGTTCCTTCTGATCGGGCAGCATCGCCGCCAGCGTCTCGCGCTTGGGCAGCAGGAAGGGGCCGAGCACAGAAGTATAAGTGACCCCCACGGCCGCAAAGATCATCCCGGCCAGCGTAATCTCGAACATCCCGAAGGGCGCCATGCCCTGGTTCTGGGAAACGCCATCGACCAGAATATTGGTCGAGGTGCCGATCAGCGTCGTGGTGCCCCCGAAGATGGCCGCGAAGGACAGCGGCATCAGCAATTTTGATGGCGCAATATTGATCGCCTTGGCGAGCCGAATGGCGACAGGGATCAGGATGATCACAACGGGCGTGTTGTTGATGAAGGCCGAGAGAAAGATGACAGCCGCCATCATCACCACGACGGCGATGGCGGGGGAGCCTCCATTCGCCAGCCTGACGACGGCGCGCCCCACATAGTCGATGACCCCGGTTCGCTCGAGCGCCGCCGACAGGATGAACATCGCCGCCACCGTGATCGGCGCCGAATTGGAAAATACAGAAATCGTCTCGTTGACGGAGAGGATGCCGGTCAGCATCAGCGCGCCCATCGCGATCAGGGCGACCACATCGGCTGGTATCTTCTCCCGGATAAAACCGAAAAATACAAAGACAACAAGGACCAGAACAAAACTGATCTGGAAGACCGAACTCTCGAGGAGCGGAGCGAGCATGCGGTGTCCTGAAACTGTTGCGATTAGTCCCTAGAAAGCCGGAACGGACCGAAAGCGCAATGTAAAACCCGTCCGGTAAACCGAACGGGTGAGGAAATACGGGGCATTGATTCAATTCGCCTTCCGGGCGCGCGCGGCCCAAAGCTCACAACAGCCCTCATATGGGACGAAACGCGCCGAAGAGCCTCCGTCGATCAGATGGACCCGCCCAAGGGCGCCGTTTCTGAAGCGATCCAGGGAAACGGGCTGGAGCGGGTAGACGGAATCGAACCGACATACACAGCTTGGAAGTTCTCTTTGCCTTATTTTAAAAGAATTTCTAATGCAAAATCAGCGTAAAAACTCAATGAACAGAAGGCGAGTAAACGCGCATAAAACTTTTGGCAATCCGAATCGCCCCCCCTAAAGGTGGACGACCATCAACCTTTGGGGAGCAAAATGGGCAAAGAGCAAATCCAAGCGGAATACTTAGAAGCGTTCAATGCGAACCGCATGATTTCGAAATATTGGATTTCGATCGTTCGGGTAGCAGGCCTTTTATGCTTCATTGGGAGCTTAATCGGTATGATCGCAAGTCTGGGTGCTGGGTTTGGACCGGAACCAGGAACCGGTGCACAACTTATCACGTTCGCAGGATCTGTTGTCTCCCTTTTTCAAGCTGCAGTGTTCTTCCTACTCGCGGAAATCGCGACCGTTGCAATGGACAACTCGCGCATCCTTCGGCGGATCGCCGCAGGCGTCATAAGACCAGCAAGTTGAATTGGAGCGTAGCGGGCGTCTTCGCGGGTACGATGGCAACAGAATCCGCGTCGGCATAAACGCGCGCTTTTTCACATCTTACCCCGCCGTACAGCCGATCAAGTCGAAAGTAAGCCCGTGCAATGATCAAAGTTACAACTCTGGTTTGCGACAAACCGAACAGAAAACCTGACTAGGGTCCGGACCCCAATCTATTGCGTTAATACAGATCAGGCGATTGGAGCGGGTAGACGGAATCGAACCGACATACACAGCTTGGAAGGCTGGTGCATTACCATTATGCTATACCCGCCCGCTACCGAGCGCTTGGTAATATGAGCGATTGCGCCGCCAAACAAGCTCAGCCTGCACATTTTTCACCGCTTCTTTCGCCCCCCGCGCGTGGCACGTGTTTGCTTGCGAGAAATGGCAGACGGGCCAAGTGAGGGGCGGTTGTTCGCAAAAGTCCCTTGATCTGCCGCAGAAGCGTAATCGATGGCCAAAACCGGCCCCATTCCGGCAAGCGGCCGGCGGCGCGGGGGTGGTGGAGGGAGCTGGATTCGAACCAGCGTACGCTAGGCGGTCAGATTTACAGTCTGATGGATTTAACCACTCTCCCATCCCTCCACGGGCCCCCGCGACATACGCCATTTGACGCCGCCGCGCAGTCGCTTCACAAGGGCGGTTTCCCGCCCCGGCTCTACGCTGGAAGCGGCCTTATAAGGACGAACATCATGCGGCGCAACCACCCAAAACGGCGTCAGAACACAGATGTGGCAACTCGCCCCGACCGCCCGGAAACTCAACGGTTTTCCCGCCGCGAGGAAGAAGGCGGCCCCGTCTGGCTGTGGGGCACCCATGCCGTGATGGCGGCCCTGGCCAACCCCGCCCGCCGTTTCCACACACTGCTGGCCACCGAAAACGCCGCCCAGAAACTTCCGGCAGGACGGCTCTCCCCGCAGATCGTCACCGCCAAGGAAATTGATCAGCGCCTGCCCCCCGGCGCCGTGCATCAGGGCATCGCCCTGCGGGCAGACCCGCTGGAAGAGGCCGTGCTGGAGGATGTGATCGCGGCGGGCGCCACGCGCATTGCCGTGCTCGACCAAGTTTCAGACCCGCACAATCTCGGCGCCATCTTCCGCTCGGCCGCCGCTTTCGGCTTCACCGGCCTTGTCCTGCAGACCCGCAACGCCCCGCCGGTCACCGGGATTGTTGCCAAAAGCGCTGCCGGGGCGATTGAAACGGTCACGGAAATCCGCGCGGTGAACATCGCCCGCGCGCTGGAAGAACTCGGCGAGGCCGGTTTCCACACGGTTGGGCTTGCCGGCGAAAGCGCCCGCCCGCTCGATCAGGCGGTCAAGGGCGCGGCAAAGGTTGCCATCGTCCTGGGCGCCGAGGGGCCCGGCCTGCGCCCGGCCGTGGCCAAGGCCTGCGCTGAGCTTGCCCGCATCCCGATTGCGGCGGAAATGGAAAGCCTCAACGTGTCCAATGCTGCCGCAATTGCCTTCTATGAGGCGAGCCGGGGCAGTTTCCCTGCCCTCTGACTCTGTTACACTGCTCCGCAACGCGATCGGGGAGACGCTGGCATGATGCGCTTGATTTCCATTCTTCTGGTTATTGCCGGGCTGGCGGCTGCCGGTCTCGGAGGCGCAGCCCTGATGGAGCGTTACTTCCCGAAGGATGCTCCCCCGGCGATCACCGCGGCCCCGCAGGATATCACCCTCGCTGAGGCGCCCGCCCCAGCGCCCCCGCCGCCGCCCGTCCAGGACGAGACGCCCCCGGCAGCTTCTCCGGCAGAACCGGAAGCCAGCATCGAATCGGCGCCGGTCACGGATGAGGACTTCAATTTCCAGCCGATGGTCGAGGAAGCCCCGGCGGACGCGGCCCCCATGGCACGCGCGATGCGGGCTGAGCCCTCGGCAGGCGAAGAAGCCGCCGCTCCCGCGCCGCCCGAAGCGGTGGACATCGACGATCCCAACGTCACCGCCGCCGTCTCCGAATCCTTCATCGACACGCTGAAGACCGTTCCCGTCGCGCATGAGACGCCCGCCTCAGCCGAATACAAGCGCGCCTTCGATGTCACCTTCGCCATCGACGCGACCGGCGGCGACAGCGCCGTGGACGCCCTGCCGGGCCGCGGCGTGATCGAGGAAGGCACCGCGCTCGTGTCAGACCGTGTGGAAGTCCGCCTCTCCGGCGCCGCCTTCACCATCGTGCCGGCGTCGCCGCCCGTTCAGTCTCTTTCTCCGCTGACGGAGAATACCTGGCGCTGGTCGGTCACCGCGCTCAGCGCCGGCGACCATGATCTTACCTTCGAGATATTCGCGGTGGACGCAAATGAAGTCGTGCCCCTGCGCACCTATCGCGACACGGTGACGGTGAAGGTCTCCGGCCTCAACCGCGCCATCGCCTTCGCAGACCAGGCCAACCCGCTCTTCGTCCTGCTGGGCGGCCTCGGCTCCATCCTCGCCGGCGTGCTGGGTGTGGCGCGGTTTGTGTTGAAGAAGTAGGAACTGCCTACTTCAGCTCGATCCAGAGCTGCTCGGTCTGGGCCAGAAGCTCGCCGTCTGCGGTGAACAGCGCGCTCGCCGCGCCGTGCTTGCGGCCATCATCATAGAGGTGCCAGGCCGCCACGATCAGCGGCGCGCCTGCCTCTGGCCGCCGGCCCACCTGCCCCTTGATCCGCCCAAGGACCATTGGGCGCTCGCGAAAGCCAACCGCAAAGGCGCCGGGGCAATCAAGCGCCGCCCACAGCACTTCCTCGCGCACAAGGCCTGCCTCGTCTGCATAGTCGCCTCCCGGCGTCCACACATCCGTCACGCCGTCAAATCCATGCGGCTTGCCGGTAAAGATGCAGAGCCCGTCCTGCGTCCGCGCTGGTCCGCACACGAAGCATCCGGGGAAGGCATGGTCCTCCACCGGCGGAAAATGCGCCCGCCCCTGCGCGGCCAGTTCGAATGAGGGCGCCGCCGGCGCCGGGCCCAAGGCCTCCACCGCCCGCGCTGTCACCACCACCGCGTCGCCATGTCGGCATTCACAGCCCTCGCCGGCCGACACAAGCTCCAGCGCCGTCTCCAGCGGCGGGGGCGCGCGCAGAGACACTTCCACTGCCCCGCTCACTCCAGCCTGGCGCATATGCGCCGCGATCAGCCCGGCCACATAGCCGCCATTGCCGGTGCGTGGAGGCCCGTTGAAACGGGCCGGAATGTAAATCTGTGCCATCAGTAGGATTTCGGCAGGCCCAGCACGCGCTCGGAGATGAAGTTCAGGATCATCTCGCGGCTGACCGGCGCAATTCGCGCCAGCATCGCCTCCCGCATCATCCGTTCGACATGATATTCCTTGGCATAGCCCATGCCGCCATGGGTCAGAACGGCGGTTTCACAGGCGGTAAAGCCAGCCTCCGTACCCAGATATTTTGCCGCATTCGCTTCTGCGCCGCAGTCCTGCCCCGCATCATAAAGCGCCGCGGCCTTGTAAGCGAGCAGTTCAGCGGCTGAAAGCTCCGCCCACGACTTGGCGAGGGGGTGGGCAATGCCCTGGTTCTGGCCGATCGGACGGCCGAACACGACCCGCTCATTGGCATAGCGCGTTGCCCGCTCCAGCGCCGCAAAGCCAAGGCCAACGGACTCAACGGCAAACAGCACGCGCTCCGGGTTGAGGCCCTGCAGCAGGTATTTAAACCCGTCGCCTTCCTCCCCGATCAGGTGTTCCTTGGGCACTTCCAGCCCGTCGATGAACAGCGCGTTGCACTCCACCGCCTTGCGGCCCATCTTCGGGATCGGCTTGGCGTCGATCTTACCGCGATCCAGATCGGTATAGAACAGCGAGAGCCCCATATAGGGCTTCGCGCACTGGTCCTTCGGCGTGGTGCGCGCGATGATCAGGATCTTGTCCGCACGCTGAGCACCCGTCGTCCATATCTTCCGGCCATTGATCACATAGCCCTTGTTGGTCCGCTCGGCCTTGGTCTCCAGGCTGGACGTGTCGAGGCCGGAGTTCGGCTCGGTCACGGCAAAGCACATCTTTTCTTCGCCGGAAATGATCTTGGGCAGGTTCTCGCGCTTGAGTTCCGGGTTGCCGAACTTCTCCAGCGGTTTGGGCCCGAAGATGTTGAGGTGGATGGCCGAGGCGCCCGAAAAGCCTGCGCCCGTGCGCGTCACGGTCTGCATCATCAGCGCCGCTTCGGTCAGCCCCAGGCCCGCCCCGCCATATTCTTCGGGAAACGCAATGCCGAGCCAGCCGCCCTTAGCCATCGCATCGCAGAAAGCTTCCGGCCATTCGCCCGTCTCGTCGGTCTTGGCCCAATAAGCGTCGTCAAACGGCTCCAGCGTCTTGGCCACCGCGTCGCGGATGGCGGCCTGATCTTCGGTCATCGGCTGGATCACATGCATGGCGTAAGCTCCCTTTGGCGCCGAGACTTAAGGCGCGCGGGCAGGCGCGTCCAGCGTCAGGCCGTCGCGGAATAGGCCCGGCGCGGGGTGAACGTAGCGGCAAGCGCGCCCGCGTCCTGCCCGAGGATCTGATCGGCAATGATCTGCGCAGTCACCGGCGCCAGCAGGATGCCATTCCGGTAATGCCCTGCCGCCACATACAGGCCAGGCGCCGCAGTCTCCCCGATGAAGGGCGCATGATCGGGCGTTCCGGGGCGCACCCCGGCCCAGCGTTCGGTCACCGGCGCCTCCGCCAGCGCCGGGCAGAGTTTCACGCCCTCGGCCCGCAGCGCCTCGATCACCGCGTCTTCCGGCGCATCAATCACCCGGCCGGTCTCCATCGTCGCCCCGATCACCACCTGCCCCCCACGCGGCACCAGATACACATGCCCCGCGCGCACCACCCGCCGGGGCGCGCCATCTCCGGCCGCCACCGACAGCATCTGCCCGCCATGGCAATCTATATCGTCCAGCGCCGTGTCCCAGTTCACCAGGCTGTAGAGCGCGCCCTGCTCCTCCACCTTGATGACAGACGTTTCCCATCCCGCCGCCGCGACCACGGCGTCATGCCCCTCCAGCACAATGCGCCCGGCGCGGGATCCGAGCGGTGCGGGCCCGTCCACAAAGGTCACGCGCGGATTGGCCATAAGGGCCGCCAGCAACGCGGTCACCGTTCGGCGATTATCAACGCGAGTATCGGTTTCAAGCTCCAGCCCGCCCAGAACCTCACGGGAAAGGGCGGGTTCCAGCCTGCGAACGTCCTCTCCACTGAGTGCCCTGTGCGCCACGCCGCGCGCGGCGAGCACCTGCCCGATCGCCCTCAGATGCGCCGCCTCGCCCGCCTCCATCGCCACGGCCAGCGCCGGCGCCGGCTCAAAACCGGACGGCAGGCCCGAGGCACGCTCAATCTCCGCCGCAAAGGCCGGCCACAGCGCTGCGCTCTCAAGGCACAGGTCGAACAGACGGGGGTGAACGCCCGCTTCGGCGGCCGCCTCGAAGGCTGGGGCAATCATGCCGGCGGCAGCCCAGCTTGCGCCGCGCCCCCGGGCCCGCGTGTCAAAAAGGGTAACCCGTGTGCCACGGCGAAACGCCAGCTCGAACGCAAGGCTGAGGCCGATGATGCCCGCGCCAATGATGGCGACCCGTGGCTGAGAGGAAGAATTGCGTAAACCGGCCCTGATCATGGGCGCCTTTTAGGCGCGCCGTGTCAGCACGGAAAGTGGGCGATCTGAAGCCCGGTCTCGCTCATCCAGAAATTACAGAAGGCTTCGGCCACTTCATGGCTCTGGAAAATGAGCTGTTTCAGGCGCTCGCCCGCCGGTCCAAAGCCCGTGCGCACCATCAGTTCCAGCGACGTGGCGTCCCACTGGCCCATCGCATCCTGCTTTTCCACGAACGCATCGATCAGAGCCGCGAGGCGCAGATCCTCGTCCGAAGACGCTACATCGAAATCGACGATGACATCCGTCATTCCACCACCCGTCTATTCGTTACCAACTTGTTAACAGATTGTACCCGAGGCTTGAAGTGTTTTCGCAACTGCAAAAACTCTGCCATCGCTTTGTTGGTTCCCTGTAATCCCGGCAATCGTGGGATTCATGGCAGTCTGAGCAATATTTGGGCAAAACGTCGCGACATCACAGAGTTGCGATTCATTCTCAAACATGGTTTGGTCCCGCCAGCTCTTAAGGAACCTGACACATGAAACGTATTCTCGCCGTTGCCGGTCTGGCGCTCGCCCTTGCGGCTTGCGGCAATCCGGATGCGCCAAGCGCGCCGGAAGCGCCCGCCGCCGTCGAAGAGACCGCCGCCCCGGCGGCCGGCCTCAACGGCACGATCAATGTCTATTCCGCGCGTCACTATGATTCTGACAAGGCGATGTATGCCGCCTTCGAGGCCGAGACCGGCATCCGCGTGAATGTCCGCGAATCCGGCGCGCCCGAACTTCTGGAAACGATGAAGGCCGAGGGCTCGCGTTCCCCCGCTGACGTCATCATCGCGTCGGACGCCGGCGCGCTCTACCGCTTCCAGGAAGCCGGCTTCACGCAGGGCGTCACCTCCGAAAAGCTCTCTGCCGCGATCCCGGCGCAGCTGCGCGAAAAGGACGGCCACTGGTTCGGCCTCACCAAACGCTACCGCATTCTCGTCTATGATCCCCAGGTCGTTTCGGCCGATGAGGTTGCCACCTATGCCGATCTCGCCGATCCGCGCCTGAAAGGCGAAGTCTGCGTGCGCTCGTCCACCAATATCTACAACCTCTCCCTGATGGGCGAGCTTATCGGCCGCAACGGCCCGGAAGCGGCTGAAGACTGGGCAAAAGGCGTCGTCGCCAACTTCGCCCGCAAGCCGCAAGGGGGCGACACCGCCCAGATCGAAGCAGTCGCTGCCGGGGAGTGCGCCGTTGCCCTCGTCAACCATTACTACTGGGTGCGCCTGGCCACCGGCACGCCGGAAGAAAGGCTGAAAACGGCCAAGACCCAGCTTTCCTTCCCCGATCAAAACGGCAATGGCACCCATGTGAACGTCGTTGCTGCCGCGGTTGCCGCCAACGCGCCGTCCCCGGAGCTTGCCATCCAGTTCATCGAATACCTTGCCACCCCCAGGGGCCAGGAGCTGCTGACCACGGAGAACAAGGACTTCCCCATTGTTGCCGGCGCTGCAATTCCGGCCGGCCTCGAACAGGTAACCGGCTTCAAGGAAAGCGACTTCCCCCTCACGGAGCTGGGCACGCATCAGGCAGAGGCGCAGGCGATCTTTGATCGCGCGGGCTGGAACTGACCCAGGCCACCGCCATTCCGATCTCAAGACAGGTGCCGGCGCTCGTCGCCGGCATCGTCATTGCGGTGCCTGTGATCATGGTGCTGCTGGCCGGCCTGTTTGACGGTGGCGGCCCCACCTGGACGCATATCCGCGAGACGCTGCTGCTGCGCTATCTTGGCGGTACGATCAGCGTGCTCGCCCTCACCGGCGCGCTCTGCCTGCTGTTTGCCGTGCCGGCCGCCTGGCTGGTCACCATGTTCCGCTTTCCGGGCCGCGCCGTGTTCGAATGGCTGCTGATCCTGCCGCTGGCTGCGCCCGGCTACGTGCTCGCCTATGCCTGGGCAGACCTTGCCGGAGTGGGCGGCCCGCTCCAGTCTGCCCTGCGCGACGCTACCGGCTGGTCGGCGCGCGACTATTGGTTTCCAGACATCAGCTCCCTGCCGGGTCTCGCTTTCGTCCTGGCCTGCACCCTCTATCCCTACGTGTATCTCACCGCGCGCTCGGCCTTCGTGTCCCAGTCGGTCTGCGCCCTTGAGGCGGCCCGCAGCCTCGGCGCCAGCCCCGGCCGCAGCTTCTGGGCGGTTGCCCTGCCCGCTGCCCGCCCGGCCATCGCCGCCGGGCTCGCCCTCGCCCTGATGGAGGCGGCGGCCGATTATGGCGCTGCCGAGTTCCTGGGCGTTCCCACCCTCACCTTCGGCATCGTCCGCGCCTGGAAAAGCTTTGGCGAGCCCGCTGCCGCTGCCCGGCTGGCCTTCGTTCTCATCGGCGTGATCGCCGTCCTCATTCTCACCGAGCGTTGGGGACGGGGCCGTGCGGGCAGCCAGCACTCTTCCATCCGCTGGCGGCACGTCTCGCGCACGCAATTGACCGGCCTGCCCGCCATTGGGGCCAGCCTGTCCTGTTTTGTCCTGTTTCTGATCGCGTTTGGCCTGCCGGTGGGCCGCCTTGTCTGGAGAAGTATCGAGACGGGCACCCGCGCAGCGCCCATCTGGGACGCCCTCGTAAACTCAGTGATGCTGGCCGGCGCTGGCGCCCTCTTTGCCTTTGTCCTCGCCCTGATGATCGTGCTGGCGGCCCGCGCCAAAGGCTCGGCGGCGCTTTTTGCCCGCGCCAGCGCTGTCTCCGGCTACTCCATCCCCGGCGCTGTTCTTGCGCTCGGGGCCCTTGCAATCATTGCGCTTTTCCCGGTCACCCTCTCTGGCGGCGTGGCCCTTCTTGCGCTCACCTGGGTCTACGCCTCCCGCTTCACCGCTGCCGGAACCGAACCGATGGCTGCCGCCCTTGCCCGCGCGCCCGCCTCTCTTTCCAACGCCGCGCGCAGCCTCGGCGCCAGCCCCTCCCGCCAGGCCTTCGAGGTTGACCTTCCCATCGCCCTTTCCGGCGCGGCCGTGGCCGCCCTCATCCTTTTCGTTGAAGCCTTGAAAGAACTGCCGGCCACCCTGATGTTGCGGCCCTTCAACTGGGATACCCTGTCCGTGCGCGCCTATGCCTATGCCAGCGATGAACGCCTTGCCGCCGCTGCGCTGCCGGCCTTGCTGATTACGGCGGCGGGTCTTGTGCCGGTGATCCTTCTGTCCTGGCAGCTTTCCCGCTCCCGCCCCGGTGAAGATCAGTGAGCGCGCCCCTCTCCGCTCATGGGGTGACCCGCCGCTATGGCGACCGCGCGGTTGTTGATGGCGTCAGCCTCAGCCTGCCCCCTGGCCAGATCACCGCGCTGCTCGGCGGCTCCGGCGCTGGCAAGTCGACCCTGCTGCGCCTGCTGTCGGGTCTTGAAGGCGTAGATGAGGGCGAAATCCGCCTGGGCGAGGAGATTCTCTCCGCGCCCGGCCGCACGGTGCCCGCCGAAAGACGCCGCATTGGACTGATTTTTCAGGATTTTGCCCTCTTTCCGCACCTCACTGCCGCCCGCAATGTCGCCTTCGGCCTGAAGCATCTGCCCAAGGCTGAGGCCGCCGGCCGTGCGCAGGCCTGGCTTGCCCGCCTCGGCCTTGAGCCGCGCGCCAATGCCTATCCGCATGAGCTTTCCGGCGGCGAGCAGCAGCGCGTCGCCATCGCCCGCGCTCTGGCGCCGGAGCCTGCCGCCATTCTGATGGACGAGCCGTTCTCGGGCCTCGACCCCAGCCTGCGCGACAGCGTGCGCGACGCCGCCCTCGACGCCATTCGCGCCGCCGGCATCCCTGCCCTGCTGGTCACGCATGATCCCGCCGAAGCCCTGGAGCATGCAGACCGCATCGCGATCATGAGCCAGGGCAAGCTGTTGCAGGAAGGCCTGGCCAGCGAGATCTACACCCGCCCGGTCAGCGCCGCCGTGGCGGGCGCCCTCGGCCCCCTGAACCGTTTTCCGGCCAGCGCCGCGCCGGCCGGCCTTCTCAACGGGCAGGATCCCGGCGCGCTGATCCTGGTGCGGCCGGAGGGCGTCTGCATCGACCCGGCCTCGCCGATCCGCGCCACTATCCTCTCTGCCCGCATGACCGGGCCGCTGACGCGCCTGACGCTGGACCTGCAGGGCCTGAAACTGACCGCGCTTGTTCCCCCGATGTCCGGAATTGTCCAGGGAATGGAAACCGGGGTCCGCCTCGATCCGGCCCTGACGTTCACTTTCGCGTCAGGCAAAGTCTGACAAATCAGTTAGACCGCAAGGGGCACCTCGCCATACGCGCGGCAAAGTCCTAATCTAACATGGTCATTGCAATGACCACAGGAGCCGCGTCGTGGCACACAAAGTCATCCGGATCGCAACCGCAGTCGCCGCAACGGCGATCATGGCCTTCAGCGCGTCAGCCCAGAGCCTGATCCGCGATGCCGAGATCGAGGAAACCATCCGCGAATGGACCGACCCGATCCTGGAAGTGTCCGGCCTCGTTCCCGAAGATGTCGGCATCTACATCATCAACGACCCGTCGCTGAACGCCTTCGTCGCCAACGGCCAGCGCATTCACATCCATACCGGCCTGATGATCGCGGCGGAAACGCCCGGCCAGATCAAGGGCGTCATCGCCCACGAAACCTGCCATATCGCCTGCGGCCATACTGTCTCGCGCTCGCGTGCGGCGGGCGTTGCCATGCGCCCGGCCCTCCTGTCGATCGGCCTTGGCCTGCTCGCCATTGCGGCGGGCGAAGGCGGCGCAGGCGCGGCCCTGATCGGCAGCTCGCAGCAGTTCGCCGCCATCAACTTCTTCACGCATACCCGCCCCGAAGAAGCGTCTGCGGATGCCCACGCCGTCAAATACCTTGCCACGCTGGGGCAATCCCCCGCCGGTATCGTCGAATTCTTCGAGAACTTCCGCTATCAGGAAGTAATGTCGGAAGCGCGCCGCTATCCCTATTTCCGCGCCCACCCGCTGGCGTCCGACCGTATCCGCACAACCCGCGCCCTGGCTGAGGCCACCGGCCTGATGGACGTTCCGCCCACAGACCGGGAATTGCAGCAATACCAGATGCTCCGGGCCAAGCTGGTCGGCTTCCTCGACTCTCCGGTGAAAGTGCGGCGCGACTATCCGGCCACCGACACCAGCAAGCCTGCCCGTTATGCCAGAGCGATCTCTGCTTACCGTGCTGCCGATATTCAGTCCGCCATGCGCGATATCGACTCTCTCCTCACCGAGGAGCCCGAGAATCCCTACTTCCACGAACTCAAGGGCCAGATCCTGTTTGAGAGCGGACGGGTTGCCGAGTCGGTCGAGCCGCACAAACGCTCCCTGGAGCTGAAGCCCGGCCAACCCCTGCTGCTGATCAACTATGCCCGCTCCCTCAATGCGCGGGATGATGAGGGCGACGTGCAACTGGCCGAAGTGGCGCTGCGCGATGCGCTCATTGCCGAGCCGGACAACGCCTTCGCCTGGGCCCAGCTGGCAATCACGATGGAAAAGCAGGGCCGCCGCCCCGAAGCGCAGCTGGCCACTGCCGAATCCGCCTATTGGGTGGGCGATATCGTGCGGGCCAACAGCTTTGCCCACCGCGCCGTGGACCAGCTTGAACGCGGTACGCCCAATTATCGCCGGGCCGACGACATTCTCCTGATCACAGACCCGAACAATCCGGAGAACCGGGAATTCTATCAGCGCCAGAACCGCGGCCAGCGCCTGTCCATCGAGACCAGCAACCGCGACATGCCGTTTGGCGATTTCTCGCGTCAGCGCCCCTGAGTCCGCAGTTGATAAACCCTCTGTGAGGACGGGTGGACGCGCCCGGCGGCGTGCCTATAGTCCGGCCAGCTAAATCAGGGATTCCCGAAATGAACCGTACGCTTCGTCTTTCTCCTTTCCTCGCCCTCGGCTTTGCGGGCCTCGCGCTGCTGCCAGCCTGCGCGCAGGGCGGCGGCACGACCGACAAAGCGGAAGTGGAAAAGATCGTGGAAGAGTACATTCTCGCCAATCCCGAAATCATCGAGAAAGCGCTGATCGCCCTTACCGAGAAGGACCGGCAAGCCCAGGCCAGCGCGGCCAAGGCAGCCATTTCGGATAATGCCAGCGCCCTCTACAATGACAGCGCGGACTATTTCGTCGGCGACGCGGACGCGCCCGTCACCGTGGTTGAGTTCTTCGACTACCGGTGCGGCTACTGCAAACGCTCCGCCGAATGGACGGCCAACCTCCCGAAGACCTATGACGGCAATGTCCGCGTCGTGTTCAAGGAATATCCGATCTTCGGCGGCATCAGCGAAACCGCTGCCCTGGCCGCGCTCGCCTCCGGCCGGCAGGGAAAATACATCGATATGCACCTTGCCCTGATGGCGCTCAAATCCAATGACGATCTGACGGAAAAGAAGATCGATGAATTGGCCATGCAGCTGGGCATCGATGTGCAGCGGATGCGCGCCGACATGAAATCGGACGGCGTGAAGAAACAGCTCGCAGACATGCAGGCCCTCGGGCGCAAACTGAATGTGAATGGCACGCCGGGCTATTTCATTGGCGATCAGGCCATTGAAGGCGCCAATCTGCCCAAGATCGACGAAGTGATCCGCGCTGAAATCGCGGGCTGATCAGACCGTCATATTCCGGTCTGCCAGCAGCGCGTCGAAATAGGCGATGGTCTTTGACAGGCCATCGCGCAATTCGATGGACGGCTCCCATTTCAGAAGATCGCGGGCCTTGGTGATATCGGGCTGGCGCTGCTTCGGATCATCCTGTGGCAGCGGGCGGAAAACGAGTTTCGATTTCGAGCCCGTCAGGTCGATCACATTCTCCGCCAGCTGACGGATGGTGAATTCGTTCGGATTGCCGATATTGATGGGCCCGGTCAGGTTGTCCGGCGTCTCCATCAGGCCGATGAGACCGCGCACCAGATCATCCACATAACAGAAACTGCGGGTCTGCGAGCCATCGCCATAAAGGGTGATGTCTTCCCCCTTCAGCGCCTGGACAATGAAGTTGGAGACAACCCGCCCGTCATTGGGATGCATGCGCGGACCATAGGTGTTGAAGATGCGGGCCACCTTGATCCGCAGCGCGTGCTGGCGGTGATAATCGAAGAACAGCGTCTCGGCGCAGCGCTTGCCTTCATCATAGCAGGAGCGCGGACCGATCGGGTTCACATTGCCCCAGTATTCTTCCGGCTGCGGATGGATGGCGGGATCACCATATACTTCCGATGTGGAGGCCTGCAGGATCTTGGCCTTCACCCGCTTGGCCAGCCCGAGCATGTTGATGGCGCCGTGAACGCTGGTCTTGGTGGTCTGCACGGGATCAAACTGGTAATGCACCGGGCTTGCCGGGCAGGCCATGTTGTAGATCTCATCGACCTCGACATAGAGCGGGAAACACACGTCATGCCGCATCAGCTCGAAACGCGGATGGCCGATCAGATGGGACACATTCATCCGGGTTCCGGTGAAGAAATTGTCCACGCAGAGCACGGTGGCGCCCGCCTCCAGCAGCCGCTCGCAGAGGAACGACCCGATAAAGCCGGCCCCGCCCGTAATCAGAACGCGCTTCTCAAGATGCATGGTCTTCAAATCCTGAACTCGAACAAAAATGCTGCTCCGCAGGGTCTACCGGATATCGCCCCTCGCAGGAAAGGGTCCTATTCCTCACCCGGCACATTGCCGCGCAGGGATTTGACCTCGCTGCGGCGCTTCTTGGCGGCGATGCGGCGGCGCACGCTTCCGGCGGTCGGCTTGGTGGCCACCCGGCGCTTGGGCGGGATGGAGGCTTTTAGGATCATCTCGGCGAGGCGCTGGCGTGCAGCCGTGCGGTTCTGCACCTGGCTGCGATGCTCGCTCGCTTCGAGGATCAGGCGGCCATCGGCCGTGATACGGTTGGCGTAGAGCTTTTCAAACCGTGCCTTCAGCGCCGCCGGCAGCGAGGAGGCCTGCACATGCCAGGTCAGCTGCACCGCGCTCGAGACCTTGTTCACATGCTGCCCGCCGGGCCCTGAGGCGCGCACGAAGGATTCGCTGAGTTCCCAGGCCGGGACCGTAATGGCCTCAGAAACACGCAGATCGCCGAATTCCGCCATGACATGATTCCTGAAGCAAGTGTTCAGCGGGAGTTCAGGCAATCGGCCGCACAAATCAACCTGCAATGCTGGATGTCCCAGCCTCCCGGATTGCCCGGCACCCGTGCCGGCGGCCCGAAACCGTAAGATGGAGCAGCGCCATGCGCCTGAGCAAATCCTTTACGCGCCTCATTGCGGCAACCACTGCAGCCAGCCTTCTGGTTGCCCCTCTGGCCCATGCCGACCGCGACCGTGGCGGCAAAGGCAAGCGCGGATACGAGCGCGGCTATGACCGGGGATATGATCGCGGCTACGACCGTGGGAGCAAGCATGAGCACAAGTATCACTACCGCCACAGCTACAAGCCGCACTATCATTACAGCCCGCCGGTCCGGTATGTGCCGCCGCCGCGCTCGTCGGTAACGGTCACCTATGGCTACACCTACGGGCCTCACTACTATCGGGGATATGCGCCCCGCTACAATGTGGGCAGCTATTACGGTTATGCCCCGCGCACCGTCTACATCACGGAGTATGACCGGTATGGCCTTTATGCCCCGCCGAGCGGCTATCACTGGGTGCGCGACAATGACCGGGGCGATGCCATTCTCGCCTCTGTGGCCACCGGCGCCATCATCGGCCTCGTTGTGGGCGCGCTTGCCACCAACTGATCCCCTCGCCTCGTACCCCTGAAATGAGGCTCAGACACCCGGACCGGGACAAACCCCGGCTCCGGGTGTCTTTTTTGTTGCCGGAACCGCCCTAATCCATGACAGAGCGCGGACACTTCCGGACAAATCCGGACAGAGCAGGACACAGGCAGATGACAAAACCCGTCGAGGCCGGCTGCGGCGCCGCCATACTGGATGCCGAGGGCCGGTTGCTGCTGATCCAGCGCCTCCGCCAGCCCGAAGCGGGCGCCTGGGGTTTGCCCGGTGGCAAGATCGATTTTGGCGAACGCGCCGAGGACACCGCCCGGCGGGAGATTCTGGAGGAGCTGGGCATCGTGATCGAGATCACTGGCCTTGCCTGTATCGCTGAGACAATTGATGCCGGCGATGGCCGCCATTGGGTGGCGCCGGTCTATTCGGCCCGGATTGTCTCCGGCGAGCCCGAAGTGATGGAACCGGAGAAGCATGGCGGCTGGGGCTGGTTCGCTCTCGATGCCCTGCCCGGCCCGCTCACCAGCCCGGTCAAGGACTGGCTGAGGGCCAAGGGGCTCGCCAGCGCCTAATACCTAACGCGGCAGCCGGAAATTGACGCGCCGGGCGCGCAACTTACAAAACCATTCAATTTTGAATGGCTGTTTCCGGCGCAACATCGGCTTCTCCGGAAACACCTTCTCATCTCTGTTTTTCTGTCATTTTTTCGTTTTTCGCACCGCAAAACCACGCTCTTTGGTAAAAAAAAACACTGAAATCGCGAAAAAACTGACGACGTTTAGGAAATCACATTCTCTCCAAGATAGCATCGTTGGCACCCGAGGCATTCCCTGTTTTTAGCCTCCGGTTGGGCCAGCGTGTCGATTCACGGAGGAGTGATCAATGCCCAAACTACCCATGACAGCAATCGCGCTGGTTGCCATCGCCGCACTGGCTGCCTGCGAATCCAATGGCCATACCCGCTATGCCAGCATCGGCACCGTCGGCCCCGGCGGCTCGAACGGCGGCGACGGGTCAGATGGCGGCAACGGCTCGGATGGCTCGGATGGCTCGGATGGCTCCGACGGACAGAATGGTGGTCCGGGTGTTCAGGGCCCTCCCGGCCCCGCAGGCCCCGCTGGTCCTCAAGGCCCCGCCGGCCCCACCGGCCCGCAAGGTGAACCCGGCGGCAACTTCACCCTGGGCGACAGCGGCCTGATCGCCGCTGGCGGCCTGGTCGGCCCGAGTGGTATTGGCGGCACCGGCCTGCTGGCCAATCTCGGCGACACCTCCACCAGCATCCCGGTCGTTTCCGATGTCAGCACCTCGGCCGGATCGATCGTATCGGCGACGGGCAGCAGCCTCGATACGGCCCTTGGCGAAGCGAACCTTCCCACCGAGCTTGCCAGCGTGACCGGCGCCGTGACCCAGACGGTGACCAATGTGGGCGGCGCGCTGGAAAGCTTCGGCAGTGACGGCGCCCCGCTTGTCGATGGGCTGACCTCTGCGGTCTCCCCGGTCCTGACAGCCAACCTTGGCGGCGGCACCCTTGCCGGCGACGAGAGCGCCAGTTCCCTGATCGGCGTCAGCGTCCTGTCTCCAGATCAGCAGTCCGGCACGCTTGCCGATATCGGGGTTGCATCGGGCGGAACCCTGCTCAATGCCGACCTGTCGACCGGCACCGACACAGCTCTGGTGGTTGGTTCGGTGGCCAGCGTGGACCTTGGCCCGATAACGGGCGGGGTGAACGATCTGCTGGGTGAGACGGGTCTTTCCGAAGTCACCAACCTGCTGGATGTCGGCACAGCCGACAGCGGTCTTCTGGCCGACGTTACCGGCACAGTTACCGGCCTGCTGAGCGGTGAAGGCGATCTGGGCGGCATCGGCGCCCCTGTCGAAGACCTGCTCTCCGGCGGCGGCCTTCTCTCCGGCCTGACTGCACCGGTCCAAGATCTGCTGGGCAGCGGGGGAGACGTGCCTGAAACACCTCTGACCCCCGTTCTTTCTGGCACGACCGGACTTCTCGGCGGGCTGCTGGGCGGTGGTGCGAACTAGCCCACGAACACAACGAAAGACGAAGACCATATGAGAAAGCGCCACGTTCGATTTTCACCCACCCTGCTGTTGAGCGTGGCGCTTTCCTCCCTTTACTCCCCTGCAGCCCTGGCCGCCCCCCAGGCAACGCCGGACGAACGCCTCAATCCCGGCTCTCGCCCCGAAACGCCCGTTATTGATCCGGATACAGCAGAAGCGCCCGAGCGCGGCGTGGTGGATGTTGCCGCCTCTGCGCCAATGGCCTCTGCCGTGCCGATCCGCGGCGTCCAGTTCAAGGGCACCGATGTGCCCGCCATCGTGGCAGAGGCAACCCAGCCTTTCCTGGGGCGGCCAGCAGATACCGAGACGCTGAAGGAAATGGCAGCGGCCATGAGCGCCGCCTACAAGAAATCCAATGTGGCCCTCTTCACACTGGCCATTCCGGCGCAGGATCTGTCGGACGGCGTGGTCGACGTGCTGATCGCCGAAGGCCATGTTGCTGAAATCATTACACGGACGGATGGCGAAATCAGCGAGCGCCGGCAGTTGCGGGGATATCTGCGCCCGCTCCTGACGGAAAAGCCCGCCACCCGCGAGAGTTTCGAGCGGGGCATGACCCTGGCGCGGCGCGAGGAAGGCGTGAAGGTAACCCCCGGCCTGCGCACCGCGCGCGAGCCCGGCGCAGTGATCCTTGTGCTGGATGTGGAAGACAAGAAGGATGGCTTTGCCGTGGGCTATGACAGCCGCGAATCCCGGCTGGTCGATTCCGGGCGTTTCAGCGCGTCCGGCTTCCTTTACAGCAAGCTGCGTGCGGGCGATGCTCTGCGCGGGCGCCTCTCTTTCACGCCAGACGGGCGCCAGTCCCGCTCGGCCAGCCTGCAATATATCACGCCGATCGGCACCGATGGGCTGACCCTGACCGCCGCCGGCGCCTATCAGGAAACCCGGCCCGCCTCCATTCCCATTGAGGGCGACGCCACCTTCCTGACGGCGGGACTTGCCTATCCGGTGCTGCTGAACTTCACCCGGGATCTGACGGTCAACGCCTCAATCGACCATATCGAGAGCAGTAATTCAGCACTTGGCGCGGTGATTGCCGACGAAAACATTACGGCAGCGCGCCTTGGCGCGCGCGGAACATGGGTTGCGCCCAAACGGTCTGCCAGCCTCAACCTCATTCTGGCGCAGGGGCTGGACATTGGCGATGTACGTTCCTCCGTAGCCGGATCGGATACAGCATTCACCAAGGCGAACGCCACCGGCAGCTTCGTTCAGTCGGTCGGAGAGGATCTTTTCCTGCGCCTGAAAGCTTCGGGGCAATGGACCGACGACATCCTGCCCGCCAATGAGCGGCTGATGATCGGGGGCATCGAATATGGCCGGGGCTTCAGCAACGGGCTTGTCAGCTTGGACAAGGGCTATGTCGTCTCGCTGGAGCCGGCGTGGCGGCCGCTGGATGATGGCCCGTTTGCCCGCAGCGAAATCTATCTGTTTGCCGACTATGCCGATGGCAGCGTCCTTGGCGCAGGCGGGCAGACATTCGATCTCAGCTCTGCCGGTATTGGCACGCGCATTTCATACAAGAACTACGCCACGCTGGGGCTGGAATGGGCCGAGCCGCTGAGCCTGCCGGTGCGCGGGATCAATGAGGATGGCGTATTCACCGTCACCTGGGCGCTGCGCTATCAGCCAGATTGAGGCAGCCGTTCTGCCAGCCGCGCGATCGCCGCGTCGAGCACCTCATCCTTCTTGCAGAAGCAGAAGCGGATCATGTTCTGCGGCGGGTTTGCCCCGGCATAGAAGGCGCTGCACGGAACGGTAGCCACGCCCACCTCAACAGTCAGCCAGCGCGCATAATCTACATCCGTGGCGAAGGACGGGCCGGCACCATCCGTCAGTACCGTGAGGAAGTAAGTACCCTGCGCGGGCAGCACGGTGAAGCCCACACCTGACAGCCCCGCCGCCAGCCGGTCGCGTTTTGCCTGCAGCGACGCAGCGAGGCTGGCATAATAGGCATCCTCCTTACCCAGCGCATACGCCACCGCCGCCTGCAGGCCGGGCGGGGTGGTGAAGGTGAGGAACTGGTGAACTTTCGCAACGGTGGCAATCAGGTCTCGCGGGCCGCTGACATAGCCGACCTTCCAGCCCGTCAGCGAGAAGGTCTTGCCGGTCGAACCGATGCGCAACGTGCGCGCGCGCATCTCCGGCAGTGCCGCGATGGGGTGATGCGCGGCGCCGTCAAACACAAGATGTTCGTACACCTCATCACAAAGAACATAGGCATCGTGGGCAAGAGCAAGGCGCGCGATGGCCGCCAGCTCCTCGCCGGCAAACAGCTTGCCAGTCGGGTTCATGGGCGTGTTGAGCAGCACCAGCTTTGTAGCCGGGCCGAGGGCCGCAGCGAGCGCATCCTGCGGCAGGGTCCAGCCGGGTGCTTCCAGCCGCACAATGCGCGGGACTGCGCCGCACTGGCGGATGATCGGCAGATAGCTGTCATACAGCGGCTCGAACACGATCACCTCATCCCCCGGCGCGAGCAGTGCCATCAGGCTGGCGGCCAGCGCCTCGGTGGCGCCTGAGGTGACGAGGATCTCATCGCGCGCATCATAGGCAAGGCCATAGAAGCGCCGGTCATGATCGGCCACCGCCTGGCGCAGCGCCGGAAGACCGGCCATTGGCGGATACTGGTTGGGGCCCTTGATCAGCGCCTGCGCGGCCATCTCCCTTATGTCGGCCGGGCCGTCCTCGTCAGGGAAGCCCTGCCCCAGATTGATGGCGCCATGCTCCGCCGCGAGGGCAGACATGGTGGTGAAGATCGTGGTGCCGAGGCCGGCGAAGTCTGGATTGAGCGGTTTCATGCCGCTCCGGTCTACAGCAAGGTGCCGCCTGCGGGCAATCGAGACGCCGCCCGCCCATTTTCATCTGCCTACGGAATTATCCCATATGGGGTATCCTTTCAGGTTGGTCCGCCTCTCCTTCCCCCACGCCAATCTTGCCTGCCTGCCCAGGTAGCGAAGGAAATGATGTGCCAATCTGACGAGTCCTTGCTGCCTAAACTGGAAGCATGATTTGCGAGTCTAAAAAATGACACCGGTGCCAAAACTTGACAACGGAGGACATCAGAAGCTCAGCGCCATTAACCGCCGGAAATGCTGCGCTGCAGCCAAATTTGCATGGGCACGGATGTTGCAAAAGCTTCTCACGAAGCGCTAATGGGCCCATGGTGGAAGGGCCGGGGCGCCCTAAGAGTTCGCTAAAATTCGAGGACAGCGTAATGAGCGATACCGTAGCAATCCTGGCCGAGCTGGGTGTGCAGACAAAATCCGTAAGGAAGAACTGGAACGAGGCACGCCTGTATGAAACGGCTGTGGCCGCTGGCGAGGCCCGTGTGGCCAAAGGCGGCGCCCTGGTGGTGGAAACCGGGCAGCACACGGGCCGGTCTGCCAAGGACAAGTTTACCGTGCGCGATGCGCTGACCGAAAACACCGTCTGGTGGGACAACAACGCCCCGATGACGCCGGAGCATTTCGAAGCTCTGTGGACGGACTTCAAAGCCCACCTTGCCAAGCAGGACATGTATTCGCAGGATCTCTTCGGCGGCGCCGATCTGGACTATCGCCTGCCCGTCACAGTGGTAACCGAGTATGCCTGGCACTCCCTCTTCATCCGCCACCTCCTGCGCCTTCCGACCACGGATGAGCTGGCCGGCTTCAAGACGGAATTCACCATCATCAACTGCCCCAGCTTCCGCGCGGATCCGGCCAAGCATGGCACGCGCTCTGAAACCGTGATCGCCGTCAACTTCGCCAAGCGCCTCGTCCTCATCGGTGGCACGTCCTATGCCGGCGAGACCAAGAAATCGGTCTTCACCATCCTCAACTACCTGCTTCCCAACCAGGGCGTGATGCCGATGCACTGCTCGGTCAACACGTCTGACAAGGACGACGCGGCGATCTTCTTCGGCCTGTCGGGCACCGGCAAGACGACCCTTTCGGCAGATGCTTCGCGCACGCTGATCGGCGATGATGAGCATGGCTGGTCGGAAAACGGCCTCTTCAACTTCGAAGGCGGCTGCTATGCCAAGATGATCAAGCTGTCGGCCGAGGCCGAGCCTGAAATCTACGCCACCACGAAACAATGGGGCACCGTGCTCGAGAACGTCGTGATAGACCCCACCACGCGCGAACTCGACCTCGACTCCGCAGCGCTGGCTGAAAACTCGCGCGGGGCCTACCCGATCGAAGCGATCCCGAATGCGTCGCTGACGGGCCGCTGCGGCCAGCCGAAAAACCTCATCATGCTGACGGCAGACGCCTATGGCATCATGCCGCCGATTGCCAAGCTGACCCCGGCCCAGGCGATGTATCACTTCCTCTCCGGCTATACCGCGCGCGTTGCCGGCACCGAGAAAGGCGTGACCGAGCCTTCGGCCACCTTCTCCACATGCTTTGGCGGCCCATTCATGCCGCGCCACCCGTCGGAATACGGCAACCTGCTGCGTGAGCTGATCGCCCGCTACAACGTCGATTGCTGGCTGGTTTCCACCGGCTGGACCGGCGGCCCGTATGGCCAGGGCAGCCGGATGCCGATCAAGGCAACCCGCGCCCTGCTCAATGCCGCCCTCGATGGCTCACTCAACACCGTCGAATTCCGCAAGGACGAGACCTTCGGCTTCCTCGTGCCGGTCTCCGTGCCCGGCGTCGATGCCAAGATCCTCGATCCGCGCAGCACCTGGGCCGACCCGGCCGCTTACGACAAGCAGGCTGCAAAACTGGCTGAAGAGTTCGTGGCCAACTTCAAGAAATTCGAAGCCTATGTGGACGAGGCCGTGAAGGCCGCTGCCCCGAAGCCGAAGGTCACCGCGTAAGCGCTCCTGACCGCTTCAAACCATCCAGGCCCGCCAGCCCCGCGCTGGCGGGCTTTTTGCTGCGACCAATGTACGTTGACGTAAAGGGAAGGCTTCCGTTCGGGCAATTCCCTCACTAGGGTGCGCCGCACAAAGACGTGAGCATCGAACAAGGAGGAAGCCATGCGTGAAGCCGTAATCGTTTCAACAGCCCGTACTGCCCTGACCAAAGCTGGTCGCGGCGCCCTGAATGATACCCATGGCATCACCATGGCCGGCCATGTGATCAAGGGCGCGCTTGAGCGCGCTGGCGTCGAAGCGGCCGCCGTGGAAGACGTGTTCCTCGGCTGCGCCGCGCCGGAAGGCGCCACCGGCCACAACGTGGCCCGCAACGCCGCGCTCGCCGCTGGCTGCCCGTCCACCACGTCGGGCGCCACCATCAACCGCTTCTGCTCGTCGGGCCTGCAGGCCATCGCCAACGCAGCGCATACCGTGATCAACGAAGGCGCAGCTGTCACCGTTGGCGGCGGCGTGGAGAGCATCAGCCTCGTCCAGGGCTCGGGCCAGTCCAACCGCTACAAATACTTCGAACCGGAACTGGCCAAGACCTGGCCGGCCATCTGGATGACGATGATCGAAACCGCCGAGATCGTTGCCGAGCGCTATGGCGTCAGCCGCGAATACCAGGACCAGTATTCGGTCGAGAGCCAGCGCCGCACGGCCGAGTTCCAGCAGAAGGGTTACATGGCGCAGGAGATCGTGCCGCTGAAAACCCGCATGAAGCTGGTCAACAAGGAAACCAAGGAAGAAACCTTCGAGGAGGTGATCGCCGACCGCGACGACTGTAACCGTCCGGGCACGACCTATGAGATGGTCGCTGGCCTGAAGCCGGTCTTCTCCGGCGGCCTGGTTGTCAAGGAAGGCAAGTTTGTCACCGCCGGGAACGCTTCGCAGCTGTCCGATGGCGCCGCTGCCGTGGTCGTCATGGAAGCCAAGGAAGCCGCCCGCCGCGGCTTGAAGCCGCTCGGCCGTTTTGCCGGCTTCAATGTGGCCGGTTGCGACCCGGATGAGATGGGCATTGGCCCGGTCTTCGCCGTTCCGCGCCTGCTGGAGCGCCATGGCCTGAAGGTGGACGACATCGACCTGTGGGAACTGAACGAAGCCTTCGCTTCCCAGTGCCTCTACAGCCGCGACCGTCTCGGCATCGACCCCGCGAAATACAACGTCAATGGCGGCGCCATCTCGATCGGCCACCCCTTCGGCATGACCGGCGCGCGCTGCACCGGCTCCATCCTGCTGGAAGGCCAGCGCCGCAAGGCCAAATGGGGCGTTGTCACCATGTGCATCGGCGGCGGCATGGGCGCTGCCGGCCTGTTCGAAATCTACAGCTAAGCCTGACGGTTCAGCGGAAAATTGCGAAGGGCGGCCCAAAAGGCCGCCCTTTTGCTTATGGGTCGGTTGAGGATAGCTGCCTTCATCCGGTCACCGGTTGATGGCACGCTTCGGGAATTAACCGGAGTTATGCCGATGAAAGCTTCCCTGTTTGCGCTCGCCGCCGCCCTGACGCTCAGCGCCTGCGGGCCCGCCCCACAGCCGGGTCCGGCCAGTGCGCCGGAAGTGGCAACGGGCGAGACTGCCAGCCCGAAGGCACAGGGCTTCATCACGCAGAACACCGCCCCGCCGGAAGGCGCCGCCGACACCAAGGGCGACGGGGTATTCCGCGACGGCGATGGCCGCCCCTTCCAGTATGCCCTGCTCGGCCAGAAGCTGCCGGACTTTACCGCGCCGACGTCTGATGGCGGCACGTTCAGCTCGGCAGACATCTCCCGCTGGACGGTGATCGATGTGTGGGGCGCCTGGTGCGGCGACTGTGTGGCCGATGGCCCCTATGTTGATGCGCTCACCCGCGCCATCGCGCAGGATCCCGACCTCGACTTCGTGTCGATCCATGTGCCGGCAAACGCCAACCGCGCCACGCCGGAGGAGCTTTACGGAAAGTATGGCTCGCTGGAGGCGTATTTCGCATCGGCGGGCTATTCGGTACCGCCGGTGGTGCTGGATAATGATGCGAGCCTGCGGCAACTGCTGCAGATCAGCTGGACGCCGAGCTATCTTCTGGTCTCGCCGGACGGCGTGGTGCGCGGCTTCCGCACCGATCTGCGCGTGATCGAGGATCAGCCGGTGAAGACCTTCATCCAGGATATTGCCGAAGTGAGAAAAGAGGTGCGGGACCTTCTCGCCTCTGCCCCTTCTGACATAGAATGACGGGATGCCCCAGCCGCCCCTGCCCGCTCCCTCTCTCCTTCTCGCCCTGATCCTGGCCGCCTGCGGGACGCCTGCCGGCCATTCCGGCGATGAGGCGGCCTACTTCATCGGACCAGAGGGGGCGTCCAGTCTGACGGCTGAGACGCCCTTCACCGTGCCGGCCCTGGAGCGCGCCTTTCCGGGGTTGGACGTGGTGACGATCCCTGATGCAGACATGCCGGCCTTTCACATCCGCGAGGCGGGCAGCAGCGCGCCGCTCTATGTCGTGACGCCAGACTGGACGCGCGGCTATGCCGGGGCGGTGGCCACCACCTCACCCGATGTGGCCGGTCCTGGCGGGGTCCGCGCGGGGGCGAGCCGCCTTGCCGATGTGCCCGAAGGGCTGAAGACCCGCTGCGCGCCGCCTCAAACGGCCAGCGAGATAGGGCTGGTCTGCGAGAACCCACATTTCCGCCTTGAGTTCAGTGGTACTGGCGCCGATCCGCTGCTCGTTCGCCAGACTTACCTGCCCCCGGTGCCCTGAAATCACTCGCCTGTGACACGAAAGATGGTTGACCAAACCGTAATGCAGCCCTGCGGCGGGTCTGCGTGGACGCAAGGTTTGAATCTTCCGCGCTGACCGGCTAGTCCTATGCGCGGTGATGAACAAAACGGATGAGAAGGCGGGAAAAGAATGCTGCATCCTTCGACCAAGAAGCTGATCGACAAGCTGGGCGAGATGACGCGCAAGCAGCGCGTCTCCTGGATCGAGGGAGAGAACGGCACCATCGTTCACGACACCGAAGGTTACCGCGTCGTGCTGACGCCGGAGCCCCATGGCGTGATCCTGACCGATGCCGTGGGCCGCGAGATAGAGACCTGCAGCCCCGAGGAAATTGCCGACGAGAAAGACGCGGCTGGCCGCGCCTATGCCCTGTTCATCGGGGAGCTGTTCCGTGAGGCCCACCGCCATGCGCGCGGCGCAGAAAAGGCGATCCGCACGCTGCTGGCAGGGCTGGAAGCGGCCGATGAAGCGCCTGAAACTGTCGCGGCCGCGCCTGAACCAGAGCCTGAGCCGGAACCGGAAACAGTGACCGACGAGACGACCTCTCTGGACGGGGAAACGGCGATCACGGCTGCCGTGGCAACGCTGGCTGACCAGATCAACAATACCGCGCCGATGGCCGGGCCGGAAGTCGCCGTGGCGCCACAGCCGGAAGCTGAGCCCCAGCCTCAACCAGAACCCCTGCCGGAGCCCGACCTCGTAGCGGCCACGCCAGAACCGGCACCTGAACCGGAAGCCGAGCCGGCCCCGCTGCTGCATGCGCTGCCGGCCGCCTATGCCGAGACCGGGGACGCCGCCGACGAGGCCCCGGAAGAGACGATGGAGGAGGCCGCTGCGCTGGCCGCGCCAGAGACTGAACCTGAGCCTGAACCTGTTGCCATTGCAGCAGCGCCCGAGCCGGAACCCGCCCCTGCGCCGGCGCCGATGCAGCAGCGTTTCTCGCTGTCGGGCATTCCCTATGGCGTCGGCTTTGCGGGCACGCAGGCTGTGCCTGCCCCGGAAGAAAAGCCTGCAGAAACAAAGCCATCAGAACCGCGCACGCTGATCATCGACGGCACGGAAGACCTGCCCGATGTGATGCCACAGCTGGATGATGCGCCGCTGGCGCCGCACCGGGGTGAGGACGAGGACACGGGCGCCCCGCCGGCCATTCCGCGCCGGTTTAATCCCTGGAATTAAAAGAGATTTCTGCGCGCGGGCCGACATGGGCCTGCCCGCGTTTCTTCGCCAGCTCGATCTGCTTCTGCCGCTCGGCAAAGCGGGCGCGCTGAGAATCTGTCATCTTTTCAATGCAGTGTGGGCAGGACACGCCTTCGACATAGGCGGGGTCTTTTCGCTGCATTTCCGAGACAGGATGGCCGCAGGCATGGCACAGGACGTGACTGCCAGGGGACAAATCCGGACAAACAGAGACACGTTCGTCAAAGACAAAACACTCCCCGCGCCACAGGCTGCCCTCGGCGGGCACCTCTTCGAGATATTTCAGGATGCCGCCTTCCAGATGGAACACGTCGTCGATGCCCTCGGCCTTCACAAAGCTCGTGGCCTTTTCGCAGCGGATGCCGCCGGTGCAGAACATGGCGATCTTCGGCTTGCGGCCTTCCGCTTCCAGCTTCTCCCGGAACTGGCGGAACCAGGCGGGAAACTCGCGGAAGGTTTCGGTCCTGGGATCAATCGCGCCTTCGAAGGTGCCGATGGCGACTTCGTAATCGTTGCGCGTGTCGATCAGCACGGTGTCCGGATCGGAGATCAGCGCGTCCCAGTCCTGCGGCTTCACATAGGTGCCAACGAGGCTGTTGGGGTCCGTGCCCGGCACGCCCATGGTGACGATTTCGCGCTTCAGACGCACCTTGAGGCGCAGGAAGGGCATCTCATCGGCCTCCGAGAACTTCGCCTCCAGCGTTTCGGCGCCGGGCAGCGCGCGCAGCGTGGCGAGGGCCTCGGTGATAGCCTCCGGGGTGCCGGCGAGGGTACCGTTGATGCCTTCTTCGGCCAGCAGCAGCGAGCCCTTGATACCCAGCCCGCACAGCTTTGCGGCGAGGGCCTGGCGGCGCTCGGCATAGTCGGGAAAGCGGAAGAATTTGTAGAGGGCGGCAATCTGGATCGTCATGGCCCGCCTTATGACAGAAGGCAGCGCCCGCGAAAACGGGGGAATCCCTTATGCGCCAGCGTTGGGAATGCCCGCTCTATCCTTCGACTTCGCTCAGGATGAGCTCAGAGCCGTCCGCCAGAGAAGCTCATCCTGAGCGAAGTCGAAGGATGAGCGGGCGCACATTCCTCACGCCAGCGCCAAAGGCCGGACAGGGCCGCCCCTTCCGGTTTTGCTGGGATGTGGCAGGCGGAGGCGGAATGCGCCGCATGCGATGATGAACGATCTGAGAAGGAAGGATCGCGACGCCTTCCGCCTCCGGTGCCGGGGCTGGTCAGGCCCCCGCCCCCGGCCGGGAGATGAAACCGGCCGGAGGCGACGGGAGAAGCCTCGCATGGCGCGGATAGGCGGCGGACAGGCGGGCCGGGATGGCCCGTGGCGGCGGGGATTGGGGGGTGGAGAGGCGGGGGCTTATCCCTCTAAAAGCCCCTTCTCCCTAGGGGGTGCCATCTGTCACAAGCCGGA